>JBNJEA010000034.1:0-26082 GCA_051745395.1 Thermodesulfobacteriota bacterium | reverse complement strand
GTTTTCACCACCCCAGTACTGGGAAAAGCGCTGCGCACTTTCCACGCCGGTATAGCCGCCCAGTTCATCGTCATTCGGGTCATCATCCCCAGAAGTGTAGATAGCCCCTATATGGGGCTTGAACCCGAAGCCGATAATATCTTCCAGTTCTATTCCCACATCCGTGGCCAACGCATAGGCGGAAATATCGTAGTCATCCCGGGCCAATCCGGTGTTTTCTGCCTCACCAAACTGGTATACCCCTTCGAGAAACAGCTCCAGCATACCGAATTTCCCGGTGTAATATGCCCCAATATGATGCGAATCGGTATCCGGCCTGCCGCGGGGATCGGTATAGCCGGTACGCTCAAGCTCTCCCACCGCTTCAGTGATTTCCGCTTCCGCTTTTTCCGCACTGACCACCAGCGCATCAAAAAAACTGCCGGCCGGCACATCCCGTATCCGATCATAGACATAAAAAGGCTGAATTTTTTGACCCTCCTGGGGCTCGAAGGTCAGATACCCCGCATACAGGTCCCGGTCATCGTTGCGGCCGCCCAGGCCGTTTGCAAAAGCATCTGATGCACTGGATTTAAAATTGTTTTCCATCAATTTGAAGTAACCGATATTGAAACTGAAGGCATCATAATCGCCGGTCAGCCACAGACCGGGATTGTCGTCGCCATACACCAGACCGCCGCCATCCATAATGTCAACGCCCCAGATATCATAACCGGCATGAAACCGCATGTTCATGGGCAACTGATAAGTGCCGTGGAGGCGTTCGAGACCGAAATTGCTTGAACTGTTGCCCTCTCCGCCCCGGCTGTCTACGGAATCCGTATCCAAAGGCCGGTCAAATTCCAAGGCGGCATAAAAACTCCACTTGCGATTCTTGGGCAGGGCATTGAAATAAAGCCGGGTTTCCGTGCGAATGTAATTGTTGTTAAGTGCACCGGCTTCATTGACATGGGTTTTAAAAAAGTCGCTATCCAACTTAAACTGGGATGGATCGGCCGGATTAAATCCTCCGGCCGCCACGGCTGCCTCTTGGTCAATTAAATATCCGGCCACCGTATCGCCCATCCCGAAATCATAATCGGTTTCACTGACCGGCATGATCCGGGCCTGGGCCCCGTAGCTCATCATAATATCTTTGTTGGTGTTGATGCTGACACTGCCCGGACCGGTCAGCACATCCTCGGTGATGTCTTTGACCTGCTCCTCCTGCGCTGTTGCAGTACCGGCCACCAACATCGCCGCCAGAAAAATCATTGTGACCCACAGCGTAAATTTTTTCATACATTGTCTCCTTTGACAGATGAATATCGTTCAAAACTTGCTTTGTAAATCAATGGATTCCAAGACAGCAGTCGGCCAAACCACCTCCTTTCCGAAGCCAACGAGTTTGTAACGGTTTGGAAACATCGCGTTCCATGCTCAAAAACGGTCATACCGGTTAAAAGAAAAAACAAGGATCCAAAGCAACCGTAAAGGTATATGATATCGATGACGGGAAATATCGGGTATGTCCTGGGCGTAAACAGAGATGACAGCGAAAGATCGGGCACTATCAGAATTGCGGTTTTCCTTTTTCTTATTAAGAAATAATCGGTTTTTACCTGTTGTCAAACGAACTCATGGAAGGCCGGGGCGATTTACGTGCCGACCGTCAAACTGTCGAATGCCGAATCCTGCCGGCGGCTATCGAACCTTTATAACGGCTTGGCCCGTGTGTCGGGTCATGCGACAAATGTTTAAATGTTGATGGGTAGAAATCAAATGGCCGTCAAGTCCTCAAAAGCAAAAGAAAGAGCGCGCAAACGTTTTTTTCTGTTTTACTTGTCGACCCCAAAAAGGGATACTTTAATTCGAATGGAAAAAAAATCGGAATCGGTACAACCCGGCCGAATTTCTCCCATTATTGCTGCTGTAGATTATACAATCGTTTTTTGATGTAATCAAGGTTTATTCCTGCGAATGCGGTTAAAAACCCTGCTTTTTTCAAGCCGGCAGGAAGGGATTTCTAAGGAACTCGAGGTTTACGGTTTAGGGTTTACGGTATAAGGTAAAAAACTCAGTGCCTTAGTGCCTTAGTGCCTTAGTGCCTCAGTGCCTCAGCGCCGTCATTCCGGAGTTCCTTTCTGCAAAAATGCCGCCGTGGCGGAATAGTGAACTTTTTACGACAGTGTCAAGAGTTGATACGGCAATACATTTCCCGTTTACTCTTGTCAGCAAAGCTGGTATGTTTACTTTTTTATTCACGTTATTATTGGGGATTTCATGACGATAGAGTTTGAAGGACCGGAAAAAAAGCTCGAAATCATTCTGGCCCAGCCCGATCCGGGCATGCGCTCAAACGCCGACGGGCGGTGGGGCTCGGTTGTCCATGCCTGCGGCGCCGAAATCGTGAGTGCCAGAAGCACACCGGAAATGGACGCCTATCTGTTGTCCGAGTCGAGCCTGTTTGTATGGGCCGACCGGATCCTGATGATTACCTGCGGCAAAACCACGCTGGTCCAGGCGGTGCCCAAAATCATTGAAATCGTGGGACTCGAAAACATCGCCTTTTTCTTCTATGAACGCAAAAATCTGATGTACCCGCAGCAGCAACCTTCGGATTTTGAATCCGACGTCAAGGGCCTGTCCGCTTATTTCGACGGCAAAAGCTACCGCCTGGGTCCGGCCAATCACGACCATGTCCACATCTTTTATGCCTCGATGGCCGAGCACGCCGTTGAGGAGGATCACACGATCGAAATCCTCATGCACGACCTGCACCCGGAGGTCATCGCCGCTTTTATCCCCCGGCAGGAAGACACCGTGGACGAACTCGAAGCCCGCACCGGCATCGCCGGGCTTTATCCCGACATGGAAAACGACAGTTTCCAGTTTCAACCCTATGGGTATTCCATGAACAAAATCGCCGGATCCCAGTACGTCACCATCCACGTCACCCCAGAAGAAAGCGGCTCATACGCCAGCTTTGAAACCAACGTCGACGGCGGCGATTTTGCAACGATTGCTTCCCGGATCACCGAAATTTTCCGCCCCAGCCGGTTTTCCCTGGTAATCACCGAATCCACGCAAGACCGCGACGCGGTCGAGGGCAGCCAAATGCCCCGGCAATTTAACGGATATCATCGATCGGAAAAAAGCATCTACGAATTTGACTCCGGATACGCCGTGAGTTTCTACAATTACTTCACCAGGACATAAAAACGAAAACGCTCATGGAAAAAAACGACAACAAGCTGGATTTATGGGTTTGTGAAACCCACCAGGATGCGGTGGCCCTGAGCTTCCGGGTGGAAAACACCCTGTTTTCCGGTCAAAGCCCCTATCAGCAGGTCGATGTGGTCCGGACCCGGGCCCACGGCGCCATGCTGCTAAACGACGGAATCATCATGGTCTCCGAGCGAGACGAATTCGTCTACCATGAAATGATCGCCCATGTACCTCTTTTTGTTCATCCGTCGCCGCGGCGCGTGCTGATAATCGGCGGCGGCGACGGCGGAACGGCCCGGGAAGTGCTGCGGCACGAAACCGTGGAGCAGGTGGTGATGGTGGAAATCGACAAGATGGTCGTCGATGCCTGCAAGGCCCATATCCCCTCGATTGCCGCCGCCCTGGACGATAAACGGCTGAAACTTGAAATCGAAGACGGCGTAAAATATGTCCGGCAAGCCGAAAACCGGGCCTTCGACGTGGTGCTCATCGACTCCACCGATCCCATCGGGCCCGCCCAGCCGCTGTTTGACGCGGGCTTTTATGAAAACGCCGCCGGCCTGCTCACGGAAAACGGGATCATGATCTCGCAGTCCGAATCCCCGTTTTACGACACGCCGATCCAGAAGACCATGTTTTTCAATCAGCGGCCGTATTTCAACCGGCTGCACATGTATACCTTCGCCAACCTGACCTACCCGGGCGGCCTGTGGAGCTTCGGCTTTGCATCCAAGGGCCCGTGCCCGGTCGGCGACTTTGACCCGAAACGGGTATCGCACTCGGGCATCGAGACCCGTTATTATAACCCGCAGCTGCATTGGGCCGCTTTTTCGCTGCCCACTTTCGTCAAAGACAACCTCGAAGGGCTGCTCGACCCGGTTCCGCAACCCCGTTTTTACTAATCCAATTCAATGCCAGGAGGCAAGCCATGGGCATGAATACCGTCAGCAAAATCGACGATCTGGTCAAGGTCAACACGGTGTTGATCAGTGTATCGGACAAAACCGGCCTGCAAGAACTCGTCCCTGCCATAGTCCAGGCCAACCCGAAAGTCCGGATCCTTTCCACCGGCGGCACCTTCAACCGGATCAAAGAAATCCTGGGCAACAAGGCCGATAAAATCCTTTCGCCGGTATCCGAATACACCGGCCAGCCGGAAACCCAGGGCGGGCTGGTCAAGACCCTGGATTTTAAAATCTATCTCGGCCTGCTCACCGAAGCCTACAATGACGCCCACAAGGCGGATCTGCGGCGAACCAGCGCCGTGCCCATCGACATGGTGGTAGCCAACCTCTACCCGTTCCAGCAAACCGTCGCCCGGGACGATGTCACCGTGGAACAGGCGCGGGGCAACATCGACATCGGCGGCCCCTGCATGATCCGGGCGGCGGCCAAGAATTTCATCCGGGTGGCCTCCGTGGTCGATCCCGGCGACTACCCCCTGGTGATCGAAGAGATCAACGCCGTAAACGGCATGACCACCCTTGAAATCCGCTCCAAGCTGGCCAGAAAGGCTTTTGCCCACACGGCCGAATACGACCGCGCCATCGCCGAGTACCTGGCCGGCGCCTCGTTTCAGGATATACAGGGGTGTTACGCAGAGATTTTATAATTCCAAGCAAGGAGTCAAACAATGGCCGACGACCTCAAGCAAATGTATAAAACCATCATGGACGATCATTTCCCGCCGCAGATGGAAATCGCCTTTGTCGATGGCGACAATCGGCAAACCCTTTTTTACGAAAAGGCGGACTGGGTAATCGGCGATGTGCGCAAGGGGCTTCGTTACGGCGAAAACCCCGGTCAGGAAGCCGCACTGTACAAACTGGTCAACGGCAACCTCGTCCTCGGTGCGGCCCGAACCATTGCGCCCGGAAAATACCTCGCATCCGACGTGGAACTGCTCCAGTCGGGCAAGCACCCGGGCAAGACCAACCTCACCGATGCCGACAATGCCCTAAACATCCTGCGATACCTAACCGACCGGCCCACCGCCGTTATCGTCAAGCACAACAACCCCTGCGGTGCGGCCCGGTCCGACAGCCTGGCAGACGCCTACTGGAAGGCCTACATGGCCGACCGGGTGGCGGCGTTCGGCGGCTGCATCGCGGTCAATACCGCAATAGACAAAGCTACCGCCGAAGCCGTGGCGCAGCAGTATGCCGAAGTCATCGTGGCCCCGGAATACGAAGACGGCGCGCTCGACATTTTATCACAGCGCAAAAACCTTCGGGTGATCCGGATCGAAAACATTGAGCGGCTCCAGTCCTTCGTGGGGGAAAGGGTGGTGGATTTTAAAAGCTTAATCGACGGCGGCATCATCGCCCAGTGGTCCTTTGTGCCCGAAGCCCGGGAAAAGTCGGATTTCAAAACGGCTGAATGCCAATACAAGGAAAAGACCTACCGGATCAACCGGCCGCCGACCGAAGCGGAACTCGAAGACATCCGCTTCGGCTGGCTCATAGAAGCCGGCGTGACATCGAATTCCGTGCTCTACGTCAAAGACGGGGTAACGGTCGGCATCGGCACCGGCGAGCAGGACCGGGTGGGCGTGGCCGCCATCGCCCGCGACAAGGCGTACCGGAAACTCGAAGACCGGTACTGTTTTGAGGAATTCGGCATCGGCTTCAACGAGCTTCGGGATGCGGACAAGCGCTCCGACATCGAAGACCGCGTCGCCGCCGAACACGGCGGATTAATCGGGGCCACCATGATCAGCGACGCCTTTTTCCCCTTCCGCGACGGCGTCGATGTCGGGCTGGTCGAAGGCGTGACCGCCGTGGCCCATCCCGGCGGCTCGTTAAACGACTACCAGTCCATTGAAGCCTGCAACGAATACGACGCCACCATGGTCTATACGGGGCAGCGGAGTTTCAAGCACTGACTTTTCTTAAAGCCCCAGCCGGCGCACGGTGATCATGTTCGTGGTACCGGTTTCCCACAGGGGGTGGCCGGCGGTGATGACCACCAGGTCGTTTCTGTTGGCGTAGCCCGCTTCAATGGCAAACTGCGAGGCCCGGTCAAACATCTCGTCCGTATCGTCGGTATAGGGCACATGGCCCGGCAGACAACCCCAGTGCAACGTCAGGCGGCGCACGGTCTTTTCCTCCGGCGAAAGCGCAATGATGCGGCTCTGGGGCCGGAAACGCGAAATCTGGAAAGCCGTATACCCGCTTTTGGTGGTGGCGATAATGGCTTCGGCCTCCAGGTGATCGGCCAGGATGCAGGTGGCATGGGCCACGGATTCGGATATGCGGGTTTGCAGAATTTCCTGGAAGGATTTTTCATAGGGATACTTGTTTTCGGTCATCTTCGCGATGCGCGCCATGTATTCAACGGCGCTTTCCGGATACTGACCGGTTGCGGTTTCCTCGGAAAGCATGAGCGCATCCGCGCCATCCAGCACCGCATTGGCCACGTCCGTGGCCTCCGCGCGGGTGGGCCGCGGCGAATCCACCATGGAGCGTAGCATCTGGGTTGCGATAATCACCGGCTTGCCGGCCTCATTGCCCTTGTGGACCAGCATCTTCTGGGTGCCGGGCACGTTTTCCAGCGGAATCTCCACGCCCAGGTCCCCCCGGGCCACCATGATGCCGTCTGAAATCTCAATGATGTCATCGATTTCCTGCAGGGCCTCGTGTTTTTCAATTTTGGCAATAACCGGGGTATCCTTGCCCGCCTGATGGATGATCTTTTTTACCTTGCCCACGTCGGCGGCGCGCCGCACAAACGACATGGCCACAAAATCCACGTCCTGTTCAAGGCCGAATTGCAAATCTTTTTTGTCCTTGTCCGTTAAAGACGGGGTACGGATGGTCCCGGAGGGCAGATTGATGCCCTTGTGCGAGGTCAGGTGCCCGCCGGTGATCACATCGCAATGAACCTCGGTATCCGTTGTTTCGACCACCACCAGTTCCAGCAGGCCGTCGGCCAGCAGAATCTCATCGCCTTCGGCGACATCGGCGGGCAGATGGGAATAACTCACAGACACCCGGTTTTTTTTCCCCAACACGTTTTCAGTGGTCAACACCAGGCGATCGCCGTTTTTCAGCCAGATCCCCGGCGCCTCGATTTCGCCCACCCGGATTTTCGGGCCGCGCAGATCCTGGAGCACGGCCACCGGGATGCCGGTGGCCGCCGAGGCATTGCGGACCATCTGAATCATTTCGGCATGGGCGGCATAGTTGCCGTGGGAAAAATTCAGCCGGGCCACGTCCATGCCGTTTCGAATCATGGCCGCCAGCATTTTCTCATCGGCACAGGCCGGCCCGATGGTGCATACGATTTTGGTCTTCGGGGTCATCATTTTTTTTAAGCGCCTGATTGATTATCTCGACAGTCCAAAATTTTATGTAAGCCACTAATTTCTATATACAAACTTACAAACATTCAAGGGCGTTCCCGTGAAGACGGGTCTCAGTTCAAGGCTTTAGCCGCAATCCAGTAAAATTGGGTGATTATAGATTCCTGCCTTCGCAGGAATGACAAAACTGTGGACTGTCGAGTTGTTATGATTGTTTACAAAAAAGCCATAGAGCCCTTTCGAAAGCCAGGATTTTTCGCCAAGATCCCCGCTTTGGGCGGGATCTTCGCTACGCTCCGACAAGGAAGGCGAAAATTATAACCGGAGGAATACTTGACGTATTTTGAGGATTATAATTTGAGCCTGTCGAAGCGCAGCGAAGATCCCGCTTCGGGGACGCAGATATTGGCGAAAAAGACGGCTTTCGAAGGGGCTCACCCGAGAAAAACCGACAACTTATCCCGCGCCGCATCCACGTGCTGAATAGTGACCTGGACAATATCCTGCGGCTTTAACGTCATGCCCCCGGACACCGAAATCTTGCACTCCAGCAGATAATTCGGCAATAAAATCATATGCCCGTCGCGGCGCTTGTCAAGCACAATGGCTTCGGTCTTGGTCCCGATTTTGTCCTCCAAATATTTCAGGACCCAGTACCGGTTGCGCCGGGATTGTACGAGATTCGCATGGCTCAACGGCTCCTTAAGCGCCTGGAGCAGCCATTCCATTTCCGCGGTATCATAGGGGGACTCCAGCCCCAAACACGCCCGGATCTGCCGCTGGGTGGCCAGATCAAAACACTTTCGGATCGGCGAGGTGGCCGTGGTATAGGCATCGAGGCCCAGGCCGGAATGGGGGCCGGCAGTCGGGGCCAGCACGGCCCGGCTCAGCAGGCGGCGCTGCATCCAGTTCTGAAACAAAGTCCCCGTATCGCTGCCGCTGTAAAGCCGCCCCCTGGGTTCGGGCTGGGAGCGAAATACGGCCGGCATGTTGTGATTGACCAGAAACCGGGCCATCAGCCAGTTGGCCAGAATCATCATTTCGGCCACCAGCACCCGCGCCGGACTTTCCCGGTTTATCGTTTTAAGGCTGACATCGCCGTCGGCAAAGATCCGGATGCTGACTTCCGGCAGCAGAATCTGCACCGCCCCGGCATCCAGGCGTTTTTGCCGGAAATTGCGGGCGATTTCATTGAGCACCCGCAGATGCGGATCACTGTCGATCATAAAATCCACATCCGTATAGGAAAGCTGGCGCCGGACCGATATCAACGACGCAAATATCTCCCAATCAATGACTTCGGCCTGCCGGGTGACCCGGAACATGATGGAAATCGCCGGCCGGGTTTGCCCGGCAATGAGGCTGCAGATATTTTCCGCCATGGCGGTGGGCAGCATGGGAATTTTCCGGTCCGGCATATAAATTGAGGTGCCGCGCCCCATGATTTCCTGGTCCATGACGCCGCCCTTTTCCACATATTCACCCACATCGGCGATATGGACCCCGATGCGGTAGTAGCGATCATCGGTTTCAACGCTTAAGGCATCATCGAAATCCATTGTGCCCTGGCCGTCAATGGTAAACAGCGGCAAATGGGTCAAATCCGTCCGCTTGTGGCGGGAGGCAATCCCGGCGGTATCGGCCCCGGCGGTATCGGCATGGATCTGCGCAACCTTTTCCATGACGGGGGCGGAAAACGACAGGGGAATTTGGTACCGGTAAAGATCCAGGTTTTCATGTTTATCCCACTGGCCGACCCGTACCATTGCCGTAAAAATCTCGTCCGGGCTGTCGGCCCCGGCCCGGGCCAGCATGGCTTTGCCGAGGGCAGCCTGATCGCTTTCTTTGCCGAACAGGTAATAGGATTTCAGAATGTCGATGATTTCATCTATATTTTCGGTTTCCGGGTTTTCGGTTTCCGGTGGTTTTTCATTGCCGAGCACCGCCCTGAGCCATGCCGCACCCTGCTCGGTTAACCGCTGGCGGCGGGCTTCGACTTTCTGCCGGTGAATATTTTGCGCCACCACCGATTCACTGTGGGGATAAAAAGCGTCAAAATGGAATTTAAAATAGGTCCGGTTTTCAAAAAATGCACGGACGACAGCCGATTCCTGATCATTGGTGGGCGGTCCGGTAAAGCAGAATTCAGTCATGGAGGCCAGATCGATCCATTCCTCGTAGTCGTGCAGCGTTTCCCAGATTTCGCGGATATCGATATGGGCGCTCAACGCCTTGCGCTTACGGGCGATGGCCTTGAGCGATTCCACGATCTGCTCCCGTTCCTGACCGCTGTTTAACCGGTCACTGGCCACATGCGACAGCCGATTCTGCTTCTGGTTGATTTCCCGGTTGTTTTCATTGAGCAGCCGGATCCGGTCGTTTCTGTCTTCGAGCACTATGGCGCACAGGATCCGCTGCTGATCGATATATTCAACTATTGTCCCGGTTTCCATTGGGTCTTGAGTGATGACATCACTTTGATGAGCAGAGATAAGTACATCCTTTCTATCGTTTAAACCTAAATTATTTTCGTCGGACCACAAACGACTTGATTCGATTGCCTTCCATTTCCTTTACCGTAATCACGAATTTACCGATGACAAACTGCTCCTGCTCCCGGGGAATGCGGCCGATCTGTTCGAGTACGTAACCCGAAAAGGTCTCATAGGCCGAGGATTTACCGATGTTGGTGCGCAGCTTTTCATTGACGACTTCCACGTCCGCCGAGCCCAGCACCAGCCATTCCCGGTCCCGGAGCTTGACCACCGGCGGCTTGACGATATCGGTTTCATCGACGATATCGCCCACGATGGCCTCGAGTACGTCCTCGAGTGTGATCAAGCCGGAAACCTCGCCGTATTCGTTGACCACGATGGCGGCATGCTCCTTTTTACGTTTGAACTGATTTAGCAGTTGATCCAGCTTTTTGTGTTCCGGCACGAAATAGGGTTCCCGCAGGATCTTTCCGATATCCAGGGCCCCGTTGCCGCGAACCTGCTGATTAAACAGGTCCTTGACGTTGATTACCCCCACCACGTGATCAATATCGCCTTCGATGACGGGCACACGCGTATAGCCGGAGTCCAGGATCTTATCGAGTTCCGGACTGCTGGCCCGATCGATGACGAACATGTCCGCACTCGGGGTCATGATTTCCGAAACGTTGACATCATCGAGTTTGATAATGTTGTAGATCAACTCGCGCTCATCCGGATTGATCTGGCCTTCGTCATGGACCACGTCCACAAAGGTGATCAGCTCCTCTTCGGTCACCGAGGGGGTGCCCCGGCTGCCGCCGGCCAACATGGGAATGAAGTTTAAAAACCAGATAAACGGAAAAAACAGGTATGAAAGCCAGTAAAGCGGAAAAATCACAAACCGGCCCACCGCCACGTTGTTCTGGGTGGCCACGGTCTTGGGGAAAATCTCGCCAAAGACCAGGATCAGAAACGTCATGGCGCCGGTGGCGATGCCGACGCCGTAGCTGTCGAAATAATAAAGGGTAATGGCCGTGGCCAGCGACGATGCCCCGATATTGACCATGTTGTTGCCGATTAAAATGGTGGTCAGCAGTTTATGGGGCTGTTCTTTCATTTCCAGGATCAATGAATTGACCCGGCCCGTTTCCTTGGCCAGGTGCCGGGCCCGGGTCTTGCTGATGGAAAACAGCGCCGTTTCCGAGGAAGAAAAAAAACCGGAAAGTAGAATCAAAATGAACAATAAAACAAATTGTCCAATCAACATAATAAGGTCTGCTCCTGCCTTAAAATAAAATTTGCTGTATCAGGGTATCCCACCGAAACAATGTAATCTTTACCACGGAGAACACGGAGGTCACAGAGACAAACAACTTAAATTAAATCGTTTTCTCTGCGGCCTCTGTGTGCTTCCGTGATGAATGGATTCTGGCCGATTGCACCCCCGTTGGCTTTATCTTTATCAGCTAAAACTTTCAACTGGAAATTCCTTCGCCGGGCACTTCCGGCCCCTCCCTTTTCTCCACGGCCGGATTGAGTCCCGGCGATTCCTGGATATAAATGTCGCGCTGGGGAAACGGGATCCGGATGTTTTGCTCACGGAACTGCTTGTCAATGTCAAACCGGATATCGGTTTCCACGGTCAAAAAATAATCGAGATGGACCCAGAACCGTACCTCAAAAACCAGGGCGCTGTCGCCGAAATCGGTGAAAAGCACCTCCGGGTGGGGCCGGCGAAGCACCCGGGGATGTTTATAAACAATGTCGAACAGGGTTTCGCGGACCCGTTCAATATCTGAACCATAAGCCACTCTGATAGTAATGCTCCGGCGGACCCGGGCATCTCTGAAACTCCAGTTGGTTACCCGCTGGCTGATAAAATCGGCATTGGGGATAATCAAATCCGCATTGTCAAACGTCTTAACGTGTGTGGCCCGAACGTTGATTTCCTTGACGGTGCACCAGATGCCCTCGATTTCAATGACATCGCCCACCTGGATCGGCCGCTCAAACAAAAGTATAATACCGCTCATAAAATTGCTGAAAATCGTTTGAAGACCGAACCCGAGCCCGATACCCACGGCACCGAAAACCACGGTCAGAGAAGTGCCGCTGATGCCGATGACCGAAAGGGCAATCAGGATGCCGACGCCCCAAATGCCGTAGACGCTGATGCGGACAATGGAGTCCTTCAGGCCGGTTTCGAGCTTGGACTCGCCCAGAATGCGAAAGCGCAGCACATCTTGCCAGATCACGGATATGGTATGCACGACCAGCAGCACTATCACGGCATAAACCAGTCCCATGACACTAAGTTCGATTTGACCAATGGTGACCCTGTAATTGACGGCATAAAAAATATCGGCCAGAAAGGTGCGTTCGGCCCCCCAGGCCAGCGGCAATGCAAAAATCACCCCGGCGATGATGACCAGACGCGACAGCCGGACCAGAAGCCATCGAACCGGATAGGAACGTTCTTCTTCCGTTTGATCTTCGGTTTCCCAGCTGTCGAGATCCGATGCCGGCACCACATCGAAATCCTGTAACACCCGGAAAAGAATAATTGCCCAGAAAAACACCACCACCATGCCGGCCAAAGACATAAACCAGTATCCCGCCAGTCCCCCGAAGCCGGTCAACTCCGCCAGAAGGCCGACGATTACCAGCAAATATCCGGCCAGCACAAACACCGGCCGGGCATAGACAAACCACTGCTGCCCGGAAAGCGGGCTTTCGGGTGAGGCAAACCAGAACTTTCGAAAAAAAACGGCGGCCCAGCCCAGCAAAATCAATTCAAAAAGCAGGCGCCATGCGATTACGAGCAGGCAGTCGGCACAATAAAGCTGGGTGATCACGAAATAGCCGCTGCCGAAAACAAACACTCCGATCAAAAACTGGCGCAGATGGGGATAGACCCGTTGCAGCAAAGGATCCTGCAAAGCCTTTTTCCATGTCCGGACGAAAATATGCAGCCATTGCACCACCAGCAACAGTCCCAGCAAGCGGATAATTAAGGGAAAAAGGACAAAAAACGGGGTCAGCCGATACATCGAACGGACCGGATAAAAGTGAAAAAAGGCCATGGCCCCGCCGATGAGCAGGGTGTGCCGAAGGAGTCTTAAAAACAGGGCCTGCCAGAAATTCTCCCGCGCCAGACAAATCCGGCGCAACCGCTCGAAGTAGCGGCTGATAAAATACAGCAGGGCCTCGGTCATGCAGAAAAGAAACAAAAACAGGATTAAAAAGGTGCCGTAGGCATCCCAGCCAACCTGCCCGGGTTTGGCCCAGAACCGCTGGGAAAGCATGTAGTGGGTCTGCTCTGCCGCCTCCCGGAGATCGGCGCGCAGTTCCCCCTTTACGATCCGGATCAGCGGACTGGGGTTATGGTGCAGGATCCGGCTTTTTTCCCGCTGTCCGATCTGGGTTTCGAATTTCCGGCTCAGCGCCCGTATATCGGTCTGGACCGTTTGAAACTTGCTTTCCCAGTTTTCATAAAAACCGGTCAGCGTTTCAATTTTTTTCTGCTTGTCCGATAACACATCGATCAGGGTTTTGAGCCGGGCAGTGACTTCCGCGTCGGCGGCACTGGGCGTGGGCTTGGCTTCGAGTGTTGCTAACCGCTCCCGGTAGAAACTGATTTGTTCCTGGTTTTCCGACAGCAAGTCTTTCAGGGATTTTATTTTTCCCCGAAAATCGGCCAGGCGATCCTCAATGTTGCCCAACGCCACCTGCTGCTGGGTATGGGCCTGGTCAAGGGTCCGCAGGTCCACCGATGGCATCAGCAGGAGACTGGACTGGGTGGAGACCATGGCCTGATATCGTTTATAGACGGTATCCAGCTCGGTTTCCAGGCTCCCGGTATTGGAAATCCGACGGGTCAGGTTGCCCAGTTTGTTTTTTTCCGCCGTAAGGGCTTTCTGGAATGATTCCTTGACGGTCTGTTGCAGATTGTCCTGGATTTTTCCGGTCGGGTGTCCCTGCGGATTTTCGGCAAGCACGGGCAGCCCCCCGGCAAAACAGCATACCAGCAGGAAAAGCAAAATCACCGGCAGGGATTTTAAAAACCGCAATTGTCGGGTTTTTGACGCCATTTCGATCAGATCTGAAATATTTCGCAGAGGGTGGGAAAAATTGTAATCGTTACCAAGGATATTAATTTATCATTCTGATATGGCAAATAACAATTTTCTGGGGCCGCATACAATAAAAATCATCACCGAAGTTGGCAGCCGGCTGCTTTTCGTTTTGATTTTCCACGTATCGGGTCTTCGGACGAAAACCCTTTACACAAACCTGCGACCATAGTAAGCCACATGCGATATTCAAGGAAGACCGCATGCGATCGATACACCTGATAAAACCGTACTTTGCCGAAAGGCGTCTGCTGGTTGCCTTCGGCATCGCCTGCCTGATGGCCGTCGACCTGTTGCAGTTGTTTATCCCGCGGGTGATCAAACGCGCCGTCGATGATCTGACCACCATGGATATCGGCATGGGGCAGCTTGCCCGCTATGCCGGCGTAATTGCCGCCATTTCCGTGGCCATGTTCGTGCTTCGGTTTTTCTGGCGGCGCCTTCTCATCGGCACCTCCCGGATCGTGGAAGAAGGGCTTCGCAACCGCCTTTTTTCCCATCTCCAGACGCTTTCGCCCGCCTATTTCGACCGGACGACCACCGGCGATCTGATGGCGCATGCCACAAACGACATCAACAATATCCGCATGGCCGTGGGCATGGGCATGGTGGCCATGACCGACGCGATTTTTCTGGGCAGCGCCGCCATCGGGTTTATGATCTACATCGATTTAAAGCTCACGCTGCTGGCGATGATCCCCATGCCCGTAATCGTTATCTTCACCCGGATTTTCGGCCGCAAAATGCACCAACTCTACACCCGGGTCCAGGCCACCTTTTCGGACATGACCGAAATGGTGCGCGAAAGCTTTGCCGGCATCCGCATCGTCAAGGCCTATAACCGGGAAACCGACGAAGTAAACCGAATCCAGGGGGGTTCCGAGGCCTATATCAAAGACAACCTCAAGCTCGTCAACATCACCGGCGCCTTTTTCCCGCTGATGATCTTTTTCACCAACGTCAGCCTCACCATCGTGATTTTATTCGGCGGCCGGCTCACCATTTCCGCCGACATCACGGCGGGCGACTTTGTCGCCTTTATTAACTACTTAAACATGATCACCTGGCCCATGATGGCCATTGGCTGGGTAACCAACCTGATCCAGCGGGGCACGGCATCTTTGGACCGGATCAATCGCATCCTTGCATCCGAACCCGACATCACCGATGCCGAGGATGCCGTGGCCCTGCCCGCCGTTGACGGGACAATCGGCGCAGACCGGGTCCGATTTGCCTACGGCCCCGATGCCGAAAACGTCATCAACGACCTCACCGTGAATGTGGCTGCGGGACAGACCCTGGGCATCGTCGGCCCGCCGGGTGGCGGCAAAACCACGCTGCTCAACTTAATCACCCGGCAGTACGAATGCCGGCACGGTACCATCACCATAGACGGCACAGACATCCGGCGCATCCGGATAGCCGATCTTCACCGGCACATGGCACTCGTACCCCAGGAACCGTACCTGTTTTCCGGCACCATCGGCGAAAACATCTTATTCGGCACGGACGCAGATGAAGCGCAGTTGATCGATGCAACCCGGGCCGCGGCCCTTTATGATACGATCTCCATGTTTGCCAGCGGCTTTGATACCCCGGTGGGCGAACGCGGCGTGGTATTGTCCGGCGGGCAGAAACAGCGCATCGTGCTTGCCCGCGCCCTGCTGCGCGATGCGCCGATTGTCCTGCTCGACGACCCCATCGGCCAGGTCGACTCCGAAACGGCGGGCACCATAATCGAAACCATCCGGCACCGGCTGGCGGAAAAAACCGTCATTATCGTCTCCCACCGGATTCCGGCCGTGGCATTTGCCGACCATATCGTTGTTCTGGCCGACGGCCGCATCACCGAATCCGGCACCCATGAACAACTCATTGCGCAAAACGGCTACTATGCGCGCACCGAGGCGCTGCAGCGACTGGAAGAATAAATAGGGACTGAGGGACTGAGGGACTGAGGGAAGCGAAATTGCGGGCAAAGCGGAAAAGGGATGCCGTCTCCCGGAAGATAAGGACATAAATGACCGAACAACCGGACATATTTGCAGAACAGCAGCTCGGCCAATCCGCGGACATGGGCCTGTTTAAACAGATGCTCCCCTTCCTGTCGCCCTACCGCTGGCTGCTGGCGCTGTCTCTGGTATTGATCCTTGGCGTAACGGTGCTGGAACTGGCCATCCCCTATGTGACCAAGGAGGCCATCGACCGCTACATCGTCCCGGAAAGCAGCACGGCACAGGATCAAAAGGCGGAGAAAAAAACGCCGCGCTATTTCACCGTAAACATGGAAAACCCGGATGTAGCCGCCGTGATCAACCGCCACCCGGAGCTTTTCAAAACCGATCCGCCCCGGGCAAAAATCGCTTTCAAGGCGTTGCAGCAGCTTTCCGACAAGGAGGTGGCCCGGCTGCGGCAAGATGATATCCGCGGCGTGACCATCGCCGGCCTGGTTTTGTTTTGCATCGTGGGCTTGAACTTTTTCATCAATTTCGCCCAGGTCATGGTCATGGAATATACCGGCCAGCGGATCATGCATGATCTGCGGATCCGGCTGTTTTCCCACATCCAGGCCCTGTCGCTGCACTTTTTCAACAAAAACCCCGTCGGCCGCCTGGTGACCCGCGTGACCAACGACATCCAGAACATGCACGAGATGCTCACGGCCGTGGTAATCTTTGTGCTAAAGGACCTGTTTTTAGTCGTCGGCATCACGGTAGTGCTGTTTTCCATCGACTGGCAGCTCGCCGCGGTCGCCTACGGCATTTTTCCGCTGGTTTTCTACGCGGCGTTCAAGTTCGCCGGCAGCGCACGCGAAGCCTACCGCACCCTGCGGATCAAGGTGGCGGAAATCAACACCAAGTTTTCCGAAACCATCGGCGGCATCCACATTCTCCAGCTTTTCGGACAGGAAAGAAACAACGAGCGGGCCTTCCGGAAAATCAACCATGAAAATTTCTCTGCCGGCATGCGCCAGGTCACCGTGTTTGCCCTGTTTATGCCCTTTATCGAGATGATGAGCGCTGTTGCCTTGGCCATTGTAATCTTTTACGGCGGCGGCCGCATCATTGCCGGCCGGGTCAGCCTCGGCGAACTCGTGGTCTTTATCTCCTATCTGCGGATGTTTTTCCGGCCGATCCGCGATATTGCGGAAAAATACAACATCACCCAAAACGCCATGTCGTCGGCCGAACGGATTTTTCTGATCCTAAACGAAGACGACCGGCTGGCCGAGCCGGACCCCGGCCGCGCCCTGCCCGCCCCGACGCGCATCAGGCAGCTGCGCTTCGAAAACGTCTGGTTTTCCTACACAGCCGGTGAACCGGTGATCCAGGGTGTGGACTTTTCAGTATTCGCCGGCCAGACTGTTGCCGTGGTCGGCCCGACCGGGGCAGGCAAGACCTCGCTGATCAATCTTATCATCCGGTATTACGACCCGAACGCCGGGTCCATCCGGATCAACGGCGCCGACATCCGAGAATTTCAAAGCCGCGACCTGCGGCAAAAAATGGCACTGGTCAGCCAGGAACCATTCCTGTTTTCCGGCCCCATCCGGCACAACATCTTTTCCGGCGGCCACGACCCGGATGAGACCACCATCGAGGCCATCCTTTCCCGGTCCCGCTGCCGGGAAATGATCCGGCGCATGCCCGAAGGCATCGACACCGTTTTAAACGAGCGGGGCACGAGCCTTTCGAGCGGACAGCGCCAGTTGATCTCCATTGCCCGCGCCCTGGCCCGTGACCCGGAGCTCATCATTTTCGATGAAGCCACCTCGTATATCGATTCGGAAACCGAGGCCAGCATCCAGGACGCCATGGCCAACCTCATGGCCGAGCGCACGGCCATTTTAATCGCCCACCGGCTGTCAACGGCCCGGATCGCCGACCGTATCCTGGTCATGCACCACGGGCAGATCATCGAATCCGGCACCCACGAGGAACTGATGGCCAGCGGCGGATTCTACTTCCGTCTCGTACAGGTGCAGAACTGATCAAGCCCCGGCAATACGGGGGTCAGGATGAATCGATTTTGTTCAGAATCGGTTCAAATAGCTCTTGTCAAAGCCTTTCCGGCATGGTAAGAAAAAGTTTTGATCCACCATCCCACAATTTGCGATTGATCCATAACTTATTAATAATATTGATTATTAACCTAAAACGCCAAAGGAGATGAAACATGGCATACGATGTAAGCAAAATGGCCGACTGGCAGGTTTCCGAAGCGGCGGAGCAGAACATGCCCATGCCCGAGGAATGGCAAGACAAACTGGGGCTTACCCGGGAAGAGATGATTCCCATGGGCCGGCTGTCCAAGATCGATTTCCTGAACGTCATGAACCGGATGCAGGACAAGCCGGACGGGAAATACATCGAGGTCACCGCCATCACGCCCACCCCGCTCGGAGAGGGCAAATCCACCACGTCCGTGGGCCTCATGGAAGGCCTGGGCAAGCGCGGCAAAAACGTGGGCGGCGCCCTGCGCCAGCCTTCCGGCGGGCCGACGATGAATATCAAGGGCTCTGCCGCCGGCGGCGGCAATGCCATTTTGATTCCCATGACCGAGTTTTCCCTGGGCCTGACCGGTGACATCAACGACATCATGAACGCCCACAACCTGGCCATGGTCGCTTTGACCGCCCGGATGCAGCACGAGCGCAACTACGGCCCGGAAAAGGTCGAAAAGCTCTCCGGTATTCCGGCCCTAAACATCGATCCCAACCGCGTGGAAATGAACTGGATCATCGACTACTGCGCCCAGGCGCTGCGCAAGATGGTCATCGGCCTCGGCGGCCGGGCCAACGGCTATACCATGGAATCGGGCTTCAACATCGCGGTCAGCTCCGAGTGCATGGCCATTCTCTCCATTGCCAAGGACCTGCCCGATCTCCGGGAAAGATTGAACAACATCACCGTCGGCTTTGACATCTCCGGCAACCGGGTCACCACCGGCGACCTGCAGGTCGGCGGCGCAATGACCGCCTGGATGCGAAACACCATCAACCCCACGCTGATGTGCACCGCCGAATATCAGCCCTGCTTTGTGCATGCCGGCCCCTTTGCCAACATCGCCGTCGGCCAGTCCTCCATCATCGCCGACCGGATGGGCCTGAAGATGTTTGACTACCACGTCACAGAAAGCGGGTTTGCCGCTGACATCGGCTTTGAAAAATTCTGGAACGTCAAGTGCCGCAACTCGGGCTTAAAGCCCCACGTTTCCGTGCTCACCGCCACCATCCGGGCCCTGAAGATGCACGGCGGCGGCCCCCGCGTTGTTCCGGGACGCCCGCTTCCCGAGGAATACACCAAGGAAAACCTGGACCTGCTGGAAAAAGGCATTGAAAACATGGTCCACATGATCGGCGTCATCCGCAAATCCGGCATGAACCCCGTGGTCTGCATCAACTGTTTCCCCACGGATACCAAGGCGGAAATCGAGCTGGTCAAGAAAAAGGCGGAAGAAGCCGGCGCCCGCTGCGCACCGTCGACCCACTTCATGGACGGCGGCGACGGCGCCCTGGAGATTGCCGATGCCGTCATCGACGCCTGCGAGGAAGAGTCCAAGTTCGAGTTCCTTTACTCCATGGACAAGACCCTGCGCGAGCGCGTGGACACCGTCGCCCGCGAGGTTTACGGCGCAGACGGCGTGGACTGGCTGCCGGATGCCGAGAAAAAGCTCGATATGCTCGATTCCGATCCCCAGTTCAAGGACTACTCCACCATGATGGCCAAGACGCACTTAAGTCTGTCCCACGAGCCCACCTGGAAGGGCGTACCCAAGGGATGGAGACTGCCGGTGCGCGACATTTACATTTACTCCGGCGCCAAGTTCCTGGTCCCGGTGGCCGGCGCCATCCCGTTTATGCCGGGAACCAGCTCCAGCCCGGCCTACACCAAGGTCGACGTGGACACGAAAACCGGCAAAGTCTCCGGGCTGTTCTAGAAGGGACCTAAAGCGCTTTATCCAAAACGAAAAAACCCCGGCAAGGTCAGCCCTGCCGGGGTTTTTTATGGTTAAAGGGACTAAGGCACTGAGGCACTGAGGCACTAAGAAGGGACTGAGGGACTGAGATTGCAGGATAGCCATAGTAGCTTGCCCATGTTGTCAGGCAACAAAATTCATAGACACCCGAATTCATGAACATTACGGGCGGAATAATCTTCATAATCATGAAATGATGAATTCGGTTATCCGGAATATTCCAGTTATGGTTTTGCGAAGTGAATTTGGACATCCGTAAAACCGAAACCACCCCAAAAAAGAACATTGCTTCGCCTGTCATGCCTGCGGAGGCAGGCATCCAGTTTCCCAGACGGACAGAAAAGCCCTGGATGCCTGCCTCCCGAAAGGGTCCGGGACAAGTTTCGCAGGCATGACGGCCGGGATGAACTCTTTCTTCTGGGTCGGAAGGAGGCTCGAATCCACTTCGTAAAACCATAACTGGATTTTTCCGGATCACCAGAATTATGAATTCAGAATAGGTTGTCCGGATATCTCTCTCAGTCCCTTAGTGCCTTAGTGCCTCAGCCCCTCAGTACCTCAGTCCCTCAGTGCCTTAGTCCCTTTTCTTCTCCCAAAAAATTCACAAACATCTTCGTCGCCAGTTTCGCCGCGGTAAACTCGGAAACCTGGGTGCCGTCGATCTTTACCAGTTCGTTGATGTCGGCGGCTACCACGCGGCGTCGCCGGCCCAGGCGGCGGATCAGCTCCACCACCTGCCGGTAGGTCAGCCCGCCCGGCTCCGGCGTGCCGGTGCCCGGGATCACGGCCGGGTCCAGGCCGTCGAGATCCAGGGTGACGTAAACGGTTTCCGGCAATTGGTCGATAACCGCATCCATCCAGGCAGGATCGGACGGATCGATTTCATGGGCGAAAAAAGGCCGGATATGGTTTGTTTCCATATAGCCGACCTCTTCGGTGCAAACGGAGCGGATGCCCACATGGACGGCCGAGACACCGATGTCTTCGGCCAGGCGGCGCATGACACAGGCATGGTTGTAGCGGCTGCCGTTGTATTGATCCCGCAAATCGAGATGGGCGTCAATCTGGAGGACCCCGATATCGGGGTAATGATTTTTCGCGGCTTCGACCAGGCCGATGGTAATGGCGTGGTCGCCGCCGACGGAAAGCAGAAACTTTCCGGTGGCCACATATTCGGCGGCCCTGTCCCGGATTTCGCCCATGGCGGTTTCCGGGTCATGGGTCGGCTCAAAGGATGCCAAGGTATGGATGCCCATCGCCGACCAGTCAATAAAGCTCTCCTCATCAATATTTTCAAGCTCGATGGAGGCGTTTAACAGGTGATACGGGCCGTCACCGCTGCCGGTTCCGAAAGACGGCGCCACCTCGTAATAGATCGGCAGCACGACCGCCGCGGCATCGGCAATATCATCGACCTGGATGTGCGGACCGCCAAAGGGAACAAAGACCAGGTTTCGCATGAGGTGGGATCCTATTTTACAAAGATGGCCGCGGCGATGACGGTAGTCCAGAGGTTACCCTCGGCGCCGAGCGCGGCCTGGCTGATATGCTGGGAATGAATGATCTTGCCCGACATTTTGTAAATGTCGCGGCGTTCATCGTAATCCTTTTCCGGATCGAACTCGATGCCCAGGGTGGTGGCCAGCATGCTGGCGGCAATGTCTTCGGCAAACTCGCCGGCCTCGACTTCGGTCTGGCCGAAGCCGTGATGCTCGGAAAGATAGCCGTAGCGCTCGTTTCCTTCCGGCAGGGCCAGGCCTACGCTTGCCACCAGGCGGCGGCCGGGCTCCCGGCTTTCCTCCTTGGCCATGACACAGTGGGTGATCTCGCCGGCTTCAAGCTTGTTCAGCCCCTTCTGCTTTTCGATAATTTTACACCCCGGCGGAAAAATCGAAGAAACCTGCACCAGATTCAGGTGGGCAATGCCGGCTTCACGCAGCGCATTTTCGAATGAAGCCAGCTTGGCCTTGTCCTTGCCGACGCCCTTGGTAAAAAAGACATATCGTGGTACATACATGGGTACGTTCTCCTGCAGCCGTCAAACTTGAAAGATAATAACAGACGTGTGCCATTTGTCAAAAGGAGCCGGGGGTTTATGGACATATGCACAATCGGAGTTACGTTATTGACATAAACCAAAGATTATAGCAGAAATACAGTCAAAAATGAACATCAAACTTTCGCTCCAACACCATTGCATAGAAACGGAAATCAAGAAGCAGTATAACAAGGCCGTATCCGATTACTTCAAAGCCGGCAAAACAGACGAGCCGGCCGCCGAGCTCGAAGACCGGATCGACATGCTGCACCAGGCCATAGAGGGCTTTGACTTCCGCCATTTGAGAAACCAGTACCGAGACCTGCGCGGTGACACCGATGCCGAGGTTACCCTTTCGCGCAGCGCTTCCAATCAACTCCGGCTCCATATCAACGGTGAAACAATCGATGCAAAAAATTAAAATCACAAAATTCCGTTTTCACTCCGGCGGCCAGGGCCCGGGGCCCGGACAGAACCCCAATCAATGGATGGCCGTTTTGCTGGCCAAATGGTTGATCCTGGCCGCCTCGGTGATGCTGGCCGCCTATCTTATCGACAACATCGAAGTCAGCGGCTTTCTGTCCGCCATATTCGCCGCCGCCGCCATCGGGGTGTTAAACCTGTTTTTCCGGCCCGTGCTGCTGATACTGACCCTGCCGATCAACGTCTTGAGCCTGGGGCTGTTTACCTTCGTCATCAATGCGCTGATGCTGAAAATGGCATCGGGTTTGATTCCCGGATTTTCCGTGGTCGGGTTCTGGAGCACGGTCTTTGGCGCCATCGTGATCAGCGCGATCAACTGGTTTTTAAACGCCGTTCTCGCCGACACCCAACGCCCGAAGGGGCCGGGCCCCGGCTTTCGGGGAGGGGGCGGTCCCGGCCAAAGCCGGCCGGACGCCGATGATTCCATCGATATGAGAAAAAAGGGGGATCGATGGGAGTAAGCGGCCAGTCAGCGCTTAAATCCGAGCTGCGCCGAATCGACGGCAAGGGCTACAAGGCATACAAAGACATTGCCGGCGAATACGAATTCGATCATTTCCGGGTCTGCATCGATCATGTCCAGGGCGATCCCTTTGCCGCGCCGTCGCGCATCCGGGTCCGCGTCGATCGAAAGATATCCGGTTTTGCCGAAGACACCACCGCCAACCGGAGCCGCGAAATCGCTTTGCGCGATTTCTTAACCCGGCAGTTTCACGTCAGCAGCCGGCGGTTTGCCAGGGGCCAGCGCGGCATCGGCAAAAGCGGCCAGATCACCATCGACGCCCCCGGCCAGGAGATTTTGGAACGAAGCGCCATGGTGGTCACCGACGACTTCGTGGAAGCGCGGTTTTTCATGGCCCTGCCCGCCTTCGGCCGCAAGATTGCCGGCAAGGACGCAGAGGCCATGTTTTTTTCCGAGCTGCCCGCAATCGTCCATGCTGCCCTGTTTTTTGAAAACCTGGATGCGGCCGCGCTGTACCGGCATATCCAAACCGCCGAGGATGCCGATGCCGCCCGCGGCCAACTCCGGGCAAAGAACCTGATCGCCTTTGTGGCCGACGGCAGCTTGCTGCCCCGCAAAAGCGGCATCGACTTCAAGCCCATGAACCGCGATGAAGCCGTTTTCTTTAAAGCACCCGAAACGGACTACCGGGTGCAACTGGCGCTGCCCAATGCCGGCACCGTCGAGGGGATGGGCATTTATGAAGGCGTCAACGTAATCGTCGGCGGCGGCTATCACGGAAAATCCACCCTGCTCGAGGCCATGGAGCTTGGCGTCTACAACCACATCCCCGGCGACGGCCGCGAGCTTGTGGTCTCGCTTGAAAACAGCGTCAAGATCCGGGCCTGCGACGGCAGAAGCATTGAAAAGACCAATATTTCGCCGTTTATCAATAATTTGCCCCTAAACAAGGACACCACCGCCTTTTCCACCACCAACGCCAGCGGCAGCACCTCCCAGGCCGCCAACATCATCGAGGCCGTGGAAATCGGCGCCGACGTGCTGCTGCTCGATGAAGACACGTCTGCGACCAATTTCATGATCCGCGACCACCGGATGCAGCAGCTCGTGGCCAAGGACCGCGAACCCATCACCCCGTTTATCGACAAGGTCGGTCAGCTTTACACGGAAAACGGCATTTCCACGGTGCTGGTCATGGGCGGTTCCGGGGACTATTTCTCCATGGCCGACCACGTGATCTGCATGACCCAGTACCTGCCCCATGATGTCACCGGCCGCGCCAGGGAAATCGCCGAATCCGACCCCTCCAACCGAACGGCCGAAGGCGGACAGCACTTCGGCGACGTATCGGAGCGCTACCCCGCGGTCGAAAGCTTCGATCCGTACCGCAAAAACAGCAAGCTCAAGATCGCGGCCCGGGGCACCCGGGACATCACTTTCGGCAAAACCGACATTGACATAGCCGACCTCGAACAACTCGTCGACCCCTCGCAGGCAAGGGCCATCGGCAATGCCATCCATTACGCCCGAAAGTACATGAAAGAAGGATATTGCTTGAAAGACATCGTCAAACGGGTGCAGGCCGACATTGAATCCCGGGGCCTGGATATCCTGGTGCCCTATGTAATGGGAGATCTCGCCGGTTTCCGGGCCATGGAACTGGCTGCGGCCATCAACCGGATGCGGACGCTGAAGGTAAAGCAAGCCGATTAATGCGAAAACCTGCCGCGGGCCAAAAAATGCTTGACCTGGCGGATGACCTCGTCATCGGACATGATAAATGTGTGGGTGGCCTCGACGACGATGAAATCCTGCATTTCGGGCAGCTTGGCGCTTTCGACGCTGACCTTGCCGTCGTCTTCGCCCGGCACCAGGGCGGAAAGCAAGGGGTTGAAGCTCCGGTTTCCGGCAATCACGCCGATCTGGGCATCCACGGGCGCCAGTGAATTGGGCAGGCTGTCCGGCGACGTGCCCAGAGTCTGGCCGGCCGGGCCGTAGATCCACTCGAACAGGAAATTGTCCTTCAAGACGTCCACAATCCGGCTGCCCTGGTTGGGGGGGCTGATCATCACGATCCGGGAGCCGGCCGGCAGATCATGGGTCTGCAGGAACTTGCGCACCACGATGCCGCCCAGGGAATGGGTGACCAGGTGAATTTTTTCCACCCCGGCTTGTCGGCACTGCCGGATCATAGGGGGCAGATATTGTTCGGCAATGGCGGAGACCGTTTTGTCCATGGAGGGATAGCCGGAATTGACCGTACAGTAGCCGCTTTGGGAAAGGCTTTTGGCCAGATCCACCATGGACCTTTCGGTCCGGCCCAGGCCGTGGAGCAAAATCACACAGTCGCCCCGGCAACCCGGATCCGGGCCGGCCTGGACTGTGGCGCAGCCCGACAGGAGAGAAAAAATCAAAAACATGATCAAGAAAAACTTGCAGAGAATCATTTTGGATATCTTGGATAGCATAGGGGGACAATGTTTCCGGTCACCCGGAAATGTTGCAGTTTTCCGATTCTATGTGTTAAATATAAGCATCCATGACGGGCAAAACCAACGCTTAAATTGAACGATCTGATTATCCGAAATATTCCAGTTATGGTTCTCCGCAATGAATCCGGACATCCGTGAGACCTAAACCCAACAAAAAAAGCAGTTCGTCCCGGTCGTCATGCCTGCGAAACAATGTTCTTTTTAATATATGGATCGGCATTCCCATAGTGTTCAGCCGACAGCGTTCAGTCGACAAAAAATCAATAACTGAAATTTTCCGGATAACCATATTGAGCGGTTTTCAAGTTTGCCGCAGATACAAGATGCCGGCGAGCGATAGTCCACTATGCGGGGCTGCATCTGACGCACTCGACAGTCCAAAGTTTTGTTTAAGTTGTTGATTTTAAGAAGAAACCGCATTGTCTCTCGAAGTCATTCCCGCGAAGGCGGGAATCCAGAATAATCGGTGAGTTATAGATTCCTGCCTTCGCAGGAATGACAGAACTT
>JBNJEA010000033.1:0-26161 GCA_051745395.1 Thermodesulfobacteriota bacterium | reverse complement strand
GCTGGACGAGATTTTTCAGTGGATCGATGCCATGCCGGTGCGCCGGCAGCAAATGCGCAAAAAAGATTGAGCCGCCGTCTTTGCCGGTTTACGTCCCGGGTTTATTTCATATCGATTTCCAGGCTGCCGTAGGTTTTGGAATCCGAGTTGTCGGCCAGCAAGATATACTGTCCGGCAGGCAGGGTCCTGCCGATCGTACCCGAGGCCTCTGCCAGCACCTCGTGATTGAAATCAAAAAGCGTAACCTCTCCGGTGGGCAGGCTTGCCGTAAAATCCACCCCGTTGCGCCGGGTCTCGACAATTATGAATTCATGCGTGTTTTCGGCAACAAGCAGACTGTCGCTTTGGCGGATCGTGGTGACATCGAGTCCCATGTCTTCGGAAAAGATGGTAAACGCACCCTCCTTTTCAACCGAGTTCTGGATCTTGATCCGGTACTGCCCGGCATCCAGCGCCACGGTCTTGTAATCGTTATCCACCGGGAAAAAGATGTCGGAATGCACCGCGGCGCCTTCTGAATCATAGATTTCCACGGTCCCCCGGAAAATCATGTAGCCTATGGTGGAATTTTCATCCAGGGTAAAAGCGGCATAGGTGCTTTGAGACGGCGCCAAGCGGTACGTGGCGCGCGCCAATTTTGCCGGCGCCTGCCGGGGGAAATTGCCCAGGGTCTGGATATCGACGATTTCGGATTGCGGCGATGAATCCGAATCGTTGCAGCCACAGACCAGGCAGGCAAAAGCGGCCACGACCAACAGGTATACGATATTTTTTTTCTTCGTTTTCATTATTGCTCCTTTACACACCAGAAACCGCTGCCGGCTTCAATGATAGCTGGATTTTTCTCCCATTTCGCCTCGCCGTCATCGCCGCGCTCCAGCGCGTAAACGCAGTCGCACTGCTTACCCGGCGTGTAGGTCATGGCATCGAAGGAAATCTCGTAGTCGTCGGACAACGTATTGTAGATATCAACACCGGTGCCCATCAGTTCCCACTTGTTGTCGCCCGCACCGGAAAAATCCGGGGCGATGGGCGTGCCGGTAAGGGCAATGTTGGTATCCCTGGGCAGGTAGACGAAGTAGCCGCCGCCGCGATCCGTGTTTTGCACGTCTTTGCGCATGTCGCTTCCGTCGTGGGAATAAATGGTGCCGTGGGTCAATTCCCGGAAAATGTCTTGTTCCCGCACCGCATCGCCGACCAGGTTCCAGCCCCGGTCCAGATTCAGCAGGATGGCGGTTTCAAAGAAAGCCTCTTTGGCGGCGCGAAAGTCGGCCGTGTTTTCAACCGCCATTACGCCGGCATTGTCATAGGTTAAATGTTCCTCCTGGTCATCGGTTTCAATGTCGTAGACAATGGTGGCGCTTTCATCGGCCGGGGTTTGCAGGTCGACCATGTTTTCAAAGGCGATGGTGAAGTGCACGTCCGAATACGACATCGCCTCCTGGGTGGTTTGGGCTTCGGCCAGAAGGTTTTTTTCGGTCCTGTGGTTGTAGTAAATGCGGACGGGTGCTTTTGTCATGGCGGTTTCGGATTCGTTTAAAATCCGCAGGCTGACAAACAGGTCTCCGTCCGCCTCGAAACGGGCATAGGATTCGGAGTCCACCAGTTTGACGCAAGGGGCGCCGTCAAAGTCTCTGTCCTGCGGGGTAAAGGCCACGGTTTCGCTGCGGGGCCCCGGCACGTGGAGCGTGTGTGTCTTGCTGCGGGCGTCGGTCTCTGAAACCGCTTTCAGCAGCGCCATGAAAAAGCCGATGGTTTGCCCGTACCCGTCGACTGCGATGATGGTGACCATTTCGGGTGTCACGGGGGCGCCGACCCCGGTCAGGGCGACGGATTCGACTGCCGGCGTGACGGTGTATTCGCCCGGCTTCGGGTCTTCGAAGACAAAAAGCGTGCTGCCGGCCTCGGCATCGACGATGAAACCCGACGATGCGGCCGTATTCTGCCCGGGATCCGAAACGGGGTGGATATCGAACAAGGAAGCCGTTCCGGTGCCGGCAATCCCGTTCTGGTTGCCCAGTTTCAAATCCATGGTCGTCTTTAATTTCAGCGGCCACGGCAGACCGACCGACTAGGTGCTGGTCAGCAAGCTCAGGCTGTCGACCAGGGCCATCGTGCCTTCGGTTTCGGCATCGACCTTCCATTTCGAATAGTCGACCGCCTTGCCCCCTTTGCCGGCAAGGTGGAACACGTCGTAGAGCGGATCGGCCAGGCCCTTGATCTTGCGGCCCATTTCAACCACCCCCAGGCCGACCTGGAAGGGGTTTTCCGGCAGGGGGATTTTTTCCAGTCCAAAAAAAGGCAGGGCCGTGGCCTCGGTCAGCTCATAGGGGATGGTGACATCTACGCCCAGTGTGTCGATAAAATACCAGGCGGGATCGCCCCTCTTGGAAAAGCCGGCGTAAATATTGCCCTTGAAATCGCCGAGCTCGGATATGCCGAGTTGCACAAACAGCGGGTTCAGCGCGACATCCTGGCTGATGAAATCGTAGTCGACTTCCGAGTTGTCGATCATCGCCAAAAACCTGCCCAGCGCCTTGAACAAACTGTCGGTATCTCCGGCTTCGTGTGATTTGCTTTTTTCGATATCTTCCAGAAATTTCGTTTTGTGGCTGTCAAACAGCGGGGACAGTTTGGGACTGCTGTACTTCACGATCTTTTTATCGCCCCAGACAATCGCCTTTTTTGTGGCCAGTTTCAGTTCGTCCTTGGCCTTGGAACCGGCGTTCCTGAACACCTTTTCAATGGTGCCCATGTGGGTGAAAACCCCAGCAATTCGTTAGAAAAAAATAAAGCGATGATGCCGGCTCGGCTCAGGCGTCGGAAAATTTTATAGCGATTGCCCCCAGTTCAAGAACGCAATATCGTTCACCGTCCTTCGTTTTTATTAAATGAAAAATAATTCTTTAAATACAAATAATTATATCCCATCCTTTTTAACATCCCGTGTAATCGGTATGTCGGAAATTTTTACAGCGATTGCCTTCGAATCTGCAATAAGAGTAAAAAATCTTATAAAAACAGTTTATTATATAAATGGCATATTAGTTGCAAATCAATTCACAAAAGATGGAAAACAAATACCCAAAAAAAGACAAAAGAAAGGGAGTTACTTATGAAACGACTATTTCGCATTACCATGATCGCCGTAATTTCGGTGATGTTTCTTTCAGGCGCCGGCTTCGCCATGCCACTGTCGGATGAATACGAAACCTTGAATGTCAATACGTTCGGTGCCCCCACTTACACAGCCGGGACCGATTTGGGATATTTTATCTGGACCGATGATATGGCAAGGAAGAATTGGCATATCCGCTGGTCCGGGGAGGGTCCCGATACTTTTTTCAGCGGCAATATTTCTCTGGTGGGCAACGAATTTGACGAGTTCGTCGAATTCAAGTTTGAAGACCACGGCGGAAGCTCTACGGCGGACACCAGTTTCAATACGGCTGACTGGGCAGAGTATTTTGCCCTTGCCAATGTGGGCGAAGATGGGCTCGATTTTTCCATTAACAATTTGTCTGCGCCCGGTTATGTAGGGTTTGATCTAAAAATGACCGGAAACGAGAATGTTGCAGACAATATTTATTTCGGCCCCAACAAAACAACGGTAGCCTCTTTGGGCTCTGACGGGGACTTCAAGGTGGCCGCACCGGTTCCGGAACCGACGACCATGCTGCTTTTCGGGCTCGGATTGCTCGGAATCGTGGGCCTTGGCCGGAAAAAACAGATTCGAAAAAGCTGATGAAGGGATAATAACATCAGCCGGGCAGGATAATGACAATCCAAAAGCCAGGGCTGCGGCCCTGGCTTTTTTTCTGCCGTTTGCACCGACCCGTTCAAAGCGGTGTCGGTCTTTTTTTTTACTCCCCGTTCAGGGGAATTTCCAGGTTGGGTCCGCCGAAAACCAATTTGTGAATTGCATCATGCGCCCGGTAATTTATCAAGGGCTGCGGCGACTCTTTCGGTAAACGTCTGAACCCTGAAGGGTTTGCGGATCAGGTCGTCGGCGTTTATCCCGAGATTTTTTTCCACAATCACATCCTCGGCGTAGCCGGACATGAAAACCGTTTTAAGATTCGGCTGGATGGCTTCGATCTTCTGCTGAAGGGCTTTTCCATCCATTTCCGGCATGATGACATCGCTTAGAAGCAAATCAATGCGGTCTTTGTGACGTCGCGCGGTATCGACGGCCTCGCTCGGTGTGCTTGCTTTCAATACGGTATACCCCTCCTGCCTGAGAATCATTTCGGCCAGATCCAACACCTGAACCTCATCTTCGACCACCAGTATGGTTGCCGTTTTTTCGGACACACCGTTTTTATCGCAAACATTCTTTCGCTCATCCACTTCAGACCGACTCCCGGAAATATTGGGGGTTGATATCAGACACCTAAATTGAGCCGTTCCAAGACGTGTTATGGAAAGGCGGTGAACCAAACTTTATTTCTTAATAATAACGCTAAAGCATACAGGGGCAAACCCTGGTCCTTTTTTCAAGGCAATGCCGGGCGTGATGACCGGAAACGTCTTTGCCTGGGTTTTTTTTGTAAATGCCAAAAACCGCAAGCGCCCGTGGACTGTCACGCAGCCAGGAGTAAAAAATGAAAAGAAACGGCGGTATTTTCGCCCCATGGCAAGCATAAGTAAGGAAAAAGAATTAAGTTATAGGGAAAATCATGCGGAAGGAGGCAATTCCATGACCACGGCATTGCGAAAGACAGGAATTGATTTTGCAGAAAAGATGCCCTGGGGCACCCACTTCTGCTGTTTCTACCAGACCCGGCAGGACCTGGACAATACGGTAATGCCTTATCTGAAAGCCGGCCTGTCAAACCGGGAGTTTTGCATCTGGCTCGTTACCGGAAAATGGCGCCAAAAGACAGTCAACACCCTGCGTCACGCCCATCCCAGCTTTGATGCACACCTGGCATCGGGCGATTTGGAACTTTTATCCTATTCAGAATTTTTATTTGAAAACAGTCGCTTTGCCAAACAGCAGGCCATAGAAAAGCTGAATGCCAGGCTTTGCCGGGCACTGGAAAAAGGCTTTGACGGGCTGCGATTGGCAACGGACGGGGCCTGGCTGGATAAAATCGCCTGGCCCGCGTTCGCCGAATTCGAACGGGAGATCGACGCCCGGTTCGCCCAGCAAAACATTCTCATTCTATGCGCCTACCCCCTTGCCCACATTGAAGCTTCCGCAATTTTTGACGTTTCCCGCACCCATCAATTCGCGCTTGCCAAACGGCACGGACAGTGGGAGGTCCTTGAATCCCCGGAATTGGTGCAGGCCAAAGCCGAAATCGAAAACCTCAATAAAAAACTGGAGCAGAAAGTCGCCAAACGCACCGATGAACTGGCCCAAAGCAATCGGGAGCTGCACGGCGAGATCACAAAGCGCAAGCGTATCGCACAAGATTTCCGGAAAATCTTTGAAAATTCGGTTGTCGGCTTTTTCCAGAGCAAACCGGAGGGACGTCTCACAACGGCCAATCCCGCCCTGGCCCGAATGCTTGGATACCGTTCGCCCGGGGAACTGGTTTCAAGCATAACCGATATCGCCACCCAGCTCTATGAGGATCCCAGCCAGCGCCAGCGCTTCGAAACCATTCTCCGGACCCACGGCCAGGTCGACGGCTTCGAGTTCAAGGCCCGGTGCAAAGACGGCTCGGTGAAGTGGCTGTCCCATAGCGCCCTTGCCTATTTTGGCGACAACGGCAAAGTCTCTCATTATGAAGGTTTCGTCCTGGACATAGATGCCCGGAAAAAAGCCGAAGAGGCGTTACGGGAAAGCGAGAAATGGAATCGCTCTTTGCTGGAAGCCATCCCCGACCCGATCTTCATTATCAGCCGGGACGGGACCTACCAGTATGTTAAAGCCGAGACGGAAGATGAACTGGGAATCCCCTCGCATCGGATTGTCGGCTCGAACATAAAAGACGCCGGATTTACGCAAGACTACCTTCAACTGGTGTTTTCGAAGATAGAAGAAGCCATAGAGACGAAAAAGGTACAAACCTTTGAATACGAACTCCGGGTGCCGAGCCACCACGGCCACTGGGAAGCCCGGGCCACCGCGATCGGAAACGACCATGTCCTTTTTATTGCGCGCGATATCACCCGGCGGGTCCGGGAGGAAAAAAGACGAATTGAACTGGAGCGGCGCCTCAAACAGGTTGAAAAAGCCGAAAGCCTGTCCCGGATGGCCGGCGCGGTGGCCCATCATTTCAACAATATGCTGCTGGTGGTATCCGGCCACCTGGAACTGGCGCGCATGAGCGCCTCAAAAGACGCAAAACTTTCCCAAAACCTGGCGGAAGCCGAAAAAGCGGCAAACCGCGCCTCCGAGATGAGCCGCCTGATGCTGACCTACCTGGGGCAGGAGTACAGAACACCGGAACCATTGGATCTCTCCAAAATCTGTGCCGATTTCGTCGAACAGATCCAATCCGGTTTGCCGGAACCGCTGCGCGTAGAGACCGATTTTCCCGCAAACGGCCCGGTCGTCATGGCGGACCCCACGCAGATGGCGCAGGTTTTACGGGCGTTGACAAACAACGCCATAGAGGCCACGGCGCAAAACACGGCGGGCATTTTACAGATTTCGCTCCGCACGGTCAATGCCTCGGAAATCGAAGTGCAAAACTGTTTTCCGAGCAACTGGCAATCGTCAGCCTCCCATTACGCCTGCCTGACGGTCGCCGACGACGGACAGGGGATTTCCGCACAGGCCATGGGGCAGGTTTTCGATCCCTTTTTTACCGACAAATTCACCGGCCGGGGATTGGGACTGGCCGTGGTGCTCGGTATCGTCAAGGCGCTCGGGGGTTGTATCACCGTAAAAAGCAGCCCCGGTCAGGGCAGCACCTTCCGCGTGTATTTGCCCGCCCTGCCCGATACCTTTTAGCCCCTATGGACCAGGTAGGCGAGATACGCCAGGTACATGACCACCAGGATGGCGCCTTCCCACCGGTCCAGTGACCGGCGCCGGCCGGTAAACATGGTCGTAAAAAGAATCAGGCCGGCGAAGATGACCATGCCGATATCGACGTTGCCGGCGGTATCAAACGGCAGGGGCTTGATGACGGAACTGATGCCGAGAACGAAAAAGATGTTGAATATACCGGAGCCCACGACGTTGCCCACGGCGAGTTCCACATTGCCGCGATACGCGGCCGTTGCCGAAGTGGCCAGTTCCGGCAGCGACGTGCCGACGGCCACAATGGTCAGGCCCACCATCGCCTCGCTCATGCCCAGGGCCCCGGCGATATGGACACCACCGTCGACGATCCATTTGCCGCCGATCGCCAGGCCGACCAGGCCGCCGAGCACCATGAAAAAAGCGGAGGTGCTCGCCTTCGGCGGACGGACGGGGGCGGTATCGCCCGATGGGTTCCCCGTTTTGGCGATACTGGCCGAGTAGTAGAGAAAAATGGCAAAAAACATCAAAAAGACCAGCCCGTCGGAACGGGAAATATCCGAATACGCCCACCCGTCAAAAAGGGAGTCATTTGCCATTACGCCCAGGGCGACTGCCGCCAGAAGACCAAACGGGATTTCGCGCCAGACCGTGCCGCGGGAAACGGTCAAGGGGCAAATCAGCGCGGATACGCCCAGGATCAAAAAAATATTGGCGATGTTGCTTCCCAGCACGTTGCCGATGGCAATTCCCGTGCTGCCGGCCAGGCTTGCCGAAATATTGACGAACAACTCGGGGCAGGAAGTGCCGAAGGCCACCACCGTCAATCCGATCACCAGATCGGATACGTCCAGCCGCCGGGCCAGCGTCGATGCACCGGAAACGAGCAGATCGGCGCCCTTGACCAGCAGGAGGATGCCGAGAACAAGCAGCAGATAGGGCAAAGCAGTTTCCATTTGTAATCTTTTATCCTGTAGTTATCCGAGGGTGATAGAAGGTTATTCGCCCGCCAGCTCCCGGAACCGCTCGATCAGGGCGCGCCGTTCGCGGCGCAAAAGCGCCACCAGTTCCGCGTTGTCCCAGAAAAACGTCCGGACCAGGATCTTGTCCCGGTAGATCAGAATATAGCTTCGATAGCGCAGGGTGGCAAAGCCGGCGGGCGGGAGCAGGGCCAGGTAGACCAGCACCCAGTTCCAGCTCATGCCGGCGCCATACCAGAGCCAAAAGCCCAGGCCACCGTAAGTGAGGGCAAACATCAAAAACCCCACCCCGAAATAGGCAAAGGTGCGGATGGCCTCGTCGCGGACAAGACGGGCCGAGAAGCGGGTAATCAGATACGGCACGATGTTATGGATAAGCCCGAAAAGGGCCACCGGCGCCATGACCAGTGCATAAATCGTCATCCGCAGGCGGATGAGCCGCTCGCGTACGGGCTCGTCCAAAGATCGTTTCAGCGTCCGGCTCAGTTCCGTCTGATGCAAATGGTCCAGGTACCGATCCACCTGGCGCCGCAGGGCCGCCACCGCGGAAGGGTCTTCGGCCATGGCCGACGATAAAATCGCTGTCAGTTTTTTGCGGTCCTGTATCCGGATTTCAAAAGGATCGGAAACCTCGCCGGCCTCGGGTCGATACCAGTCCAGCAGTTTCCACAACCCGCGTTTCCACCGGGATGACAATTTCGACTCGCCTGCCTTCTGCCCCCGCTCCTCGGACATGAGCGGTGCAAGGCGATAGCCGAGCGCTTCGGACAGATCCTTGGCCAGCTGGTGGATCTGATCATCCTCCACGTGGATGGCCTGGCTGCGCAGGGCCTCCTGCAGTTCCACCGTCAGCCTTCGCACCGCCTCGGGCGGGTCCTGCCGGTGGAGCCCGGCATAATCGGCCACTTGAATGGGCTGGCCGAAACGCAGCAGCACGGCGGACATAAAAAGTTCCCGGTTTTCGAAATTCAGCCCCACGGGCACGATGACCAACCCCAGCCGGTATTGGTTTCTCGCCTCCGCCCCCAGCGCCATTCTTGCGCCGCCGGGCCGCAAGTCGACGACCTGTCCGTCCGGCGAGTTTTGCCCTTCGGGGAAAAGCCCCAGGCAGCCGCCGCGCTCAAACAACTCGTACACCTTTTCAAAGACTTCTATATTGCGCGCACCCGCAGCATCGACCTCGTTTGCCCGATAGACGGGGATGGCGCCCAGCCGCAGCAGCAGCGCGCTCACAAACCGGTTTCGAAACAAGGCGCTTTTCACAAGGAAATGAATCTGGCGGCGGGTCTGCATGGCCAGCAAAATGGCATCGAGAACGGAAGTGGGGTGATTGGCCGCGATAATCACCGGGCCGTGTTCCGGGATCCGCTCCGGATAAACAGCGCGCATTTCAACAAAATACAGATGGCTGAAAATGCGAAACAGCCGGGTAATGAAACGGTAGAACTTCATACAATAGCCTCAATTCTCCATTTAGATGCTACCCTGTTTCCGGGACCGATTAAAGACCGATTAAAACCAAACCCGGGCTTTTGCATTAACATAAAATAACAAGATTCGACCGGGCCGTAAAGGATGCCCGACAAACGCCACCCCCCCCCATTGACACGGGCGCGAAAACCGTATAGATTTCGATTCCGTAAAGCCGAACCGTGGGCGACCATGGGGCGGAAAACCACGGGTCTCCGGCCAAGGAGACAGCCGGGTTGCCGAAAAGGAATCCGTTCATTGCGCTTCCCGGCACCGGGAAGCGTTTTTTTTTGTGGAAAGGTCTGACAATGTTTTACGCGTGCCCGGCCCGGCAGCATGCTTATATGCTGCTTTGCGCCTGCCTTGCGTTGTGCTTCTGCGCGTTTGCTTCCGGATGTTTCGGGGAAGACGACCCGCCAGGCGAAACGCAAAAAAATACCGGTCAAAAAGCGCCCGTTAAAATCGTTTACGTGGACTGGGCCTCGGAAAAGGCCAGCTCCCATGTAATCAAGACGGTTATCGAAAACCGGTTCAACCGGGAATGCAAGCACCTGCCCGTAACCCTTATCGCAATGTGGCAATCCCTTGCGGCCGGGGACCAGGACTGCACAACAGCGGCATGGCTTCCTTTGCATAACGATTACTATAAACAGCATCGATCCGAAGTCGACAACCTGGGCCCGAATCTGGAAGGAACCCGCCTCGGACTGGTGGTGCCGGAATATGTCGACATCGACTCCATTGACGAGTTAAATGCCCATGCGGAAAAATTCGATCACAAAATCATCGGCATCGATCCGCATGCCGGGATTATGGAAAAAACAGCCAAAGCCTTTGAGCAATACAATCTCGAAGATTTCCAACTGGTTTCCGGAAGTGCGCCCACGATGACCGCCGCTTTGAAAAAGGCCATCTCCCAAAAGAAATGGATCGCGGTTACCGGCTGGACGCCGCACTGGAAATTTGCCCGGTGGGACCTCAAATACATAGATGACCCCGAAGGCGTCTACGGGGAAAAAAATCATATCGCCACCATTGCCAGGAAAGGCTTGCAACAGGACATGCCCGAAGTATATGCCTTTTTGGACAACTTCCATTGGACGCCGGCGGAAATGTCGGCCGTGATGGCAATGGCCCGGGATGAAAACACCACCTATGCCGAAGCGGCCGAAAGATGGGTCCGTACCCATCAAGACCGCGTCGATGCCTGGATAAATACGGACTGAAACCCGAATAATGCCGGAACGAAACCCCTCTGCAAGATATCAAAAAGACACCGCTGCCAAGCCCTGGTTCATTGCATCGATTGCCCTGACCCTTTTTCTGATCGGGCTGCTCGGCGGGAGCCTGGTTTTTTCCTTCAATCAGTTAAACACATTCAAGGACAAGGAACTGGCGGTGGAACGGTCCTCGTGGCAGATTCTGCTGCATGCCGAAACCATGATGATGGCCACCCGCGTCAGCACCCTCAGCGGCAACCTGAAGTGGAAACAAACCTATGATGAAACCATGCCCCGACTGGAAAAGGTGCTCACGAGACTGCCGCGGCGGATCGATTCCCAGCGTATCAATCGAAAAATCCAGCAGATCCAGAACGACCTGGCCCAAACCAGCCGGCTCGAAAAGCAAGCCTATGACCTGGTCAGCCAGGGGGAGAAAAAACAGGCGGCTCGACTTCTGGCAGGCTGGGATTACACCAAGCATCAACTCCATTTTGAACGGGCCACCCGCGAGCTGGTTGACTTAATCCAAAAGCGCATTCAAAGCAAGATCGCATTTCAAAAACGCCAGACCTCGGTCATTATAACCGTGGCACTGGTCTGTCTTGCGATTTTGACTCTGTTGTGGGGCTTTACCATCCGGATCTGGCGAATTCAGGTAAAAAACAATGCGCAGGCCGAAGCAGCGCTGCAAGACAGTGAGGCAAAATACCGGACCATCCTTGAAACCATGGAAGACGGGTATTTTGAAAGTGATTTCGACGGCAACCTTGTCTTTTTCAACCGGGCGTTTTGCGAAATGCTCGGATATACCGAAAACGAATTCAGAAAGATCCATTACAGGCAGTTAATGGATGCCGAAAATGCCGACAACGCCTTTGCCGTATTTTATCGCGTCTATGAAACCGGGCAGCCCCAGAAAACATTCCACCGGGAACTGATCCGAAAAAACGGCTCCATTGTTTATGTCGAGTCCTCCATATCCCTGGCACTGGATGCATCGGGCCGGCCAGCGGGATTTAAGGGCATTGCCAGAGACGTATCCGAGCGGGTAAAAGCGGAGCGGGAAAATGAGGCCCTCCATACCCAGCTCCGCCATGCCCAGAAAATGGAGGCCATCGGCCAGATGGCCAGCGGCATCGCCCATGATTTCAACAACATCCTTTATTCCGTGATCGGCTATACCGAACTTTGCATAGACGAAGCGCAAAAGGGCACGGTTCTGGAAAAAAACCTGTCCGCGGTATTGGATGCCGGCAATCGGGCCAAGGAACTGGTCAAACAGATTGTAACGCTCAGCCGGCGCGAGCAGCAGACATTTCTGCCCATCCAGATTACCCCTTTGCTCAAGGAAACCCTGAAAATGCTGCGCTCCACCACGCCGGCCACCATTGCGATACGGGAAAACATTTCCGACGAGCAATTAAGCATATGCGCCGACCCCGCCCAGTTCAACCAGGTCATTGTCAATCTGGTCACCAACGCCATTGCCGCCATGACGGAGGAAAACGGGGTTGTAGAGGTATCGGCCGCAGCCGCTTCCGGCGGTTATGCCGAAATTGCCGTCCGTGATACCGGCATCGGCATTGCAGAGCAGTATCGCGATCAAATATTTGAACCCTACTTTACCACCCGGGAAAAAACGGTAGGCGGCATCGGCCTGGGCCTGTCCGTGGTCGACAGCATCGTGAAAAAGCACCAGGGCTTTATCACCGTCTCCAGTGAACCCGGCAAAGGCAGCACGTTTTATGTGTACCTGCCGCTGGCCACAAACAAGGCCGCAGATGGGGCGGCCCGGACCGGCACCTGCTTGCCCGCCGGCACGGGGCGCATTCTTCTGGTAGACGATGAAGCGGCAATTGTCGAGATGCAAAGACAGAGACTCGGCCGGTTGGGATATGCGGTAACGCCGATGACGGAAAGCCCCGGCACCCTGGCAGCTTTTCGCAACCACCCCGAGCAGTATGATCTCCTCATCACCGACCTGACCATGCCGGAGATGACCGGTGACAAGCTCGCCGCGGCGGTAAAAAGAATACGGGCCGATATCCCCGTTATTCTGTGCACGGGATTTAGCGAAAAACTCGATGCAAACCGCGACAGTGCAAACATTGATGCGTGCGTGACAAAGCCCGTTGACCAGGCCGCCCTGGCCGAAACGATCCGGCGGTTTCTCCATCCGGATACCAAGAGACGGGCGACATGATCGATTCGCCTGAATTTAGGGCAAAAAGGCGGGTTACTTGCCGTAATAGACCACCTGGTTTCTGCCGTTGTTTTTGGCCTGGTAAAGCGCGTCGTCGGCCTTTCCGAGGAGCTTGTCCCGGTTGCCGTCGAGCTGCGGCACACAGGCGGCGATGCCGAGACTGATGGTGGTCCGGATTTGCTGGTCCTCATGAAACAGCGACATCTGCTCGATTTCCGATCGGACCTTTTCGGCAAGTTCGACGGCGCCTTGCGGGTCCTGGTTCATCAGCAGGATCACAAACTCCTCGCCGCCGTAGCGGGCAATAAAATCCGTATCCCGTTGAAAAATCCCGGTCAGCACCGCGGCGGTTTTTTTTAGAAACGCATCGCCGGCAAGGTGGCCGTAGGTGTCGTTGACCCACTTGAAATAGTCGATATCGCAGATGATGATACTCAGTTGTATCCCGCTTCGCGCCGCCGTCTTCCATTGCAGGTGAAATATTTCGTCAAAATATCTTCTGTTGTACAGGCCGGTCAAGATATCGATCCGGCTGATTTTTTCGATTTCCTCGGTTTTGAGCTGAAGCAGGTGCTCGTTTTCCAGCGCATCCCAGTATTCGCGGTTTCCCCGGAAGGCGACGAGCGTCATGTAGGCGGCAAACAATATAATCAGAAAAACCAGGATCAGGTTGACCTGATAGAAAAGCATCAGCAATGCGCCCGGCAACAGCGTCAAAAAATTGTAAATCACCGAGGTGCGCCGGGAGGGAATAAAGGCCACCACGCCGCCGGAATCCAGGCCGACGGTACTGGCGAGCATGATCATTTTTGACGACAATTCCTCCGGCTGGATCATGAAATAGGCAAATCCGAGACCCCAGGTCAAGGCGGTGGCATACACGCTCGTAAAAAATCCACAATAGTTGAGCCTGGGGTTTTTCTGATCCAATTTATCGAAAAGATAAAAGTGGGCAATCCGAAACACTGCAATGACCACCATGACGCCGAGAAAACAGATCGAAAAGGTCGCGTGCCGTCGATAAAACCCCTCGACGGATAACACGGCGATGGTGACGAGCACGTAAAAATACATGCCGATTGTGGAGCGATTTTTCAGGTCATCGATTACGCGCCGGTTGATGATGTGCCGCTCGAAATTCATTCATGCTCCATGGGATGTGGCTGTTGTGCAGGATTCCTTTACTTAGTTATCCTCAATATTCCAGTTATGGTTTTACGAAGTGAATTTGGGCATCCGTAAAACCCAAACCAAACAAAAAAAGCAGTTCATCCCGGCCGTCATGCCTGCGGAGGCAGGCATCCAGTTTTCCAGATGGACAGAAAACCCATGGATGCCTGCCTCCGCAGGCATGACAGACGAGGCAATGTCTTTTTTTGGGTATCCACAGAACCTACCGAAATCCTTATTGCTTGAAATAAACAAATAACTAAAGTTTGCCGAATAACCATATTTCGTTATTCACCGGAGGTATACCGACAAACGGACGAAAAATCAACCCATAAATACTTGAAACTATGGATATAATTAACGCCCGATCGACCGATCCGGCTTGATTGCCGACACTGCGCCGGCGCCGGTACATACTTGACCCCCGGGCCCCTGCATCTTACTTTATAATCCAAATTCAATGAAAGTGAGACGCCATGCTGATTCACGATTCCATTTATTCCTGGGAAGGCTGGGGCGGAAAATTGAAACTGGCAAGCGGCAAATGCCGGCTGCGGATTTTCGATCGCCGGAAAAGCGGCGAACCCGTCACCATTTTGCGCCCGTACGTCGTCGTGGTTTCCGATGTGGCCGAAAGCAAGATGTCGATCCGCAGCTGCGCCGGCCACATTGCCACCAAGATCGTCCATGAATTCAACATCGCCCCACAGCGGATGATGTATGTGGAATTCTACCCGGCCATCCAATACGGCCGCCACAATGAGTACCAGATCGCCGAACAATATGTGGCCGTCGATTTCACCTGGAAGGAAAACCGGGCGCTGCACCCGAAATGGCGGCAGTTGAATGCACCGATTTTAGATGTCGTCAAAAATCTGATGACGGCAATGGAAACCGATGAAAAATGCTGATGATGCGGTCGTTTTAAAAACGGGCATACGGATATAAAAACTCCCTCCCCCTGTCCAAACAGCCGGGGGAGGGAGCCATGAAATTATTACCTGATTTAGGTATTACAGGATTTCCAGGGCGGTGGCCATGGAAACGCCGCCGCCGCCGCACAGTGTGGCCATGCCGAGCGACTTGCCCTGTTTGCGGAGGGCATACATGAGGGTGATCATGATCCGGGCGCCGGTGGCCCCGACGGGGTGGCCCAGACCGATGCCCGAACCGTTGACGTTGGTGATTTCCCGGTTTAACCCGAGTTCTTTTTCACAGCCGATGTACTGGGCGGCAAAGGCTTCGTTGAGCTCGATCAGCTCGAAATCGTTTAGTTTCAAATCGCTCCTGGCGATCAGGTCGTTGACCGCGGGAACGGGCGAAAGGCCCATGACCGACGGATGACAGGCCCCTTTTCCGATGGCCCGGATTCTGGCCAGCGGCTGCAACCCCAGCTCCCTGGCCTTGTCGGCGCTCATGATCACCATGGCTGCCGAGCCGTCGTTGATGCCGCTGGAGTTGCCGGCGGTGACCTTGCCGGACTTGGGGATAAAGGCAGGGGGCAGCTTCTGCAGGTCTTCCATGGTCAGTCCCGGGCGAAAATGTTCGTCATGTTCGAACATGACGGGATCTTTTTTCTTCTGGGGCACCGGTACGGGCACGGTTTCGTCGGCAAAGGAGCCGTCGCTGTTGGCGCGTTCGGTGTTGTTGTGGCTGCGCAGGGCGACTTCGTCCATTTCCTCGCGGGAAATGCCGTGATGCTGGGCGACGAACTCCGCGGTGTGGCCCATGATGTAGGGTTTGCCCTTGAAATAGGAAAGCGGCGGCTCATCCGCGTTGACCGGTCCGTCTTCGGGATGGGGAAGAATATGGGAGCCGCAGTGCAGGGCGTGGATCATGGCATCCTTGAACGTATCGTCCTGGAGCCGGCAGCCCCAGCGGGCGTTATCGACCACATAGGGGACCCCGGACATGTGCTCCACGCCGCCGGCCAAAATCACGTCCGACATGCCCGCCTGAATCATGGCCGTACCCGACAGCACGGCCTCCATGCCGGAGATACAGACCCGGTTGATGGTAACGGCCGGGATGGACACCGGCAGGCCGGCCTGCAGGGCGGCCACCCGGGTGACGTTTAATGCGTCGACGGGCTCCATGCAGCAGCCGTAGCGGATATCATCGATGATTTCCGGGTCGATGCCCGCGCGGTTGACGGCTTCCTTCATGGTAACGCTGCCCAGCGTCGGGCCGATGACATTTTTCAACGTACCGCCGAAAGCCCCTATGGGCGTCCGGCATCCGGAAACAATGACGACGTCTCTCATATCCATGCTCCTTTCCGTGTTGATCATTTCGATTTTTATTGATAACCAACTCGACAGTCCAAAGTTCTGTCATTCCTGCGAACTTGTCCCGGACACTTTCGGGAGGCAGGTCTCAGTTCAAGGCTTTAGCCGCAATCTATAACTAACCGATTATTCTGGATTCCCGCCTTCGCGGGAATGACTTCGAGAGACAATGCGGTTTCTCATTAAAATCAATAACTTAAACAAAACTTTTGACTTTCAAGATAACCAAAAACCTTCTCCAAAAATTGTAAACAACGATTTTCTCATAGCGCCGATATGAGCCTTCCTGAAATCATTCTCATCGCAATTTCTCTGGCCATGGACGCCTTTGCCGTCTCGGTGGCGGCCGGAACCTCCGGCTGGATGACCGGCGGGCGGGCCAAGTTCCGGCTCTCATTCCACGTGGGCCTTTTCCAGTTCATGATGCCGATCATCGGCTGGTTTGCCGGCACCCACATAGCCCCGATCATCTCGGCTTTCGATCACTGGGTGGCCTTCGGCCTGCTGGTCTTTGTGGGCTACCGGATGATTGCCGGCGGATTGCACCCCGAGCGCCAAGCCGCCGCAAACGACCCGTCCCGCGGGGCCATGCTGGTTGTGCTGTCGGTGGCAACGAGCATCGACGCCCTGGCCGTGGGCTTTTCCCTGGCCCTGGTCAACATCAGCATCTGGTATCCCGCCGTGATCATCGGGATGGTCACCTCGGCGCTTTCCCTGGCCGGCATCCGCCTGGGACGGTTTCTGGGCGAAAAAATCGGCCCGCGCATGGAAATTATCGGCGGCACGGTGCTCATTCTCATCGGCTGCCGGATACTGGTCACCGATTTACTCGCCATGATGCCGTAAAAGGGTTTGAGGTTTGAGGTTTGAGGTTTAAGGTTTAAGGTTTGAGGTTTGAGGAATTGCCCTCAACTTCTATTCCTCACACCTCACACCTCATACCTCACACCTCGCACCTTATACCTTACACCCTAAACCTCATACCTTACACCTTTACCCTATCGCCCGATCAATCCACCCGTTGATCTCGCCGACAATCCGGCGGTCCCAGTCGTTTGACACCCGTTCGTGGATAAACCGGCCGTAGAGGTTTTGCACGAGGTTCAACACCTTTTCCAGCAGGTAAATCCGTTCGAGCACGGCGCCTTCGACGTCTTCGCTTTTTTCGACCTTGCCGGTCTCCGGGTTCTTGAGGCTGCTGACGCTCAAGCTTTCGCCCTTTAGGTTAAACCGCCATTCCAGCTCCCCGGAACGGAAGGCCAGGTTGATCTCGGTGACCTTACCGCCTTTTTTCAGGGCGATCAACCCCTCTTCCAGGCCCGCTCCGTCGCCGCGGATGGTGATGGTTTCCTCGCGGTTATTGCGGTTGTTTTCGATGACCACCCGGTTGCCGATGGTCAGGGCGCCCAGTTCCTCGTCGGCTTTCTGCAACCCGGCCTGGTCGTTGTCGATCATGTACCACAGCCAGGTCAGAAACTCATGGCCGAGAAACTTGTAGCGATTATATGCCACGGAAACATCAAGCATGGGCACCTCCGTAAAAAGCCGTCGGGGCGAGCTGCTGGAGGGTATCGCGCTGGGCGTCGGACAGACCGGAAAGCAGGTCGGCGGCCGTGTAGGGGAAAATCCGGATCAGCGTCAACCGGAAGGCCTGTGAAAACAGGGTTTCGAGTTCTTCGTTGGCCTCTTTCTGGTTGGAAAAAAACCAGAGTTCGCCGGCCTCGTAATGCCAGACCAGGTCATAGATGTTCGGCGTGGCCGGCACCCGCATGTAGAGCCGGTGGATGACCTCGTCCTTGATCTGCTTTTTTTCGTTTTTCGACAACTGGTCGCGCTCGGTGTCGGCCATCCGCTTGGCAACCGCCATGTTGACGTGCTTGTTGACGATCTTGGTCGGAATCGATTTCTTGTCGATGCGCAGGGAAAACACCAGCGATGTGCCGAATACGACGTTGGCGGCATCAAAGTCCGGATTAAACGGCCGTTCCGGGCACGTCCAGCCCACACTTTTCTGTGCCGGGTCGTTGTCGATTTCGCGGATGGTGTTGTCTTTTAATTTGCTCCGGATCGCGTCCATGAAGGACTCGCCCAGTTCGCCGTCGACCCGGTACCGGGTCAGCGAGATGGTTGTGGATAATAGCTGCATGGCGGCTTCCCTTTTCGAATGGTGTAAAACAAAAATTCATAACCCGATCGAGGCGGTGCAAGCAAGTCTTTTTTCTCACCCAAATTGAGCGTTTCAGGCGCAGCGTTACCATTTGCACGAAGGGGCGGACTGTGGTAAAAAATTTGTCCATGACCTTTATCGCAGATCTCCACATCCATTCCCGTTTTTCCCGGGCCACCGCCAAAACCCTCAATTTTGAAAACCTCTACATGGCCGCCCGGCAGAAGGGGATTTCCGTGATTGCCACCGGCGACTGCACCCATCCGGAATGGATGGCCGAAATCCGCGACAACCTGGAACCCGCAGAAGACGGCCTGTTGAAACTAAAAGAGGACCGGGCGGCGGCCTGCGAACAGCAGCTTTGCCTGCCGGTCAAACGGCCGGTGCGCTTTATGATCAACGGGGAAATCGCCACCATTTACAAAAAAAACGGGGTGACCCGCAAACTGCACCACCTGGTGTTTTTTCCCGGCCTCCATGATGCCGACCGTTTCAATGCAAGACTTTCCGGCATCGGCAATCTCAAATCCGACGGCCGCCCCATTTTGGGCCTTGATTCCCGCGATCTGCTGGAAATCACCCTGGAAAGCTCCGCCGACGGCTTTCTCATCCCCGCCCATATCTGGACGCCCTGGTTTTCCCTGTTCGGCTCCAAGTCGGGCTTTGATACCATCGCCGAGTGCTTTGCGGATTTAAGCGATCACATCTTCGCCGCCGAAACCGGGCTGTCCTCGGACCCGCCCATGAACTGGCGGGTGGGCGAACTCGACGGCATCACCCTGATCTCCAACTCGGATGCCCATTCCCCGGCCAACCTCGGCCGGGAGGCCAACCTGTTTCACACGCAACTGTCCTATGCCGCCATGCGAGAGGCCATGGCAACCGGCGACCCAAACGCCTTCGGCGGCACACTGGAATTTTTCCCCCAGGAGGGCAAATACCACGCAGACGGGCATCGAAAATGCGGCATCAACCTCACCCCCGCCCAGACCATGGCGCAGGGCGGCATCTGCCCGGTATGCGGCCAGCCGGTGACCGTCGGGGTGTTATACCGCGTGGAGCAGCTCGCCACCCGGCCCGATGGCGAAAAACCGCCGCTTACCCATCCGTTTTTCAGCCTGATCCCGCTTGCCGAAGTTTTTTCCGAGCTGTTAAAAGTCGGCCCGAAAAGCAAAAAGGTCGCCCGAACCTGGCAGTCGGCCATAGAAACCCTCGGCCCGGAATTGGATATTTTGCTGCACCTGCCGACCGCCGACATCGCCGCGGCCGGCTTTCCGCTGCTGTCCGAGGCCGTCGGGCGGATGCGCGAGGGCCGGGTCCATGTCCAGGCCGGTTTCGACGGCCAGTACGGCCGGGTCACCATTTTTACCCAGCAACAGCGCGACGCCCTGATCGGCCAGCAATCGCTGTTTTGCGTACCGGCAGACCAGTGCGGAAACGAGAGTGCGCCCCCGATACCGCCGCCGGAGCCGACCGAACCGACACCGACGGCGCCCCAATCCCCGCCGGAGAGGGCGACGGCCCCCTCTTACAACTGCGACCCCGCCGACGCGATTGTCGAGGGATTGAACCCGGCCCAGAAAACCGCCGTGATGCACCCCGGCGGCCCGCTGCTGATCGTGGCCGGCCCGGGCACCGGCAAAACCCGGACCTTGACCCGCCGGATCGCCTGGCTGCTGCAAAACCGGGCCGCCGCCGCAGATGCCGTGCTGGCCGTGACCTTTACCAACAAGGCGGCCCGGGAAATGGCCGAGCGCATCGGAAAACTCACGGCTGAAAACGCCGCTTTACCCCGTGTGGCCACGTTTCACGCGCTTTGCTTTGACATTTTGAAAACAATTGAAAACACGCAACACCACGGCATCATCGACGACATCGACCGGCGGGTTTTAATCGCCGAAGCCATTAAGACCGCGCCTGCGGCGGAAAAGCCCGTCACCGGCTCATCCGATGCGGTCCTGGATTGCATCGTGGCCGCCAAGCAGCGGGTGCTGTCGCCGGAGGACGATCTTTCGGCCGTGGCCGGCGATTTTGACGCCGCGGCCCTTGCCGCCGTCTATGCCGCCTACCAGGACCGGCTGGCCATTGAAGGCCTCTATGATTACGAGGACTTGATTTACAGGGTGGTGATGCATTTTGCCGCAGATGCGGACCTGCTGGCCGCCTGGCAGGAGCGGTTCCGGCATATCTTTATCGACGAGTACCAGGATCTCAATTACGCCCAGTACCGCCTGGTCCGGCAGTTGATGCCCGATGACGGCGAAATCTGTGTCATCGGCGACCCCGACCAGTCCATTTACAGTTTCCGCGGCGCAGACGCCGCGTTTTTCAAATCCTTTATCCACGACTATCCCGCCGCCACCGTCATCGATCTGTCCCAAAACTACCGCAGCTCGGAAACCATCCTTTCCGCGGCCGAACAGGTCATTGCCGGCCACAGCATCAACGACCGGCGCGGACCGCTTCATTCCGGCATTGCCGGCGAGCCGCACATCGGGCTGCTCACCGCGCAGACCGAACACGGCGAAGCCGTGGCCATCGGCAAAACCATCGAAGCCTTAATCGGCGGCATGGGCTTTGCCTACCACGATTTCGGCAACACCGGCGCCGAAAACGGCAAGGAGCGGGCTTTTTCCGATTTTGCCGTCCTGTACCGGACCCGGGCCCAGGGCGATGTCCTCGCCGAGGTCTTTGACGCCGCCGGCATCGCCTACCAGCGCGCCCGGAAGGAAAACGCCTACGGCGAAACCGGTATCCGGGAAGTCATCGCCGCCCTGAAAATCGTGGAAGGCGTGGGATCCTATGCGGATTTGCAGTGCCTGCTCGAACGCCTGGCGCCGGCCCATGCACAGCAGGCCTTCCAGACCCTGTCGGCCTGGGGATATCAACACCGGCTCAGCCTGCCGGAACTGCTGGCCGCGACAAAGCAGCGCAATGGAAAAGACTCGGACGAAACCGATTTCCGCCAGCTTGCCTGCCTGAGCGATCTTTTTTCCGATCTTTCCGAAAAAACCGCCGGATTGACCGCGGCCGAAAAGCTCGAAACCGCCATCGACACCCTGGGCCCGCAACTGCCGGCATTCGGCAGAAACCAAACCGACACCCTCCGCGCTCTGCGGCAACTGGCCCGCGATTGCGGCACAAACGGCCGGGCCATGATCGAAACCCTCATGCTCCAGGCCGACCCGGATTTCGTGGATGTCGAATCCCAAAAAGTCGCCCTGATGACCATCCATGCCGCCAAGGGCCTGGAATTCCCCGTGGTGTTTCTGGCCGGATGCGAAGACGGACTGCTGCCGTTTCGCCGAGACAACCGGGCCGGCAACCCGGCAGAGGAACGCCGGCTGTTTTACGTGGCCGTCACCCGGGCCGAACAAGCCCTGTACCTGTGCCGGGCCCGCCAGCGGAAAACTTTCGGCCGGGTTTGGCCGCAACACCCTTCGCCCTTTCTGGCCGACATTGATGACCGGCTGCTCGCCGATGCCACCGGTGGCGGGCAAAAGAAAAAACAAGTGCAGTTAAAACTGTTTTCGTAAATTTGATTTACAAATTCGTTTCGCTGCGGTAAAAACAAAATGAAACAGTCTTGCGGAACAATTGGCAACAAAAACAAACAACCCGATGCCCATGACCGCACACCCCCCGCAAATCCAGGGCCTATTCGACAACCCGGTCGCCCTGGAAACCATGCTCGACGAAATCCCCATGGCCATTCTGGTCATCGATTGCCAGCGCCGCATCGTCCATATGAACAGGGCAAGCTCGGCGCTGACCGGCTATTCACTGCAGGAGGCCCGCGGCATTGCCTGCCACAACATCGTGCGCAGCCAGATTTGTATCAAGGATTGCCCGGTGGAGCGCCTGGAAAAAGATTCCGAACCCTTTTGCATACAGACCGACCTGATCAACCGGGACCGCGAACTGGTACCCGTCCGGATCACCTTTGCCCCGGTTATCGACAGCAAAGGCCGCATCACGGGATTTCTCGAAACCCTGGAAGACATCCGCGCCATGCAGGGCCGCGGCGGCGACATCACCCGGGCCTTCGGCTTTTCCGAAATGATCGGCAAAAGCCCCGAAATGGAAAAGGTTTTCCGGATGCTGCCGTTGATCGCCCAGAACGACTCGTCCGTGCTGATCACCGGGGAGACCGGCACCGGAAAGGACTTGGTCGCAGAAGCCATTCACGAGACCTCCAACCGGGCCCGGGGGCCGTTTATCAAGATCAACTGCGGCGCCCTGCCCGAAACCCTGCTGGAATCCGAGCTGTTCGGTCACCAGAAAGGCGCATTTACCGGGGCCGTGGAAAACAAACCCGGCCGTTTCCGCCTGGCCCACAACGGGAGCCTGTATCTCACGGAAATCGGCGACCTGCCTCTGGCTTTGCAGGTCAAGCTGCTGACGTTTCTAGACGACCGGGTGATCTACCCGCTGGGCAGCACCAAGGGCTTCGAGGTCAATGTCCGGGTGATTGCCGGCACCCACCAGGACCTGGAAACAATGGTGCGGGAGGGCAAATTCCGCAAGGACCTTTTGTTCCGGCTCAACGTGGTGCGCGTGCAATTGCCGCCGCTGCGGGCCCGCGATGACGACATCCGGCTGCTAATGGACCATTTCATGAAAACCTTTGCCCAAGATTTCGGCAAAACCATCGAGGGCTTCTCCAAAAACGCCCTGGAACTGCTCAAAGGCTACGGCTACCCCGGCAATGTCCGGGAGCTGAGAAATATTATCGAATACGCCGTCAATGTCGGCCAGGGGCCGCTTATCAAAATCGACGATCTGCCGGCTTATTTAACCGAATCGCCGGCAGTACCGGCGCCGGCGCCTGAAAAAGCGGCGCCGGCAGAAGCCGGGGCTTTTCCGCAAAACCCCGCCGGTTTTCAGGGCCGCGACACCTGGCCGGAGACCGAAAAGCAGTTGATTATCAACGCCCTGGTCCAAGCCGCCGGAAAACGCCAAAAGGCCGCCGAAATCCTCGGCTGGGGCCGAAGCACCCTGTGGAGAAAAATCAAGCAGTACGGGATTGGATAAAATGACCTTTTTATCTTACTCTTACTCTTGCTCTTACTCTTACTGTGAAATGAAACGGGAGTGAGAGTAAGATTAAGAGTAAGAGTAAGAGTGAGAGTAAGAGTGAGAAAAGGAAGGAGCTGAACCCTTCATGACCACAGCCAACAAAGTCCTGATCCCCCTTTACGGCGCCGAGGTATCACCCCGGTTTGATTTGTCCGCAGAGGCCGTTATCATTGTCCTTGACGGGCAGGGGAAAAAGCAGGAAGAAAAACTGGTGGTTTTGCCCCGGATTTCAGCGGAGAAGCTGTGCCATCTCATACTGACCGAAGGGGTGGGCACGGTCATCTGCGGCGGCATTGAGGAAGAATACTATCAATACCTGACCTGGAAGCGGATCAAGGTCTATGACTCCGTGATCGGGCCCTGGGAAGCGGCGCTGGACCGATACACCGGCGGCGGACTTTCCCCGGGCGACATTGTTGCCAACCCGAAAGAGGTGCTGCACTCATGAATGACAAACCCCACTGGTGGCAGCGGGTGAAAAACCGGATCAAAAACCGGCGGGAAGAAAAGCGGCTGCCGAAACGCTATCGCAAGCTGCAGCGAAACATCATCATACTGATGCTGGTGGTCACCATCATTCCGCTGACATTAATGGCCGTGCTCAACGCCATGCAATACCAGAAAAACATCACCACCGAGCGCATCGATCCCATGCGCTCGATTGCCAACAAGGCCACCCACTCCTTTGAGCTGTTTCTGGAAGAGCGCCTGTCGGCCATTAAGTTCATTGCATCAAGCCATTCATTTCAAAGCCTGTCGGATCAAAAAAACCTGCACCGCATTTATCGGATTCTGCGGGAAAAATACGGCGGCTACGTCGATCTCGGTCTCATCAACGCCGAGGGCAAACAGGTCAGCTACGCCGGCCCCTATGACCTATTGAACAAGGATTATTCCAATCAGGACTGGTTCAAGGAGGTCCAGGTCAAGGGGATCTTTGTCAGCGACGTTTTCATGGGCTACCGGGAATTTCCCCACATTGCCCTGGCGGTCCAGCATATGACCGACAGCGGCGATACCTGGATTTTACGGGCAACGATGGATACCCAGAAGTTTGCCAACCTGATCAACGCCATGAGCATGTCGCCGGTCAGCGACGCCTTTCTGATCAACAACAAAGACACCCTGCAAACCGATTCCCGCTTTTACGGCGAGGTCTTGAACCCGCTTCCCATCGAGATCCCCAACCGGGATCCGGGCACTCATATCATGAAAGACACCGACCCGCTCGGGCGCAAAATTTTCGTGATCTATTCCACCCTGATCAAACACGACCTTACCCTGGTCATGGCCATCCCCCGCTCCTTTATCCTCAAGACCTGGCACACATTGATGCGGGAGATGTCATACATGCTGATCGCCAGTATTTTGCTGATCGTCTTTGCCACCTTCAGCTCCACCCACCGCCTGGTCACCCGGATCCGGGAGGCCGATGAAAAACGCGAAGCCGCCTTCCGGGAACTGGAATACAACCAGAAACTGTCTTCCATCGGCAGACTGGCCGCCGGCGTGGCCCATGAAATCAACAATCCGCTCTCCATTATCAACGAAAAGGCCGGCCTTTTAAAGGACCTGGTCGAAAACGACATGCACCACGACAAGGACAAGCTAATGCGCCAGGTCAACCCCATCCTTCATTCGATTTCACGCAGCCGCAGCATCACGCATCGGCTGCTCGGCTTTGCCCGGCGCATAGAAATCCAATATGAAAAACTCGATCTCAACGAGGTCTTGCTCGAAACCATGGGGTTTCTGGAAAAAGAGGCCCATCACCGCGATATCACCGTGGAGCAGAATCTCGCCGAAGACCTGCCCAGAATCTCATCGGACCGGGGCCAGTTGCAGCAGGTGTTGTTAAACATCATCACCAATGCATTTGCCGCTGTTTCCGACGGGGGGAAGGTTTCTTTGACCACGTGGGAGGCCGATGGAGAACAAGTCGGCATTGCCATTTCCGACAACGGCCATGGCATGAGCCAGGAGACCCTCCGGCAAATCTTTGAGCCGTTTTTTACCACCAAGAAAACCTATGGCACCGGCCTTGGCCTTTCCATTACCTACGGCATCGTGAAAAAACTCGGCGGCGACATCAAGGTAAACAGCACCGTTGGCGTCGGTTCAACCTTTACCGTCTTTCTACCCAAAAAAGCACCCGGAGGTCAAAATGAGCAATACTAAAGTCCTGCTTGTCGACGATGAGGAAGAATTTGTCACCACCCTGGCCGAACGTCTTGAAATCCGGGGGTATGACCCGCACACCACCCAGGACGGCGAACAGGCCCTGGAAATGATCGACAACAACGTCTATGATGTCATTGTGCTCGATCTCATGATGCCGGGCTTGGGCGGCCTGGAGGTGATGCAGCAGGCAAAAAACCGCCACCCGGACCTGCCGATTATTTTGCTGACCGGACACGGCTCGACCCGGGAAGGCATGGAAGGCATGCGCCAGGGGGCGTATGACTACCTGATGAAACCCCTTGACATCGATGAACTGATCACCAAAATGGACCAGGCAGTAGGGAAAACAAAGGAGTAAGGCAAGAAGGTATGAGGTTTGAGGTGTAAGGTTTGAGGTGTAAGGTATGAGGTTTGGGGTGTAAGGCAAAAACCCCCAAACCCCACACCCAAGACCCAACAGCTTACTTGAACCCTATAC
>JBNJEA010000140.1:0-7925 GCA_051745395.1 Thermodesulfobacteriota bacterium | reverse complement strand
TCCCGCAGGCCGATGGGCCTGCGGGATGGCCCGGCGCCATAACAGGGGGGCAAAGCGGCCGGGGTTTATCCGGCCAGTTTTTTTCCGGCGCCCGGGCCCGGCGCCAGGGCATAAATTTCATCGATGCGGATGATGACCGCGCCCTTGGATTTCAGGGGATGGCCGGCCTTGTTGCCCAGTTCCTCGATCCACTTGGCGGTTTCTTCATATCGCTGGCCTGAAGTTTCAATGGTTGCAGTGCCCTTGAATTGGTAGCCCTCGTGGCCTTCCCAGAACGAGACGGCCACCTTGGGGTTGGATTTCATGTTGGCCAGGGTTTTGTTGAAGAATTGATCGGAAATCAAAACGGTTTCATCGTCGATGATTTTTTTGGCCCCGACCGGCACCGCGTTGGGGGCGCCGTCTGAAGTGGCGGTGGCCAGCACCGCGGTCGGAACATTTTGAAAAAGTTCTTTCATGCGATTTGTCATTTCCGCCATAATTGATCCCTCCTTTTCCTGTTTTCACTCCGGTTTGGATTGAGATCCGCCTCCATTGCAGGATGCGATAAAGTATTGCGATGTTACTTTTTTTTATGCATGATATGATTATCATATTTTCGGGGCGTTGAAAAAGCCCAATGTTTTAAGCATATGCTTAAAAGTAAAATGGCACAGGCTTTCCGGATTTGTCAATAGCCGTATTTTGGGATTGGAGAAGGCAAATGTAATGGATGACCGCAGTATCGAATTCCAGCATCCGGAATTAAACAAACCGGTATCGGCCATCGGCGGCGATTACCTGCTGAGCCGGGAGCACACGGCCACCGTGGACGGCGGCGAGGTGTTGTATTTTACCGGTTTTTTCTCCGTCGACCGGTCCTGCTGCGGCGTTGGCGGCTGCGCCTACGCCCTGGTGCCGGGCATTGTCGTGGACTGGAAGTTTAAAACCGGTGAAAACGGGCAGCCGGTCTCCCGGGTGCAGCCGGTGCGCAATGAAAACACGCGCCGGCGCATCCGCGAAATCATTCAAAAAGCCGATCCGCTCCGTCAGGTCACCTTTCTTTAAACGGCGTGCTGCCGCTATTGATCCATGTCCTCCATGACCCGCTTGCGCAGCTTGAACTTCTGGATCTTGCCGCTGGCCGTGGTGGGGAATTCTTCCACGAAATAAATAAAGCGGGGGATTTTGTAGTAAGCAATCCGGTCCTTGCTAAACGACTTGATATCATCGGGCGTCAACTCGGTGCCGGCTTTCACCTGGATGAAGGCGGCGACTTCCTCGCCGTATTTTTCGCTCGGCACGCCGACGACCTGGGCGTCTTTGACCTGGGGGTGGGTGTAGAGAAATTCCTCGATTTCCCGGGGATAAATGTTTTCCCCGCCCCGGATGATCATGTCTTTTAACCGCCCCTGGATGGTGCAGTTGCCCTGTTCATCCATGCTGGCCAGATCGCCCGTGTGGAGCCAGCCGTCTTCGTCGATGGTCTCGGCGGTTTTTTCCGGCATTTTATAGTAGCCCTTCATGATGTGATAGCCGCGGCTGCAGAGCTCCCCGGTTTGCCCGACGGGCAGGGATTCGCCGGTGATGGGATCGGCAATTTTGACCTCGACGTTGGGCAGCGCCCGGCCCACGGTTTCGGTACGGATGTGGATCGGGTCGTCGCGCCGGGTCTGGGTAATGCCCGGAGACGATTCGGTCTGGCCGTAGACGATGGTCAGTTCCTCGGCCCCCATTTTGTTGATCACCCCTTTCATGACCTCGATGGGGCAGGTGGAGCCGGCCATGACGCCGGTGCGCAGCGCGGCGGTATTGTATTGCTTGTGATCCATTTCCTCGAGTTCGGCGATAAACATGGTGGGCACGCCGTGCAGCGCCGTACACTGCAGCGCATCCACGGTTTCCATGACCTTGTCTGCTGCAAAGACGGTCACCGGCGCCATGGTCGCTCCGGAAACCGTGCAGCACATGGTGCCGATTACGCAGCCGAAACAGTGAAACAGGGGCACGGGGATGCACAGGGTATCATCCGGGGTTAAGGCCATGATCTCGGCCATGCTCTGGCCGTTTCCGATCAGATTGGCGTGCGACAGCATTACGCCCTTGGGATAGCCGGTGGTGCCCGAGGTATATTGCATCATGATAACATCGTCGGGGGAAAGGCTGTCCGATCTTTCTTTTACGTCATCCTCGGATACCTTCTCGCCCAGCGCCAGCATGTCATCCCAGTTGTACATGCCCGGAATGCTTTCTTTGCCGAGGTGGACGATGTTTTTGAGAAAGGGAAACTTTTCGGATTCAAGGGCGCCGGGTGCACAGTTTTTTAATTCCGGCAGGACCTGGTTGACGATCTCGATGTATTCATTGGGTTCCCGGAGGCCGTCGGTTAAAATCAACGTGTTGCTGTCGGACTGGCTGAGCAGGTATTCGAGTTCAAAGGCCCGGAAATTGGTGTTGACCGTTACCATGACCCCGCCCGCCATGGCGCTGCCGAACTGGGTGTAGATCCATTCCGGTACGTTGTTGGCCCACATGGCGAAATGATCGTTTCGCCCAACGCCCAAGGCCATCAGGCCCTTGGCCACCTTTTTGCAAATGTCGCGGAATTCGGTAAAGGACTTTTTAAAACCGTACTCATGGTAGGCCAGGGCGATATTGTCGGGAAAATCTTTGGCGTTGGCTTCCACAATATCGCCGATTCGGGTTTTGCTTGTATCGAACTGACGGGCCATAAACTCCTCCTTTAAAAATCATGGGGTCATCAGTTTTTTATACACTGTTTGATTCCCTGTTTTCCGGTTCGGTTTAAAACCATAAAACCGGCAGGTAAACAATGTTTGAAAAAGTGAAACAAAGGGGCCCACACCGATGGGTGATACGGATGCCCTTTATTCGTATACCAATTTACACGAGGCGCCACCACAAAAAAAGGGTTTTTTACGATAACGTTAAGATTTAATGACGGGCGGTGCAAAAGAACCGGCCCCCCAGGATTTGCGGGGCGGAAAACCGGCTGACGTGATCGAGGGTGTAGGGGCGGCCGGTAATGATGGCATCCGCGGCGGCCTGGCCGCTTTCGATGGCCGGGCCGATGCCCTCGCCCATGTCCATGGTCGCCAGGCCCACCGCATCGCCGGTGATAAACGCATTTTCCAACCGGATGCAGTCGGTGGGCTGCCTCAGGTAATAAAGATGGCCCCGGGGCGAAAACCGATGGTGGACAATGACATTCTGCCGGGCCAGTTTTTCGGTGAACCGGCGCCAGTAATCGTTGATGCTCCGGCCGCGTTTTTTCAGGCGCGAGAGTTTACCGCCGATGCCCACGTTGACATATCCGCCGCCCTTGGGCACGTACCAGGCATAGCCGGGCAGGCCGTGATCGAAAAACCACAGCTTGCAGGTCTCGTCGGGGTGATCATATGCAAATTCTTCTTCCACCGTGGTGATAACTCCGTTGGGGTTACGGGGCTGGCGGTCTTTGAAAAAGGTTTTGTAGACCGGGCAGTGGGTGCCGCCGGCACCGACGATGTAGGGGGCAAAAAAGGCGTCATCGACTACATAGCCGCCGGTCTCGCGGCGGATGTGTTTGACCTTGTGCCGGTGGAGCGGCACGCCGGCGCGTTTTAAAAGAAAATCGTCGAACTCGTAACGCCGTATGGAATGCTGGTTCGTGGGCACCGGCACCGGTACGCCGAAGAAATGAAAGACGATGCGCGAAAAGGTGATCAACCGGTGCGGGTACTGGTTCGGGGAAAGCGACAGGTCGGACAGCACCTGCGGGGTGACCCACCCGGCGCAGAGCTTGGAGCGCGGAAAAGCCTGTTTGTCGATAATGCGGACGGCCCGGCCGGCTTCGGCCAGGCGGGCGGCACAGGCCGAACCGGCCGGGCCGCCGCCGATAATGAGCACATCGGATGCAATCATAGGCGGTTACGCAATACGACATGCCGGCTGCGCCCGGCCCGGCTTGGTCATGACAATCTGCCACAGCTGCGTCAACCGGGAACGAAACGCCCCGGCCGAACTTAGCAGGTAGAACTTCCACATCCGGTAGAACCGGTCGCCGTAGGCGTCGCGGTACTTGGGCCAGGCGGCTTCGAAGTTTCGGTCCCATTCCATGAGGGTCTTGTCGTAATCCGGACCGAAATTGTGCCAGTCCTCCATGACGAACAAATCTTCCATGGCGGCACCGAGCTGGGCGATCGACGGCAGCATGCTGTTGGGGAAAATATATTTGGTAAGCCATGGATTGCCGATGGTGATGCTGACATTGCCGCCGATGGTGTGGATCAAGGCGATGCCGTCGTCTTTTAGGCACTCGCTGGTCTTTTCCATGTAGGTGCGGTAGTTTTTATAACCGACGTGTTCCAGCATGCCGATGGAAAGGACCCGGTCATACCGGCCGGGGACGTTGCGGTAGTCGTCGAGCCGGATTTCGGCCGGCAGGTCCGCGCACATTTGGTTGCCCAGCTCGACCTGTTCCTTGGACACGGTCACGCCGGTAACATGGGCGCCGTATTTTTCGGCGGCATAACGGGCGAAACACCCCCAGCCGCAGCCCAAGTCGAGTACCGTCATGCCGGGCTCCAGTTCGAGTTTTCTGCAGATCAGGTCCAGCTTGGCCTCCTGGGCCTCGTCGAGGGTGTCGGCGTCGGCCCAGTATCCGCAGGTGTAGGCCATCCGGTTGTCGAGCATGTCCCGGTATAACTCGTTGCCCACATCATAGTGCTGCTCGCCGACTTCGTAGGCGCGTTGGTTTTTCTGGAGGTTTAACAGCCGGGCCCGCATGGTGTGGAGGTAGAATTTCCAGTTGCCCTTGAAGTATTCCTGGAGATTGGCCCGAAAGACCCGGTCGAAAAACTGGTCCAGCGCCGGACAATCCCACCATCCGTCCATGTAGGATTCGCCCGCGGCCAGGTCGCCTTCCTCGATGACCCGGTCAAACAGTTCCTCATTGTGGACGGTAATGTCATAAGGCTTGTCCCCGTTAATGGTAATGCCGGCATAGTTTAACGCTTCCTCGATATACTCGCGCGACGTTTTGGCGTCCCGGATCCGCTTTCTGGGCACGGATCTTTCGTTTTGCTTCGAGCCGGTACGAATGAGGGTGTCTTTCATTGCAATCACCTGCCTTCCTTGTCAATCAATGCGGAATTTTCACTGTTCTGCAATGTTAGAACTTCTATCGACGACGCGGTTTTTGATATCCAAAAAAAATGTAATCATTTTCGGGCAAATGTCGAATCTCCACTTTTTTCAGCCGCTGAGATGCCTGCCGTAGCGCTGGATCAGGCGGTATATGGCCCGGGCGCCGAATTGGACGGCATTGACGGGTACCCGCTCGTCGGCGTTGTGGATGTAGCTGAAAAAATCGAAGTTTTTCGGCAACTGCATCGGTGTAAACCCGTAGGTCTGAATGCCGATACGGGAGAAAAAGCGGGCATCGGTTACACCGGGCAGCAGCATCGGGATGGGCGTGCCGTCGGGGTCGGATTCGGTCATGATGGTTGCGAGCAGGTCGAAAAGCCCCATATCCGGTTCGCCCGGGCCCGAATCGTGCCGGACAATCTCAAAATCGATGGGCGCATCCGTGGTCCGCTTGAGCTGGCCGATTAATTCCTGGGGCGTGGCCCCGGGCAGCAGCCGGCCGTCGAGGTGGAGTTCGATTTCGCTGGGAATGACGTTGATTTTGTCGCCGCCGCGGACAATGGTCGGGCTGACCGTGTTGCGCATAAGGGGCCGGAAGGGCTTGCCCCGGTCACCGAGAACCGCCATGACCAGATCGGTAAGCCGCGGGTTTAGCAGTTGGCGAAGCAGGACACCGGCCGGCGGAAAAAGTGCGTCGGCAATGCGGTCGATCATTTGGCGGACCACCGGGGTGATGCGCACGGGCATGCGATGGCGGTCGAGGTTGTAGAGAAAATACCCCAGCCGGGTCATGGCGCTTTGCCGGATGGGCATCGAGCCGTGGCCGCCCGGCCCCTTTACGGTGGCCTTGATCCAGCACATCTGTTTTTCCGTGACCTGGATCGGATAAAAGGTTTTGTCGCCGATATACATGCTGGCGCCGCCGAATTCCCCGATGGCATACCGGATGCCGGAAAACAGTTCCGGGTGTTGTTCCACGAGATACCGGGCCCCGAAATTGCCGCCGGCTTCTTCATCGCAGACGGCGGCAAAGACGATGTCTCCGGCCGGCCGGACGCCTTCGGCCTTTGCTTTCAACAGGGCGTGGACCATCATGGCTACCCCGCCTTTCATGTCGAGTGCGCCGCGGCCCCAGATATAGTCGTCGATCCGGCGGCCCTCAAAAGGGGGATATCGCCAGTTTTGTTTTTCGGCCGTGACCACGTCCACGTGGCCGTACAGCAGAAGCGGCGGCTGCTGATTTTCACCGCGCATCCGGGCCATCAGGTTGGGCCGGTTTTCATTTTTGCCCACCCGTTGGGTTTCAAATCCGGCGTCCTCCATGAGCTGACGGAGGTAGTCGATGCAGGGCTTTTCGTCGCCCGGAGGGTTGGTAGTGTCGAACCGGATCAGGTGCTGCAGGATTTCATCGGGGGCGGGTATCGAAGAAAGCGTCATGGGTTCATCCTTTTGTCGGGTTCTAATCGGGTTCGGTCTTCGGCAAAACAAATTCCGCCACCACCGGGAGGTGATCGGAAATGCCGGCGGTGTCGCGCCGTCGGACGTAATGGGGGCCGACTGCGACGGTATCGGCGTAAAATATGTAGTCGATGGTTTTATTCGGCGTTTTGATGGCCGGATCGTTGGGGAAATGGGTATACCATTGACGGCGGTTTTTGCCGGAGATGTCTTCGAGGCCCGGAACGGCTTGGTAGTCCTCGAAAATCGGCTTTAACCGGCTTTCGGGCTGATAACGGTATTTCTGCTCCTGTGACAGCCGCTGGTAGGCCTTGCCCGGCGGCAGCAGATTGAAGTCGCCCCCGGCGATCCAGGGGATCGCATTTGCCGAAAACCGGTCCATGAGGGATTTGACCACGTCGACCTGGCGGGCAAGAGCGTTTGTACCCTGGGCAAAGGCGGACAGGTGGGTGTTTAAGACGGCAAAATCCCCGTTGTCTGTAACGGGCAGCCGGGTAACGAGTACGGCGCGTTTGAGGTTGAACTGCTGCCGCAGCGTGCTTTCCGGAATCAAGGGAAGCTGGTGGCGCATGGCGCTGTCGATGCGGTATTTGGAGAAGGTGACGAGTTTCATACCCACCGAGCCCATTATTTTCGGGTGGGGCACGAAGTCCGCCTTCCAGTAGTAGGATGAGGCACGGCACCGATAGGCATCCGGCAGGCGGCGGGCCAGTTTCTTGACCTGGTTCATGTAGTCGGTGCGCCTGGCGTTGACGTCGACTTCCTGGAGCAAAACGATATCCGGGTCCTCGTCGCGGATGACTTCGGCCACGGCATCGAGCGTCTTTGCGATATCGCCGGGTTCCGGCCGGGTGTCTGTTCCGCCTTCATAGAAGAAATGATACCCCTTGCCGGCCATGAACTGCACGTTCCAGGACAGCACCTTTATGGTCTGGCCCGGTGTAAGCACCGGCGCCTGATCGTCGCAGCGGACCGGTTCCGTTTTTTTTGCTGGCGGATGAAAGGTCGAAAACCAGATTAAGCCCAACAAAGCGGCGGCAATAACCACGAGGGCCAGTATGATATAGATCAAGATTTTCATGGTTTCGGTTTTGGATAAAATTCAAAGGAATGTCGTTTTCATATCAAATCGCTGCCGGTGAAATCAATATTTCCTGAAAAAATAATCCGGTTATTCGGTTTGTTCCAGTAATCACTTTCCAAAGCCAGAGCGCTTTTGGCTGCCCGGGAGGCGGTCATAAGGAACTTTTTCGCTCAAAAGTCTTTTGCCGGGCCGGGCCCTTTGCGCCGCTAAAATTTCTCAAACTCGGGCTGGTCGCCCTCAGACAGTGAGAAATTTT
>JBNJEA010000139.1:0-7927 GCA_051745395.1 Thermodesulfobacteriota bacterium | reverse complement strand
TCGAAGCCGGACCGGTCAAGGCGTTTTCCATCCGCAAAACCCAGAAGGATCACGGCATTGTCAAATGGATTGAAGGCGATTTGGCCAAAGGCGAGCGCGTGGCCATCGTCGAAGATGTGGTCACCACCGGCGGCTCAACCATCAAGGCGATTGAACGGGCCCGGGAGGAAGGCCTTGACGTTTCCTCGGTGGTCGTGCTTATTGATCGCCAGGAAGGCGGCATGGAAAATATCCGAAAACATGTGACCGATGTATCGGCTATTATTACCCGGGATGAACTGATGGCCGCCTGCCGGCACTATTGATCAGGATAATACGTGGCGCATGCATCGTCGGATTCCCAGACGCTGACCCGGGACACATGGATGCTGTCATCGGCAATCTTTTGCCGGAATTGATCGGCGATGTAATGCGCGATCTGTTCCGAGGAGGGGTTCTGGTTTTCAAAGGCCGGCAGTTCGTTTAAGAACTTGTGATCCAGGGTATCGATGATTTCATTGAGATAGCCCTTGACGACGCCGAAATCGATTAAAACACCCGACGGTTTAAGGGCGTTGCCCGCCACATGCAACTCCACCTTCCAGTTATGCCCGTGTAAGTTTTCACATTTTTCCGTCACCATTTTAAGCTGGTGCGCTGCTGCAAACCGGGTCTGCACTTTTAATTCATACATCGCCGCTGTCCCATTTTCTATATCGATGCCCCACAAAAATCAAGACACTGGAGGCGCCGGCCGCCTCATCAGTGCCTTATTTCCTAAAAGTCCCTTAGTCCCTCAGTCCCTTAGTGCCTCAGTCCCTCAGCCCCTTCCTTACGACTTGGCCGCCTTGGAGGCCCCACTCTTGAAAATCCGCTTGATCTTTGAGGTAAACTTTTCCGACTCAAGGTTGGCAAATTCCTTTAAAATCTCTTCCTGGCGCTTGTTGAGATGTTTCGGGGTTTTTAAGACCACCTGGATGATCTGGTCGCCGGGCAGCCCGTTGCGCAGCGACGGCACCCCGTGGTTGGTCAGGCGCATAGTGTCGCCGTACTGGGTGCCGCGGGGGATCTTGACGGTTTCCTCGCCGGTAAGCGTGGAAACCGTAATTTCATCTCCCAGGGCCGCCTGGACAAAAGAGAGCTCAATCTTGGTGACAATGTCAGTGCCCTGACGTTCGAAAAATTCATGCGGCTTCACATGGATAAAGACGTAGAGATCGCCTGCCGGGCCGCCGTTAACCCCGGCTTCGCCCTCCCCGGACAGCCGGAGCTTGGAGCCGTGATCCACGCCGGCGGGAATTTTTAATTCCACTGTTTTTTTGACCGCCACCTGCTGTCTGCCCCGGCATTCCGGGCAGGGGTCTCTTAAAATTTTTCCATGGCCCCGGCATCGGGGGCATGCGCTTTTGACCTGGAAAAACCCCTGGGTCCGCACATATTGACCGCTGCCGTTGCATTGCCCGCAGGTTTCCGGTTCCGTGCCCGGCTTTGCGCCGCTGCCCTTGCAGGTACCGCAGGCTTCCATCTTTTCCAGTTCGACCTCGGTATCCTTGCCGAATGCCGCGTCCATAAACTCGATGGTTAAATCATAACGCAAATCCGCCCCGCGGCGCGCCCGCGCCTGTCCCCCGCGGCGGCCGCTGCGGAATCCGAAAAAATCCTCGAAAATATCGCCGAAACTGGAAAAAATGTCGTCAAAATCCTGAAATCCGCCGCCTTGGCCGCCATTTCGCATGCCATCAAGGCCCTGGTGGCCGAACTGGTCATAAATCTGGCGTTTTTCCGGATTGGAAAGCACTTCGTAGGCCTCTGCGGCCTCTTTGAACTTTTCCTCGGCTTGCTGATCATCCGGGTTTCGATCCGGATGATATTTCAAAGCGATTTTCCGGTATTTGGATTTCAACTCATTGGCATCGGCGCCTCTGTCAACGCCCAGAACTTCATAATAATCTCTTTTCGTACTCATTGGCTACTGCTTGTTTTTTCCGAAATTTAGGGTTTAAGGTGATTGCGTATCCGTTGACAACCAACCGGACAATCAATTTGGTTTGAAACGGGCCGATACTATGCTATTGGAATGACAATTTCAAGACCAGATCCGTTTTGCCGGATCATTTTATGAAGCTACAATAATGCATAATTGATGATTGTCAATTGCCAGAATGGAATCCGCCTTTATCCAATCAATGTTCGACGCCATCGCGCCGCACTATGACTTTCTAAACCGCCTTTTGAGCCTGCGGCAGGATGTGTACTGGCGCCGGGAAATGGTGCGCGCCCTTGATCTGGGCGAAAGGCCCGCCGTTTTAGACGTGGCCTGCGGCACCGGGGATGTCGTCGTGGAAGTAATGGACAAACGCCCGGGCAGCGTCGTATACGGAATCGACTTTTCCGCTGAAATGCTGACCATCGCCCGTCAAAAAACGGCCACGCAACTGCACCCTACCCCGCCGCATCTGCTGACCGCCGATGCCCTGGCCCTGCCCTTTGCCCCGGCGGCCTTTGATGCGGTGACCATCGCCTTCGGCATCCGCAACATCAAAAACCGGGATGCGGCGCTGGCGGAATTTCAAAAGGTGTTAAAGCCCGGCGGAAAGCTGGCGGTACTCGAATTAAACACCCCGCCGGCCGGCCGCCTGCGGCAGCTCTACCTGCTGTATTTTCAGAAACTCTTGCCGGCCGTGGGCGGTTTGTTTTCCCGAAATGTCCGGGCCTATCGATACCTGCCCGCTTCAGTGGTAAACTTTCCGCCGCCGCAGTGGTTTGCCGGCCGCATCAGGGCCGCCGGTTTTGCCTGCGTGGCCTGGAAGCCATTGACCGCAGGCATTGCCACGTTGTATCTCGGGGAAAAAGGGAGAACAGATACGTGCGAATACCGAACCAATCAACCACCACGTCCAAAGGAGAGCCCATGATACGCACTGCCGATCGGTTATGGCCGACACTGTTGGCCCTGTTTTTCATTTGCTGCGCACAGCCGGTATTTTGTCAAACCGGCACCGAACCCACCGGTTTTACCGGAGAGGGGGAACTCGGGTACCTGATGACATCGGGCAATACGGAAACCCAATCCCTGAATGCCCGGCTGGGGATTATGCATGAAACCGAGCGCTGGCAAAACAAACTCGAGTCCGAAGCCGTCTACGGGTCAGAAGAATCCCAGGAAACCGGCGAGGATGTCACCACCAACCAGCGGTTTCTGGTATCCGGGAAATCCAGTTACCGGTTTGACCGCCGCAATTCGGCTTTCGGCCTGGCGGTATATGATGATGACCGCTTTTCCGGGTTCAAGTACCAATTAACTTTTTCCGCCGGCTACAACCGGCAGATCATTGACTCGGAATCCATGTCATGGGAAGCGGAAATCGGGCCCGGTTATCGCTACAACAAACTCGAAGATGATGAGGCCACCGATACGGATGAAGGCGAGGCCATCGTTCACGCCGGGACCCTGTTTGCCTGGGCCATCAGCGATTCGGCCACGTTTACCGAGGATATAAGCGTCGACAGCGGCGCCGACAATACCATCACCCGCTCGGCCACATCGCTGAAGCTCAAAATCAACGACCGGCTTTCCACGAAAATTTCGTTTCATCTCAAGCACACGAGCGATGTCCCGCCGGAAAAGGACAAAACCGACACGGAAACCGCACTGACGCTTGTGTACGGGTTTTAAAAATACCAGTGCGGCAAACTTGAAAATCGCTTCATTCAGGTATCAGATAGATTGCCCGGCGGCGGCGACAAAACAGCCGCCGTCGCCGTCATGTGAAACCGCGGCGGCTGCGTTGACCCGTCCGCCATTGCGCACTTTCCCGGCAAGGCTTTCAAGCGGATCTGCGGTATCCAAAACAATTTCTTTGACCTGTGCGGCGCTCAAATCCGGTTTCCGGGACCATACCAGGCCGGCCACGCCGGCGACCACCGGAGTGGCCATGGAGGTGCCGCTTTTAAACCCATAGGGGTCCCCGGAAAAATCCCATTCAATGCCGGTCAAACTGATATTGTCTATAAAAACGCCCTCATAATTTTCACTTTCATCGGTATCGAGTAAAAACCGCAGGTAAATGGTGCCGGGCGGCTCGTCATTTCCCCACAAGTTGACCCGCTGGATGCCCGGGGAAAAACCGGTGACGGCATAAATGGGTTCATACTTCGATCCGTCTTCGGAGATTTCCACAAACAAAAAATCAAAATCCTCCTCGAGCTGGTATTCAATATCAAACTGCAGGTGAACGCCGCGGACGCCTCGGGCATCGATGGGTTCAGCCGTTTCGACAGAAGCCGACAGGCCGGCGGCGTACGTTTCGTTTCCCGAATCGGTGAGCACATTGGAGTCAAAGACATCATCTTCGACAACAAACCAGCCTTGCTGCCCATCGGGTTTTTCCCACTGATCGGCGCCGGATTCGAAATCATCAAAAAACAACTCGCTGCGCGGCGGCGGGCTTGTACTGTATATATTCGACACCTCCCGGCTGCCGCCGGGGGCGGCCACATCGACGGAGGTCTTTCCGAAATTGGAATATTTCGCCAACTGGTCGTCTTCGTTGGTGGCGGCGACTGAAATAATGTTGGTCAGTTCATAACCGGCCGGGTACGTCGGATTTGCGTCATTGTCGGCTGCGTTGTTGCCGGCGGCGGCAACAATGAGCACGCCCTGGCCGCGGGCTTTGTCAAAAATATCTCTTTGAAACTGGCTGAAGGTGTCGCCGCCGAAACTGCAATTGATGATTTGCGCGCCGTTTTCGATGGCATACGCCACTGCTTCGATGATATTTTGACTCTGAATCACCCCGCTGTGCAGCGGACTGGCCTCAAACAGATCAAACACCTGAAGTACCATGATACGGGCCTGCCACATCACGCCGGTACTGCCCCGGCCGTTATTGCCGGCCGCGGCGATAATGCCGGCGACATGGGTGCCGTGGCCGTCGCCGTACAAATCCCGGGAATAGTCCGAGGGGTTGTTGTCATCGTTGACAAAATCCCAGCCGTTGACATCGTCGACGTAGCCGTTTTCATCATCGTCGGCCCCGTTACCGGCGGTTTCACCGGGATTTTTCCAGATATTTTCCGCAATGTCGGGATGCTCCAACGCCACGCCCGAATCGATCACCGCCACGACAATGTCGCTGCTGCCGGTTTCCATGTCCCAGGCCGCCGGGGCGTCAATATCGGCACCCGGTGTCCCGGCGTTGCCGTTTACGACCTGGCCGGTGTTTTGTAAATGCCAGAGCCGGTTAAATTCCGCGTCGTCGGGAACCTGCTGCGGCTCATAGAGATAATTGGGCTCGGCGTATTCGACTTCCAGCATGCCGTTTAGCCGGTCGACGGCATCCTCGACGGCTGTCTGCTCGGACAGCCGCCAATGCTCCAACCCGATGCTTTCCACCGTTGAAACCAGCTCGGCATCCATGGCAGACCGAATCGCCTTTTTCCGGGCGCCATCGACGTCGGCCTCGAACTTCACCAGCACCTCGTGGGGCACGTACTGCCCGGACTGCCCCGAGCCGCCCGCTTCCGCCACCGCCGGCAGCAATAGAAACAGGCAAATCAGCAGGGCCGGCCAACCACTCGTTTTCCTATTCATCTCACAAATTCTCCTAAACCGAGTAAACACAGACCATACCGGCATTACCGCATATTCAAAACTAAGCCTTTAAAAACGGATTTCAACCGACCGAACCGTCAAAGCAATCCGGCAAAGGCGGGATCAGACCGGGAAGGCGTCAAATCGATCTTTAGGGACCTTTATTTACCGTCGTCTTCATCCGGGGCGCGCCTCAGTTCAAAGATGATTTCCGAGGGAACATAGCTCAGATCCAGCCACGCATCGGTTTCATTGAATACTTTTTCAGACGGGAGGTATCCCGCATCCTTTTTGGCCACGACCGTATAGTTGTCATCCGGTTCAAACGGCCAGGGCTCCCACGTATCGCGAAAGCGATGGTGCAACGGGGTTTTGCCCACATACTCCCCGTTGACGTAAACCCGGGCCAGGCCCGGATCGGAATCGATATGCACCAGCTTTGTCGTGCATCCCCAGGCCCCCGCCATCCCAATTGCAATCAAAACCGCCATCAAAACGTGCCGCATCATCGGTGTGCTCCTTGTCTGATGTGAAAAGCCGCATGCCCGGATCAAATCAATATTATATCATAAATCCGGGACCGCGGCATGCAGAAACCGGGGGTTACTTACAGGTATAGCCGTAAAAGTGATGATAACAGTATCCGCCGGGATCCGACCACATGGCTTCGGTATCGGCCATGCACTGGCCGATCATCTGCTTGGAGGCCTCCGTGTAATCCGGCCGCTTTTCTTCCTCCCGCTTGCAGGCCATGCAAATGGGCTCATGGTCGTATACCGATAAAATCCGCTCGTCCTCGGATTTCAAGCCGGCGTTGCAGCGACCGCACCGGATCGCACATTTTAAATCCTCTTCCCACTTTTCCGCCATTTGCGCCTCCCTTGCGATAAAAACGATATGTTACGTTTGGGTGTAAATATCCTTGTATTGCTCGCGAATCGTTTTTTTATCCATTTTTCCCACACTGGTTTTGGGGATGCTCTCGACAAATATCACCGCCTCTGGCAATTGCCATTTGGCAAATGTTTGGGCCAGATGCGCCCGGATATCTTCCGCGGTGACGTTGTCTTTTTCCTCTTGCCGCGGCACCACCAGCACCACGGGCCGTTCCTCCCACTTGGGATGGGCCACGCCGGTGACGGCGGCCTCCAACACGGCCGGGTGCGCCATGGTTTCGTTTTCCATGTCCACGGAAGAAATCCATTCCCCGCCGCTTTTGATCAGGTCCTTGACCCGGTCGGTAATCTTGACGTAGCCTTCGGCATCCATGGTACCGGCATCCCCGCTTTTCCAGTAGCCGTCCTCGGTGAACGACTCTTCGGAACCGGCGGCGTTGTAGTAGCTGCCGGTAATCCACGGCCCCCGGATCAAAATTTCGCCGGGCGACTTGCCGTCGTGCGGCAATTCATTGCCCTCCTGATCGACGACCTTCACATCCAGGCCCACCACCGGATAGCCCTGCTTTTTTTTCAGTTCCCATTTTTCCGCTTCGGAAAGCTCATCTGCCAGCCAGGGTTTGAGCCGGTTGATGGTCACCAGCGGCGTAGTTTCGGTGGCGCCGTAGGCATGGACGATTTCGGCGCCGGTCAGATTGTAGAAATCCTTCATCAACGCCAGCGACGGCTCCGTGGCCCCGGATAAAAACCGGGCACCGCTTAAATCCGGCTTTTTGTCGAGCTTGCGGATGTATTCAAGCATGGGCATAAACAGCGCCGGCGCGCCGGCCGTGGCCGTCACCCCCTCGCTGACCAGCGGTTCGGCAAGACTGCCCAAATCGGCCATATTGTACATGCCCGGCAGCACATACTTGGCCCCGACCACAAAGGCAGCATGGGGCAGCCCCCACCCCATGGCGTGAAACATGGGCACCAACTGGTAAAAACAGTCCCGGGGCGTCATCTCCGCGTTGCTGCCGATGCTCATGGCGTGGAGAAACACGTTACGATGGGAATAATAGACCCCTTTGGGCCGACCCGTCGTGCCCGTGGTATAACAGGCCCCGTAGGCCGATTTTTCATCCAGCACCGGCCACCGGATGTCGGGGTCGGCTTTTTCCAAAAGTGTTTCGTAGCTGTAGACGGGCGAAAGGCTGGTATTGATCTCGGACAGGTCCTTGTCGGTCATAATCACATAGCCGCGAACGGTTTCGCACTTGTCTGCCACCGACTCGGCAATGGGGATCAAAGACTCGTCAACGAGAATATAGCTGGTTTCGGCGTGATTGATCACGTAACTCAAATCCCCGGGGGCCAGGCGGATGTTTAACAGCAAAAGCACCGCACCCGTGCCGGGTATTGCGTAGTAGGGCAGATGGCTGGTGGCTGCCAGTACTTCATCGTGATAGGCCACTGACAT
>JBNJEA010000138.1:0-8008 GCA_051745395.1 Thermodesulfobacteriota bacterium | reverse complement strand
ACTACCTGGCCCGGGTGCTGAGCGAAAAAGGGGAAAAATTCGTTTCCGCCGCCGGCTGGGACACGGTTGCCGACAATGGCCAATCGGCCATTGAAACCATGGAAACCGAGGCTGAGTCAAAGATCAAATCCTCGGTCAATACCGACAACCTGAAAAAACAGTCCCTGGTTGATCTTCACGAGGCCGAACAAGCCATCTGGAACCCGGAGGCCTTTGCGTGCATCAATTGCGGCACCTGCACCTATGCCTGTCCGACCTGCTGGTGTTTTGACGTCCAGGACGAAACCTTCGGCAAGTCCGGGGTTCGGATTCGAAACTGGGACAGCTGCATGTATCCGATTTTTTCTTTACATGCATCCGGCCACAACCCCCGCGGCACCAAAGTCGGACGGGTCCGGCAGCGGTTTATGCACAAACTCAAGTATTACGTGGACAAGTACGACAGCGGCATCCAGTGCACGGGCTGCGGTCGGTGTGTCCGCCTGTGCCCGGTCAATATCGATATCCGAAGAATTTGTAACATGATGAACAGCTATGATCCCGAATCCTGTAGCTGCCTCGTAACGTCATAACAGCTCAAGGGGGTTAATCTTGGAAAATCCATATAAACCGTATCCGGTCCGAATCGAGGACATCCGGGTCGAAACCGAGGACAAGAGCTTAAAAACGTTTAAGTTCGTGTTTTTAAATCCCGAGGATGAGCAAAAGTTTGCCTACCGGGCCGGCCAGTTTGCCGAACTGTCCATTCCCGGCCTCGGCGAAATTCCCATCGGCATTGCCTCCTCTCCTACGGAGAAGGGCTTTACCCTGTTTACGGTCTTTAAGACCGGCAAGGTGACCTCCTATCTCCATTCCATGAAAGAAGGCGACATCATGGGCATCCGGGGGCCGCTGGGCAACAGCTATCCCTGGGACCTGCTGGAAGGCAAAAACGTGGTGATTGTCGGCGGCGGATTTGCTTTTACAACCCTTCGCTCTTCGATTGTTTATATGCTGCATCCGGACAATCGTGCCAAATTCAAAGACATTCACGTCGTCTACGGCGCCCGCTCGCCCGGCATGCTCCTTTACAAGGAGGAACTGGAACAATGGGCCGCACGCGATGACATCAACATGCACATCACCGTGGATTCCACCGATGACCCGACATGGCAGTATCATACCGGTTTCGTGCCCACCATCACGGACCAGGAGGCACCGCCCGGTGATGCCGACACCTACGCCATCGTCTGCGGGCCGCCCGTGATGATCAAGTTCACCCAGCCGGTGCTGGACAAACTCGGCTACGGCCACGACCAGATCATCATGTCTCTGGAAAACCGGATGAAATGCGGGGTCGGCATGTGCGGCCACTGCAACATCGGCAAAGAACTCGTCTGCAAGGACGGGCCGGTTTTTACACTGGAGCAGCTTAACCAGACCCCGAAAGAATACTGATCTGACGGGGATTCATTTTAATATTGACAATTTTTGCCGCATCTATTAATTTACTAAACTTTACAGTTTTTTAAATTGCCCATATGGAATATCCGGCAAGAGGCCTGTGGAATTATCAACTATTTAAAGGAGGGAACGTAAATGCCAACAGTCGAATTTGAAGGAAATACGTTTAACGTGGACGAGGACGGTTTCATTGACAACTTTGAAAACTGGAACGAATCCTGGGTCAAGTACGTCAAACAGCAGGAAGGCATTGACGAGCTGAACGAAGAACACTGGAAAGTCATCAACGTCTTGCAGGACTACTACAAGAAAAACGGTATTGCCCCCATGGTCCGGGTCCTTTCCAAGCTGACGGGGTTCAAGCTGAAACATATTTATGAACTCTTCCCCTCCGGTCCCGGAAAAGGCGCCTGCAAGATGGCCGGCCTGCCGAAACCGACCGGTTGCGTATAACCCGTTTGCTCAGCGCATAACCCGCGGGTCCCCATGTTTTTCGGTTGTGTCTAAAAAGCCCTGCACCTTGTTGCAGGGCTTTTTTGCTTTTGTCCCCCTTTCAATCCTTCCCCCTGGCAGGCAGGGAAAAGGAACCTCATTTACTCAGCCCTCCCCCAGGAACCGGGGGAGGGATTGGGAGGGGGGTGGGGGAAATGGAACCTATTACAAGGACGCACCCCATGAACACCCTGACAATCCAGGTCAAATCACAGGAAAAAACGGAACTCATCGACATCACCTCCCAGGTGGAAGGCCAAATCCGTTCTGCCGGATTTCAACAGGGCCTGTGCATGATCTTTGTGCCCCACACCACCGCAGCGGTGACCATCAATGAAAGCGCCGACCCGGATGTCAAAACCGACATTCTGATGATACTAAACCGGATCGTACCCTGGAAGGCCGAATACCGTCACATGGAAGGCAACTCCCCGGCCCATGTCAAGGCCAGCCTCGTCGGCGAATCAGTCACGGTGGCCGTTGAAAACAGTCAGCCTGTGCTGGGCACCTGGCAGGGCATTTTTTTCTGCGAATTCGACGGCCCGCGCAACCGGCGGGTGCATTTACACTTCATCCCCAGCAACGGATAAGTTCCATGCCGAATTTTGACGATACCGACAAGGCCATTTTAAACCGCATCCAGTCCGATTTTCCCATTGAACAACGCCCGTACCGGGCCATCGGCGAAGCCCTCGGCATCAGTGAAGACGATGTCATTGAACGGGTGCGCCGATTGAAAGCCGATGGCATTATCCGGCGGATCGGCGGCAACTTTTCCCCGGAAAAGCTCGGTTTTGTCAGCACCCTTTGTGCCGGCTCCGTGCCGGCTGATAAAATCGAGGAATTCACCCGCACCGTCAACGAATATCCCGGCGTTACCCACAACTACCTCCGGAAAAACACCTATAACGTCTGGTTTACCTTTATCGCCCCGTCCCGGGAGATAATCGCGGAAAACCTGGATGAAATCTCGGAAAAAACCGGGATCACCGATATCTTGAATCTGCCGGCGACAACGGTTTACAAGATCCGGGCAAAGTTTAAGGTGTAGGGGAAAAGGTTTATACCAAAAACAACAAATGGTTCCGGCCGTCATGCAATCGGATATTCGCATTGTCACGGTGATTTGTCCGGGCATAATCGGACAGACTTCCGCCAACCTCGAACGACTCAAAAGCCGGGCGGCCGAGGCCAAAGCCTGCGGCGCCGCCTTGGTCTGCTTTCCGGAATTAAACCTGACCGGCTATCACGTGCGCGCCCCCATTGCCGAGGCGGCCGAACCCATTGACGGGCCGGTTGTCGAGGCCGTCCAAAAAGCGGCTGCCACCCACCGGATCGCCATTATCGCCGGCATGGCCGAACGAGAAACCGCTGCCGAATCAAAGACGTTGTATGCCACCCAGTTTGTGGTCAATGCCGCGGGCGAACTGGTATGCCACTACAGAAAAGCCCACCTGGGCCCGCCGGAAAAGCAATTGTTTACTCCCGGCGATCAGATCCCCCCGCTGGTGACCATCAACGGCTTCACCTTCGGGATCCAGCTGTGCTATGACGCCCATTTCCCCGAGATGACCACTCAAATGGCCCTTGCCGGCGCAGATGCGATCTTTATCCCCCACGCCTCCCCCCATCAGTCTGCAAAGAAAAAACGCGACTCCTGGATGCGCCACCTGCCCGCCCGGGCCTATGACAACGGCCTGTTTGTCGCCGCCGTCAACCCGGTCGGAGACAACGGCTGCGGGCTTTTATTCCCCGGGGTCTCCCTGGTCCTGTCGCCTTCGGGCGAGGTCCTCACCAGTCACACCGTCGACACGGAAACCATCTGCATAACGGACCTGTCCGCCCAAACCCTCGCCGATGTCCGCTCCAGCCGGATGCGGTATTTCCTGCCCAACCGCCGACCGGAACTATACCGCCCACAGACTTAACTGCGGCACATAGGTAACGATCAGCAGCCCGATCAACAGGAGAATCAAAAAGGGAATGGCCGCCCGATAGAGGGAAAACACGGATTTTTTAAAGCGGAAAGATGAAATAAAGAGGTTCATGCCCACCGGCGGCGTCGAATAGCCGATTTCCAGGTTGGTGAGAAAGATAATGCCCAGATGAACGGGATCGACTCCGTAACTGGTGGCAATGGGCAATATCAGGGGCACCACCACCAGCAGCGCCGAATAGATGTCCATGATGCAGCCCACCAGGAGCAAAAAGACGTTTAGCCCGATCAGAAAGACCCACCGCGAGGCGATCAATGACTGCATGGCATCTAAAATCCGCATGGGAATCTGGGCGTCGATCATGAAATTGGTCAGCGCCAGCGCCGAGCCCAGGATAATCAAAATGCCGCCGACCAAAATCATGCTCTGGTGCATGATCAGCGGCAGGTGCCGCCATTTGATTTCCCGGTGAATGACCACTTCCACGATCAGTGCATACAAAACAATCAAGGCCGCCATTTCCCCGAGCGTGACATAGCCGCCGAAAATACCGAGGATCACGAGAAAGGGGATGGCCAGTTCCCACTTGGCCGCCCGGGCGGTGCAAAGAACCTGCCGGGCCGACAGCGACTGACGCTTGACCGCCGCCCGCTTTCCGGTAAACGTGCTGTAGATCGAAAGCAAAACGATCAGCAGCAGCCCCGGGCCGATGCCGGCGACAAACAGCTGGCTGATGCTGACTTCTGCGATGACGCCGTAGATGATAATCGGCAGGCTGGGGGGAAACAACAGCCCCAGGCTGCCCGAAGAAGTCAGCAGCCCCAGGGAAAAGCGCTCGGGATAACGCTCCGTTAAAAGCGCCGGATACAGCAGGCCGCCCAACGCGATGATGGTGACCCCGGAGGCGCCGGTAAATGCGGTAAAAAACGCGCAGGCCGCCAGGGCCACAATGCCGAATCCGCCGGGCAGCCACCCGAGCACCGCCCGGGAAAAGTCGACAATGCGGTAGGCGGCCCGGCTTTCGGCCAGAAGAAAGCCGGCAAAGGTAAACAACGGGATGGTGTAAAGGACCGGGCTGTTGGAAAACTTGTTATAGAAATCCACCACCAGCGCCGGCATGGGAATCCAGGCGGTATAGAAGCCGAGTGCGGCGAATGCGGAAATCACCACAAACACCGGGGCGCCCAGAAGCGCCATGACAACGATGGCCCCGGCCGCCAAAGCAATCATTCGGCACCTTCCCGTTTTCCGGCAAAAATGGCGCCCAGCGCCCGGTGACCGAAGCGCAAGGCGATAATACCATACCCGACCGGGATAATGGCGGCCATGGCCCAGACCGGCATGCCCAGAAACACGGAGGACGCCTGCGCCTGGTATTCGATGAAAAGAAACCGGATGGATGCGTAGGCCAGCAGGGCGCAGATGCCGAAAGAAAACAGGTTCGTCACCGCCTCGATCCAGCGATGCCAGGATTTCGGCAAAATGCGCATCAAGACGTCGATGCGAACGTGGGCGCCGCTTCTGGCGGCAATGGCGGCTCCCAAAAAGGCGATCCATATCACGATGTGGCGCACGAAAGTGTCGCTGCCGGCAATACCGGACTCAAAGCCGTAGCGCATGACGATCTGTAAAAGCACCAAGATTAACATGACGCCGAGAAAAACCGCAATCAGCCCGTCTTCGATCCGGGCCAGCCAGGCGAGCGCCCTGTTGCCCTGCCCGGCTTTTGCCGCGCATACCGGGCATCGGAAAAAATCGGGATCAAATTCGTTTCCGCAAAGAAAACACTGCATGCCGGCGTCCTATTCGCTCAGTTTTTTAACGCCCTGATCCGGATGGGCGCTGCGATATTCGTCGAGCAGCGCAAGGGTCCGGTCGAGCAGTTGCTGGGAATACAATTGCCCGACTAAGTTCCGGCGCGCCGTTTTTGCAGCGTTAAAGATAAACGCCTTGGTGTTTTCATCCGGTTGAAACGGCACGATTTCAATGCCCTGCTCTTTTAATATGTCGATGCTTTTTTCATTCTGTTTGTCGGTCAACCGTCGCATCCGCTCGAAATACGGCTGAGCCAGTTTTTCAATGGCCGCCCGGCTGCCGGGCGATATCTTTTCCCAGATCCGGCGGGAGATAATGGTGGCGCCGATGACGTGGGTAATCGGGTATTCGTCCATATAATCAAACCGGGTATACCAGCGAAACGCGACGGCCCCATAGGGGGTGGTGCTGGCCGTATCAATCATCTTGGTGGAAAGCGATGTCATGACCTCGGTAAACGACAACGGCACCGGCGTAATATCAAAGGCTTCAAACACGGCCTCGCTCAACGGATCGCCTTCCCACATCCACCATTTCTGCTGCCGGGCGACTTCAATGGAGGCAATCGGGGTTTTGGAAAAATTATAGACAAACCCCACCGGGTTCCAGCCGAGTACCACGTAGCCCTCGTCCCGGAAACGCTGTTCCATCTCCTTTTGCAGATGGCGCCGCACATAGGCGACTTCGTCATTGTTTCGAAACAGATACGGCAGCTCCGTGACCCGGATCTGCGGCACGATCCGGCCGAGGCCGTGGCCTGTAAAAGAGCCGCCGTGCAACTGCCCCATGCGCACCTTTCGCAAAACGTCTTTTTCATCGCCCTGCACCCCGCCGTAATACACCTTAAAGCCCACCTCGTTATCCGTTTTATCCCGGATTTCCGCCTTCATTTCCTCCAGGATATTCATGATCTCCGAGCCCCGGGGCGCCAGGGTGGCCAGCTTGATCATGACATCGGGCCGGCCGGCGGCATATGCGGGACCGACAAAAGACGAGGCCAGCATGAAAAAGCAGAACACTACCACAACACGTTTCATATCAATGGCTCCCTATAATTTTCTAAAACAAATCCTCGGCCCGGCCCAGCATGCCCTCGGCCTTCTCCCTGGCCACGGCATTGATAAAGGCACGCTCCGGCAAAATGTCGTCTCCGGCTTTACGGACCTTTTTCAGGGTCTTTACATACAGTCCCCGATCCTGGATCTGGTAGGCGTAAAATTCGGCATACAACAGCTGGTAAGGAAGAAAACGGTTTTCGGAGATTTCAAACGCCCGGTTGAAATGCGTTTTGGCCTTTTCCGGTTTGCCGCCGGCCACCGGGGAGCGGGCGGCGTAAAAAGCGCCCAGCAGCGCATGGGCGCCGCCGTAATAAAACGATTCGTCCAGTTCGACGATCCGCTTGGCCATGGCCTTGATTTTCGGCATCTCCACAAACACCTCCGGATCATCAATGTTTACGCCCACCCAGGCCATGCGCGCCGTGGCGGCAAAAAACAGTGCTGCCACATCGGATTGGTCCAATCGCGTCAATGCCTGCCGGTATTTTTCCAGCGAAGCATCGGCGGCCCGTTTCATCCCCTCGTTTTGGTGCAACACCTGGGCGGCGTACCTGTAGGCCTTGTCGTACAAACGACCGGCGCGCAGCGGATTTTCGTCCTCGATAAACGCATAGGCATACCCGTAGTAGGCTTCGGACAATTGCAGCAGAATCTTTTCATTCTCCGGCGAGGCCTCGTGCATGCCCTCCAATTGAATGATCGCGGACGGCATCGCCTCTTTTACCATTGCGATGTCGGTGTTTTGATTAACGGCCGCGTTCATTTTCTCCGTGACCGGCACCATGCGGTCGACCATGAACCGCGTCGAATTGCACCCGAAAAAAAAGCCGGAAAAAGCCGGAATCAAACAAAATACGACCAAAAGGCGTTTCATGGGATGGCCTCCCGGAGATGACAGGTGAGAAAACAGAATAGATGGCTATAGTAGTACGGAAAATTTGCCTGTCATGTCAATCATTTTATTATTACAGCAAAAGCGGAAGTGAATGGAAAGGGTATACGAATATCCCTTTACGACAGAGCAACTTGCTCACAGGACGGCGCCTTCACAGGGGGGCATTAAAAAATAGCGATTATGCAAGAGGAGGCCGGCCGCGCGGGTTATCCGGGCGAACATTGGGACGTGTTTTGAAATGCTTCATGATGAAGCGGCGCCTTAGCATCGCCGACTGTTTGAGCGAAGCGAGTTTCGGCGGTGCGGCGCCGCGAATCATAGAAGCATCAAAACACGTCCCAGTGAGAGAGGATAAACCCCGCGGCCGG
>JBNJEA010000137.1:0-8097 GCA_051745395.1 Thermodesulfobacteriota bacterium | reverse complement strand
CTGCATTTCGGTGATCAGGGTGTTGAGATCCACCGGCTTGACCTCCAGGGTCTGTTTTCTGCCGTAGGCCAGCAACTGGTGGGTCAGGTTCCGGGCCCGTTCGGCGGCTTTGAAAATCTGCTGCAGGCGGGCGTATCGCTTGTCCGTGGAAGCAAATTCGCGGAGCAGCATTTCCGAATACCCCAGAATGGGCGAGAGCATGTTGTTGAAATCGTGGGCCACGCCGGCGGCCAGCCGGCCCACCGATTCCATGTGCCGCGCATGCCGGAGTTGCTCCTCGGTTTGTTTCTGGTGGGTGATGTCGAGAATGATGCCGTTGAACAGGAGGGTGTCCCCGTTTTGAAAGGGGCTTGACATGCCGCGGAACCACAAAAATTCACCGGAGGGTTTGATAAACCGGCCTTCGAACTCCCAGTTCGAAACCGCGGCCACGGCGTTTTGGATGGATTCGACAAACGCATCCAGGTCCCGCGGGTCAATGCGGGCCTGGAAACGTTCGAAAAATCCTTCCGGTTCATAGGAGATCCCCAGGATTTCCTCCGAGCCCTCGCTGACGTAGGTGATCTCCCAGTGACCGTCCGGTGAGACGCAAAACTGGTAAACCAGCCCGGGCAGGTGGGCGGCCAGTCCCCGAAGCTGCTGTTCTTTGTCGCGGAGTGCTTGCTGGGCGCGTTTGTTTTCGGAAATATCAAAGGCGATGGACAAAATGGCCGGCCGGTCGTCGAACCGGATCTGCCGGCAGGAATACATGATAACCCCGGCGGTGCCGTCGGCGGCTTTAAACGGGATTTCCATGCTTTCCAGGCGCCCGTCGGCCCAAAATTTTTGCCGGTGGGGGTCATGGATGCAGGGATCGGCAAAGATGCCGAGTTCGTCGCTTGTCCGGCCGAGGGCCTCATCGGCATTGTAGCCGGAAAATGTTTCGAATGCGGCATTGACCATTCGGTATTTGCCGGAAAGATCGGCGACCATAATCGCGTAAGGCGAGGCATCGAAAAGGGCTTTGAACTTGTTTTCGCTGCGTTCGAGCGCCCGGGTCCGATGGCGCACCGCCCGTTGCAGTGTCCGGTTCCAGATAAAAAAACCGGCCAGAAACAAAACGAGCACGCCGATGATAAAGGCCGCCTTGGTCCACGGAAAGCGCTGTCGGTCCATGGAGATCCATTTGTTGATAACGGCCTTGCGTTTTTCCGGCGCAATATCGGCCAGGGCCTTGTCTATGATCCGGTGGAAAACGGGCCAGTCTTTTCTGCAGGCGATGGCATACTGATATTGATGGTCGGTGTTGCCGGCAATGCGCAAATTGGTGATGCCCCACTCTGAAATCAGGTAGCTGGCCGTGGGCAGGTCGGCGATCATGGCATCAAATTCGCCGAAGGACAGTTTTTGTAGACCGGTCAGATCATCGGGCACTGCTGTAACTGTCAAGCCGGGGTGATGCCGGTCGATGTATTCATCTATGGCGTAGCCCTTGACAATGGCCACATCCAGGTTGTTGAGATCTTCGAGGGACAGGTCCCGGGGGCCCTCTTTTCGCGCCACGATGACGGTGGGGACCTCGAGGTAGGGTCGGGTAAAGCGCCAGAATTTTTCCCGCTCGGGTGTTTTCTGGGCGATGGTGGTGATATCGATGGTCCGCTCCCTGGCCTGCCGGACGATTTCATGCCAGGATTTGAGCTGTTTCCGGGTAAAGGTGACGCCGAGCCGGTTTTCGATCAATGCAAAAATATCGGCGGCAATGCCGCTGTGCTCGCCGTGTTCATTGAAAAAATCCACCGGCGGGTAATTCGGCGTCGGGGCCAAAACGATGTCGTCGGCGTGCCGGGCCAGCCATTGCCGTTCGTCGGCAGTGAGAAGCCCGCTTTCTTTTTCATCTCTACCGTGCAGCGATCCGGAAAAAAGCAGACCGCAGCAGAGCAGGAAAAGCGCCGGATAAAGCCAATAACGGAAACAGTTTCGCATGGGCAGCCATTATGCCTTTTTTATACTGCAAATTCAACCGTTTCTTTGCGGTATCCGGACGTGCCGGACAATCGATTGTACCTGCAAAAGGCGTTTTAATGGGTCTTTCCCGATTTGTCGACCATGGGCACGAAGCGCACCGGCAGGCTGTCTTTTTTTAACAGCCGGCCGTCTTTTTTGACCATGACCACCAGTTCCTGGTCAAAGGTTTCGCCCACCGGAATGACCATGCGGCCGCCGTCGGCCAGTTGTTCTTTGAGGGGATCGGGGATGTCGGTGGGCGCGCAGGTGACAATGATGCCGTCATAGGGGGCATGCGCCGGCCATCCCTGGTAGCCGTCGCCGATTTTGACATGGACGTTTGTATAGCCGGCCCCGCCGAGCACCCGTCGGGCCCGGCGGGCGAGTTCCGGGATGATTTCAATGGTGTAGACCTGTTTGCAGATTTCGCCGAGGATGGCGGCCTGGTAGCCGGAGCCGGTGCCGATTTCAAGGATATTGTCGTTTTCTTCCACTGCCAGGGCTTCGGTCATAAACGCCACGATATAGGGCTGGGAAATGGTCTGGCCGTGGCCGATGGGCAGGGGGCGGTCGGCATAAGCCGCGGAGCGCAGCTGCTCGGGGACAAAGCGGTGGCGCTTGACGCTGCGGAATGCGGCAAGCACGTCCGGGTCGTCGATGTCTCGCTCGGCGAGCTGGTTTTCCACCATGGCCATCCGTTGGCCATGGAAATCCGTGTCGGCGCATGCCGGGGCGGCCGTCCCGGTCAGTGCCGTTGAGACCAGCAGCATGAAAATGAAAGCAATGTTTCGGATCATCGATAATTTTTTCATAGAAACGGCAATTTCCGATTGTATCGGTTTACAGAAAGGATTGCACAAAACGGCGCACTTCGTCTTTTCCCCGGTAGATGCCGAAATGGCCTTCGCAAAGGATGTCGGCTTCCAGTTCGATAATCCGTTTCAGGGATCGGATGTAGTCGTCCTGGTCGGATTGTAAGATCGGGTGAAGCGGGCCGTGGACGTCCTGGGCGAACAAGACCCGGCTGCCGTCGGATTCAAACAGGTAGACCACCGATCCGGGCGAATGGCCGGGCACGTGAACAGCCGAAACGTCGCGGCCGTCCATGAGAATCGATTCAACCGGGGCGGCCAGTTTGCGGTCCACGGTAAAGGCCGTCACGGTCTTGCCGTACCATTTGGCCGCGGTCACCGTATCGTCGCCTGTTTCGCAGTAGATGGCGTCGGCTGCGTGCGCCACGGTCTGGCAGCCCGTCATTTCCCTGATGGCGGCGGCCCCGCCGATATGGTCGATGTGGCAGTGCGTGATCAGCAGGTGTGCGACCTGCTCCGGCATCACCCCGCAGGATCGGATGTTGTCGATCAGCCGCGACGGTTCGGTCCCGCAGCCCGCATCTACCAGCGCGGCGTTTGTTCCCGTAAATATCAGGTAGGCGGCGGCATCGTCGTGAGAGGTCAAATACGGTCCGCCGACCTGAAATACTTCCGTTGTGATTTTGTCATGCATGATAACGGCCTGCTGTTTTGGTGTTTTCCAGAGGGTTTCTCCGTTAATGTAACCTCAATTTAAGTGTAATGGATTTCGGAAGGGCGTGCAACAAGGGCTTGGGAAAACCCGTGATAAACCGGTCTTGCCGGGTGGGGAGGAATCAATCGGGGCGAAGGGTTTCAAAACCCAGAGGCGCTGTCGGCTTAAATCGCCGGAAACCGCGTTTTCATGGGGATTCACCTTGACACTGCAAACCTTTCCTTGTAATTTAATACCATCTTATCACTTCTTTACTTCTTTCCCTGACGACGATCTGGCGCAACGGAATGCCCAATGAACCGTATCGATACGCATTCACTGTTTTTCCGGGTTTTCATCGGCCTCGGCATAGCGGCCGTTGTCTGGGCATCCGGCTCTTTTTTCGGCCATGCGGCGGCCCAGGCGCCGACCGTGTTCGTGGTGCCGGTTTCCGGGACCGTGGATCCGGGCATGGCGGCGTTTATAAAACGGGTGGAGCGCGAAATCTCGGAAAAACAATATGCAAAGGTGGTTTTTGAAATCGATACCTTCGGCGGCCGGGTGGATTCGGCCCTTGAAATTGTCGATACGCTGCTGAAAATCCCGACGGAGCAGTCGGTGGCCTTTGTCACGGAAAAAGCCATTTCCGCCGGTGCGTTGATTTCTCTGGCATGCGGAGAGTTGGCCATGGCGCCGGGCACGACCCTCGGCGATACCGCCCCCATTATCCAGTCCCAGGAGGGGCCGCAGATGATGGGCGAAAAATTCCAGTCCCCCCTGCGCGCCAGGTTCCGGGCCCTGGCCGAGCGCAACGGCTATCCGGCGGCTTTGGCCGAGGCCATGGTCACCCCGGCAAAAGTCGTCTATGCCGTCGAGATGGAAGACGGCACCACCGATTACATGGACGCCCGGGCGTTTGCCGATCTCGATGCAGCGGAAAAAGACCGGGTGGCCCGCAAAAAGACGGTGGTGGAAAAGGGCGAGCTGTTGACCATGCATGACGCCGAAGCAACGCAATTCGGATTTTCCCGGATCAGCGCTTCGGATATCGACACGGTGCTGGCCGATATGGGCGTCGACGGCTACACCATAGAGCGCATTGCGCCCAACTGGTCGGAGATCATGGTCCGGTTTATCGGCGGTATCGCCCCGATTCTGATGATGATCGGCCTGGCCGCGCTCTACATAGAAATCAAGGCCCCGGGCTTCGGCGTGCCGGGTCTGGTGGGTATTATCTGCCTGGCCATTGTGTTTTTAAACCAGTATTTTGTGGGCTTGGCCCATTATACGGAATTTCTGGTTATCCTGTTGGGCCTGGTGCTCATGGGTGTTGAGGTGTTCGTCCTGCCGGGCTTCGGTATTGCCGGTTTTGCGGGGATTTTCTGTGTCGCCGTCGGCATGATCCTGGCCCTGCAGGATTTTGTGCTGCCCGATCCCGAGTATCCCTGGCAGATGTCGATTTTGATCGGCAATATCGTCCGGGTGGTCGGCTCGTTTCTGGCCGCTTTCATCATTGGCTTGCTTTCGATCCGCTATGTCCTGCCGCGGTTTTCTTCCGCCACCGAAGGCCCTTATTTACAGGCCAGCCTGGCCGCCGCCCATGCCGATTCCGAGGAAACCAAGCGGGTCGCCGTCGGTGATGCCGGCGAGGCGATGACCTATCTGCGGCCGTCGGGCAAGGCGGAGATCAATGATGACATTTTTGACGTGATCACCGAAAACGAATACGTGGAAAAAGATACGCCCGTGGTGGTGACAAAGATCCGCGGCAATACCATTGTCGTCGACCGAAAGGACAGTGCATGACCAGTCAGATGATTCTGCCGATTCTGCTCCAGGTCGCCGGCATGGCGGTGCTGGTGGCCGAAATCCTTCTGCCCTCCGGCGGCGTGTTGACCATTATCGCCGTGGGGCTGCTGGGCTATTCCCTTTACCAGGTATTTGCCGCCATTTCCGTGGCCGCGGGCATGGCTTTTGTCGCCGCCGATATTGTCATCTTGCCGATTGTCGGCATTGCCGGCATGAAATTGCTGGCGCGTTCCCCGCTGGCGTTGCGGTCGTCTCTTTCCAAAACAGACGGGGTGGTCTCCTATGATGAAAAACTCGCCGACTATCTCGGCAAGCAGGGGGTTGCGCTCACCGACATGCGGCCGGCGGGTACGGCAAAGATCGAAGGCGAGCGCGTGGACGTGGTCACCCGGGGCGACTACATCGAAAAAGGCGATGCCGTCGAGGTCTCCCGGGTGGAGGGCGGCCGGGTGGTGGTGCGGAAGAAGAAGGAACGGACGGAATAGTATAAGGTTTGAGGTGTAAGGTGTAAGGTATAAGATATAAGGTGTAAGGTGTAAGGTGTGAGGTGTGAGGTGTTATTTGAGTGGTTAAACCGATAAGGAGGACCCATGGGATTTGAATATGTCATTGCCATAATTTTACTCATCGCGGTGCTGGTGCTGTTTTATTTTGTCGGCTCCGCCATTTCGTTGTGGATCCAGGCCCTGGTTTCCGGTGCCAGCGTGGGGCTGTTTAACATCATTTTCATGCGGCTGCGCAAAATTTCGCCCAAGTTGATCGTCAATGCCAAAATCATGGCGGTCAAGGCGGGGCTTGAAATTTCGACCAACGATCTGGAATCGCATTTTCTGGCCGGCGGCGATGTCATGCGCGTGGTCCAGGCGTTAATCGCCGCAGACAAGGCCAATATCGATTTGAAGTTCAACCGGGCGGCCGCCATTGATCTGGCGGGCCGCAACGTGCTCGAAGCCGTGCAGATGAGCGTTAACCCCAAGGTGATCGAAACGCCCTTGGTCGCCGCCATGGCCAAGGACGGCATCCAGTTGAAGGCCGTTTCCCGGGTGACGGTGCGGGCCAACATCGACCGCCTGGTCGGCGGCGCCGGGGAAGAAACCATCCTGGCCCGGGTCGGCGAGGGGATTGTCACCACCATCGGTTCATCGGACAGCCACAAAAACGTCCTGGAAAACCCGGACAGCATCTCCAAGCGGGTGCTGGAAAAGGGCCTGGATGCGGGCACGGCCTATGAAATTTTATCCATCGATATCGCCGATGTGGACGTGGGCAAAAACATCGGCGCCGAACTGGAAACCGACCGGGCCGAGGCAGACAAGAAGATCGCCCAGGCCAAGGCCGAGGAACGCCGGGCCATGGCCTACGCGGCCGAGCAGGAAATGAAGGCCAAGGTCGAGGAAATGCGGGCCAAGGTGGTGGAAAACGAGGCCCAGGTGCCCATTGCCATGGCCGAGGCCTTAAAGAGCGGCAACCTCGGCGTCATGGATTACTACCGGATGAAAAACATCCAGGCCGATACCCAGATGCGTGATACCATCGGCGGAAAAGACGAAAAAGGCCCGGCGGAATCGTCGGATTACGAAGAATAAAGGGTGAGGGAATGCCATGGAAACCCTTTTTTTCCTGATCGTGTTGGCCATTATCATTGTCTCCAACATCGTCAATATCAAAAAGCGGTTAAAGGATGCCTCCCCCGGTGAATCATCGGGCGGGAAAAAGGAAGGCAAATCCGGAATCAAGGGCGTCATCGCCCAGATCAAGTCCGAACTGGAGCAGGCCACGGCCGAACCGGCCGGCCAAAGGCAGCGCTCGTCGGGCTGGGAGGACCTGATTCCGGAATACGGCGCTGATCAAGGACGGACGGAAGCCGAACCCGCGGATAAGGCCTCGGCCGAAACGCGGCAGCCGACGGACCGGGAAGAGGGCGGCAAAACGCGCATGGAATCGCTCAAGCATCAGGGAAAAACACCGGAAGCCCGAATGGATCGGGCGGATCGGGCGGATCGGGCGGATTTGGGGCAACGGGCGGATCGGGTGCAACGGCAAACACCGGAAAAGAAAAACCGACCGGAAGAACCGGAGCGCCAGGCGCCTGTAGCGGCTGAGCCACAGTCCCGCCGGCCACGAGGAGAAAAACCCGCGCCGGTTTACGGCATGACCGGGGGCGGACGCCGGCGGGTGTATTCGGCAAAACAGCTCCAGCAGGCGGTGGTGTGGTCCGAAATTCTCGGCCGTCCGGTCGGTCTCCGGGGACAGGACCAGGATGTCTGGATGTAGAGAACTGAGCCGCCTCTCGGTTCAACCGTTTTTTGCTACCAATTCGATGGCGCCGGCGGGACAGGCGGCCACGCATAGCCCGCACCCGATACAGCGTTCCGGCTGGATTGCGGCGATGCCTTCGGCGTTTATAGCGGGCGCCTGCATCGGGCATCGGTCTGTGCAGGTTTCGCAGGTGCAGCACAAATCCGGATCCACCCGGGCGGTGTAAGTGGCGGTAACCATTTCCGCCGGCCGCGGGTACTTGGAAAGTGTCGCCAGCACGCTGCAGCAGCAACTGCAGCAATTGCACAGTCCCCCGGGGTTCTGGGCGGTGGCCGGCTGGCTGACCAGCCCGGCCGCATGGGCGTCGGAAAGAAGCGCCACGGCTTCGCTGAAATCGATCTGCCGCCCCAGGCCGTGGTCCATGTAGTAACGGGCCATGGCGCCGAACATAAAACAGGTATCCATGGGCTTGCCGCAGCCGAGACCCCTGTCTTTCATTTCTTTCCGGCATGGACATGTTCCCGCCACGATGGTTTCGGC
>JBNJEA010000136.1:0-8141 GCA_051745395.1 Thermodesulfobacteriota bacterium | reverse complement strand
TGTTAAGACAGCATCTCCAGCTTTCATTTTAACCAGTTCTCCATCAACTGTCATTTCACCGGTTCCTTCTACCATAAAATAGATCGCGAGGCCAAAAAAGAGGTCCTGAAAATGGTCGATGACTGCTACGCCCCGCCGCGCAAGGAAAAATTCCCCGTGTTCGGCCGCGAAGCCAAGGGCATGATCTGGTCGGAAATGCTGAACATGAAATCCGGCGGCTACATCACGCCCCACATGGAAACCATTGCCAAGAAAGCCGCCCACTGTATGGCCGGCGGCGATGTGCCGGCGGGCACTCTGGTCAGCGAGCAATACCTGATGAACCTGGAGCGCGAAGCCTTCGTGGAGCTCTGGAAGACGGAAAATACCCAGAAGATGGCCGAGCACATGATGACCACAGGCAAGCCCTTGTTCCTGTAATGTAATTAATAACCGAAATTTAGGAGGATATACAGATGAGAGAAGCCTATATCGTCAATTCACTCCGTACCCCTGGTTGCCGCAGGGGCAAGGGGGCTTTCGCCCAGACAAGGCCGGAAGATCTGCTCAAGACTGTCATGAACGCCGTGGTGGAACAGACCCCCGGCGTCGAAAAAGCCGTTGTCGAGGACATCCTGGTGGGTTGCGCATTCCCGGAAGCCGAGCAGGGATTAAATATTGGCCGGGTCATCGCCCAGATGTGCGGTTTTCCCGATGAAACCTGCGGGGCCACCGTCAACCGTTTCTGTGCATCGGGCCTGGAATCGATCGCGATGCAGGCCATGCGGATCCAGTCCGGCATGTGCGACGTGGCCATCGGCGGCGGTGTGGAGTCCATGACCATCGTGCCCATGGGCGGCAACATGCCGCGCCCCCATCCGAAAATGGCCGCCGAAAACCCGGACGTCTATGTTTCCATGGGCGTCACCGCGGAAAACGTGGCCAATCGCTACAATGTCACCCGGGACATGCAGGACGAGTTTGCCTATCATTCCCAGATGAAAGCCGCCAACGCCAAGGCAAAGGGCCTGTACAAGGAACTGGTGCCGACCCCGGCATCCAAGTTCGTGGAAAAAGACGGTGACTGGGCGGAAGAGACCTTTACCCAGGATTTCGATGACGGCATCCGGGAAAACACGACCCAGGAAGGTCTGGGCAAGCTGCGGCCGGTTTTTGCCGCCAACGGCTCCGTGACCGCCGGCAACTCCTCCCAGACCACAGACGGGGCGGCGGCGTCGTTGATCATGAGCGAAGAGGCCGTGAAAAAATACAACGTCAAGCCGATCGCCAAGCTCGTCGCCTATACGACCGCCGGCGTCCGTGCCGATGAAATGGGGGTCGGTCCAGCATACGCCATTCCGAAACTGCTGAAGATGACCGGCATGAAGGTCGAAGACATCGGCATTTTCGAGGTAAATGAAGCCTTTGCCTCCCAGGCGATTTACTGCCTGCAGCAGCTCGGCATGTACGATGACAAGAGCTTCTGGGCGTCCGACAGCGACAAGCGCATCGTCAACGTCAACGGCGGCGCCATCGCCCTGGGCCATCCCCTGGGATGCACCGGATCGAAGCTCTGTGCCCAGCTGATGAACGAAATGCAGGAGCGCGGCGTGAAATACGGCGTGGAATCCATGTGCATCGGCGGCGGCATGGGCGCGGCCGCATTGTTTGAACGGATTGAATAAATCAGAACGATAAGATCGTTGATCGGAAATTAGAAAAGGCCGCCGGAAGCTCCGGCGGCCTTTTTTCGTGTTTCCCACGATTTTCAATGCGACGTCTGGCATGCCTGCGAACCTGTCTCGGACCTTTTCGGGAAACGGGCATCCAGGGGTTTCTTGCCGCTTGGAAACCTGGATGCCCGCCTTCGCGGGCATGACAGACGAAACGATGTCGTATTTATGATATGTAGTAGCCTTCCCTAAAATTTTTTTGTTTGAAATGAACCAATAAACGGAGTTTTCCGGATAGCCACATCAATCAATATGCACTGGATTATTACGTACTTGACAGTTAAAAGTTTTGTTTAAGTTGTTGATTTTAAAAAGAAACCGCATTGTCTCTCGAAGTCATTCCCGCGAAGGCGGGAATCCAGAATAATCGGTGAGTTATAGATTGCGGCGAAAGCCTTGAACTGAGACCTGCCTTCGCAGGAATGACAGAACTTTGGACTGTCGAGTTACGTAGCCTCATAAACAAAAAAACCGGTGCGGACGCCCCGCACCGGTTTATGCTTTGTCAAAACAAACGAACTGAATTGGCGATCTATCCGTTTGCTTTTTCGAATTGTTTCATGAATTCGAGCAGGGCCTCGATGGATTCAATGGGGGTTGCATTGTAAATCGATGCCCGGCAACCGCCCACGGATCGATGGCCCTTCAGGCCGCCAAAGCCGCTTTGGGTTGCCTGTTCGATAAACTGCTTTTCCAGGTCCTCTGTGGGCAGCCGGAAAGTGACGTTCATCATGGAGCGGCTGTCCGCATCGGCCGTTCCCCGGTAAAAACTGCTGTTATCGAAAAACCCGTAGAGCATGTCCGCCTTTTTCCGGTTGATCTTTTCCATTTCGGCCAGGCCGCCGATGGTTTCTTCCAGCCACTTGAGCACGAGCTGGATCGCATAGACCCCGATACAGGGCGGTGTATTGTACATGGAATTTTTGTCCACGTATGTTTTGTAATCGAGCATCGACGGCAGGCCGTCCGGAATTAAATCCAGCATGTCCTTGCGGATCACGGCCAGACACACCCCGGCCGGGCCGATATTTTTCTGGGCGCCGGCGTAGATCATGCCGAATTTTTTCATGTCCAGGGGCCGGCACATAATGTCGGAAGACATGTCTGATACGATGGGCACGTTGCCGGTGTCCGGAAATTGCGGCCACTGGGTGCCCTTGATGGTGTTATTGGATGTGATGTGGACATAGGTGGCATCTGGATTGAAAGCAATGTTTTTGGGGATATAGGCAAAATCGCGATCCTCGGACGATGCCACGACCTGGTGGGCTTTGTTCTGGATCTTGGCTTCCTTGATGGCCTTGGTCGACCATGTGCCCGTGTTGACGTAATCCGCCTTTCGGCCTTCGGCCAGAAAATTCATGGGGACCATGGCAAACTGCATGCTCGCCCCGCCCTGTAAAAACAGCACCTGGTAGTCGTCGCCGATATTGAGCAGGCGCTTGGTGCGGGCCACGGCATCGTTGATGATATCATCGAACGGTTTGGACCGGTGGCTGATTTCCATGATGGACATGCCGGTATTGGCATGATTCCATGTCGATTTCTGGATTTCTTTTAATACGGGTTCCGGAAGGGCCGCGGGGCCGGCATTGAAGTTGTGAATTCGATTTTCTGACATCTAAACGCCTCCATTTCATCTATGGGTTTCTTTGCCGAGTTCAGCAAGCAAATTAATCAATCCGTAAAAATGACATCCGGTTATCCGGCTTTATTCCAGTAACGGCCATTGCATTTTCGCGCCAAATACGCAAAGTTTCAAAGCCATCCTTGGCGCTCATGGCGGTTTTGCGCGAGACGAGAATAGAAAAATAAGTCGACGACTCGTCCGTTACCGGAGCCGACGGGGTAAGTCCGGAAAATTAAATTAATAATTATGACAGAGAAAAAAATAAAAGTCAATGATAATTGAGAATATGCTCACTTGGGCATTGACAATCCGCGGCATTTGCCATAAGAAAGAGGGGTTTAGACCTTACATCTCAAACCCTAAACCCTAAACCTTACACCTTCTTCACGGAGATAGACAATGGATTTGCTTGCTTATCCGTCCCAAGCCGCTGAAGACCGGATCCGGGCCGTTATCGGCCGGGGGATGGAATACGGGGCCGAGGACTACGCCGCGGTTTCCGAAATTATTACAGAGGTCAAAACACGTGGGGATGCGGCCCTGATGGATTATACGCATCGGTTTGACGCCCCGGATATGGCGGCCGAAAACCTGATCGTCGGGGATGGGGAAATCGAAGCCGCGGAAAAGCTGGTGGACGGGGATTTTCGAAAGGCCCTGGCGCGGTCGGCCGAACAGATCGAATCCTTTCATCGCCGGCAGGTGAAAAACTCCTGGTTTGATACCCCGCGGCCCGGGGTTATCCTCGGCCAGATGGTCAACCCGGTGCGGGCGGCCGGCATTTACGTGCCCGGTGCCAAGGGCGGCATGACGCCGCTGGTATCCTCGGTGCTGATGGGCGCCATCCCGGCCCGGATTGCCGGCGTGGAGCAAGTGGCCATGGTGACGCCCCCCATGGCCGATGGCGGGATCAATCCGCATCTGCTGGTGGCCGCCAAAACTGTGGGCATTGACGTGATTTACAAGGTGGGCAGCGCCTGGGCCGTTGCCGGACTGGCGTTCGGGACCCAGACGATGGCGCCGGTGGATGTGATTGTGGGGCCGGGCAATATTTACGTGACTTTGGCCAAAAAGATCCTGTCCGGAACGGTGGGCATTGACATGCTTGCCGGGCCGAGTGAAATTACCGTGATTGCCGACAGCCGGGCAGAATCCGCCCACATTGCCGCCGATCTTTTGTCCCAGGCCGAACACGACGCGTTGTCGTCTGCCATTTTGATCACCGACTCCAAAACGCTTGCCGAATCGGTGGCCGCCGCGTTGGATCGGCAGCTTGCGGCGCTGCCGCGCAAGGCCATAGCCGAGCAGGCCCTTGCCAACTATGGCGGCATCCTGGTAGTAGAAGACATTGATACCGCCGTTGCCCTGGCCAATCGGATCGCGCCGGAGCATCTGGAATTGCAGGTAACCGATCCTTTTGCTTTACTCGGTGCCATCCGCAACGCCGGTGCCATTTTCATGGGGGCCTATACCCCGGAGCCGGTCGGCGATTACATGGCCGGGCCGAATCACGTGTTGCCCACCGGCGGTACCGCCCGGTTTTCATCGGCGCTTTCCGTGGATTGTTTCATGAAACAGTCCAGCCTGGTCTATTACACGGCCGATGCTTTTGGAAAGGAAGCCGACGATGTGATCCGCCTTGCCGAAACCGAGGGGCTGGGGGCGCATGCCGCATCGGTGAAGCTGCGGCTGACGGATAAAAAATGATTCCGTTTTGCAGTGGCGCCAATGAATTCGGTTTGTTTCGGATTTGCCCTTGACAACAGGAGGGGGTGTTTATATTTTAATTTTTGAGTATATGCTCAATAAGGAAGGTGTATGGGAAGACCACACAAAAAACGGATTGTTTCGCATAATCCGGATGTAAGCTATTTCAAGCCCCGCGGTATCCCCATGTTTGAACTCGTGGAAAGCGTATTGACCGTCGATGAATGCGAAGCCCTCCGGCTGGCCGATTACGAGGGGCTTTCCCATGAGGCCGCGGGCGGTGAAATGGGCGTATCCCGGGCCACATTCGGCCGCATCATTGAACGGGCCCGCAAAACCGTCGCAGATGCCTTAATCAACGGCAAGGCCATACGGATCGAAGGTGGCAGTTACCATTTTATAGAAGGCCAGCGATTGTTTGTCTGCCGTCACTGCAGTCACCAGTGGGACGAAGACTGCGGCACCGTTCGCCCGGGAGCTTGCCCGGAATGCGGCCGCGAAGAAATTGAACGGGCCCCAACCCGGAACGGGTAAGAGCTGCATGGATCCTCAAATTCGGCTGATACCAGGAAGCGGTTTCCGAAAAAACGCGTCTGTTGCAGGTTGAAATGTCATATAGCGCATATTTTTATTTTGTGGTTATTCGAAATATTCCAGTTAGAGATTTTGTGTGCTGAATAAAGGCATTATGAATCGCCGAGAATTAACAAAAAGAGCGACTTGCTACGTCTGTCATGCCTGCGGAGGCAGGCATCCAGGGTTTTCATGCTACTTGGAAAATGGATGCCCGCCTTCGCGGGCATGACGGACGTAGGGATGTTTTTTGGGGAACTGGAATTTTCCGGATAACCAGATTTTATTTAACCATATCCGTCAGGCAGTAAAGAGGAGTCCACCATGAGTGAAAGTCAAGGCAGTGGTTGCAGCGCACAGCAACAGCAACAACAGGCACAGCAACAGCAGCAGGAAGAATCGGTCAAGCAGGCCCTGTCTAAAATCAAGCAGAAGTTTCTGGTCATGAGCGGCAAGGGCGGCGTCGGCAAGACCAGCGTTTCGGTGAACCTGGCCATGGCCCTGGCCGAAAAGGGCTACAAGGTGGGGATCATGGACGTGGATGTGCATGGTCCGGATGTGCCCCGCATGCTGGGATTGAGCGGTGTGATGGCCGGCAGCACCGGCGAAAAACTGGCGCCGCTGCGCTATTCCGATAAACTTTCGGCCATCTCCATCGAGGCCGTGATGCCGGACAAAGACGCTGCCGTCATCTGGCGCGGGCCCCTGAAACATTCGGCCATTACCCAGTTTATAGCCGATGTGGACTGGGGGGATCTCGACGTGCTGTTAGTCGACTCCCCGCCGGGTACCGGCGATGAACCGATGAGCGTCGGTCAAACCATCAACGACGCCCGGGCCATTATTGTCACCACACCCCAGGAAGTTGCCCTTTCCGACGTCCGCAAATCCATCAACTTCTGCAAAAAACTGGAAATGCAGGTGTTCGGGGTTGTGGAAAACATGAGCGGATATCTCTGTCCCCACTGCGGGAAGGAAATCGATCTGTTCGGCTCCGGCGGCGGAGAAAAGACCGCCGGGGAGTTTGGATTGCCTTTTTTGGGCCGGATCCCCTTTGATCCGAACCTGGTCAAGGCCGGCGATGCCGGCAACGCCTACCAGCTCGATTACGCAGATTCGCCTGTGACTGCGGCGTTTCATGCGATTGCCGATCAGATCGGCGAAAAGGTGGCCGCGGTCAAATAGTTTTTTATTGGGCCAGATCCTCCGGATTATCCGCCGTTTCCGCCTCCTGGCGGCCCAGTTCGTTTAGGATCAGGGTCAGGGGGCGGGCATCTTCGCTCTGGCCGGCGTAGCGGATCGGCCCGGGCCGGCGGTAGCAGTCCGGGCCGGGGCCGGCGGCCAGCCATTTTTCCCGCATGGCGGCAAAGACTTGAAAAGCAGGCGATTCCAGATCAACCAGGGCGCGTTCGAGCACCAAAGCCAGCTTGCTGCTGCGCTCTTCGAGATGCATCAAGGAGGCGATGGGAATACCGATAGGGTCCCAGCGCTCAAATTCCTTTTCCAGGTTGTTGATGGCCGCCATCTGGCCGGTGGCCCCGTTGGCGATCAGGGAAAACACGGTGTGGCCGAGGTTGTGGGTGTAGGTGCAGTCAAACCAGGTGGGGTCGTTGCCGCGGCCGTCGTAGCCGTAAAAATGGTACTGGGTCTTTAACTTCGGCACCGAGGCCCTGTAAATCTTTTCAATCGGCTTGGGGAGTTCTTCGTTTGGTTGCAGTACGCCGGACTGATCCAGCGTCTGTTTCAAGGTCTTTACGGAAACAATCGATTCCTTGACCAGCAGGTAATGGTCCTTGGTGCCGTAGTTGCGGAACATGGCCGGGCCGAAAACATCGGGGTCCAGGCCGCCTTTTTCCAGGCTCCGGCGATACCAGTCGGCGGGGATGCCGATTTTGTAAATGCCTTTTTCCGACAAAATGTCAAGGTAGTCCTGGACCAATCCCATGACCACCCGATCGGTTTCCATGGCGGAGAAGTTGAAATTGCCGTGGCTGTCTCGTTCGGTGAGCAGGCCTTCCTGGAAAAACGCCGGAATATCGTTAAACAGGTCGTCGTCCCGGGTGTTCCATACCGAAAACGTCCGGTTTTCCCGGGAGCGCCGGGCCATGCGCCGCAGGTAGTCAAGCTTGTCGTCGAGTGTGGGAAAATCGGAATGAAAATCCGTATCATGGGTTTTGTTGTACTCGGCGATGATGGTGTTTAACTTGATGATAAACACTTGGATTTCATTGATAAACTCAAGCAGTCCCTCCGGGATGACAATCACGCCGTAGTTTTTGCCCGCCGCGGCCCGCCGGACGATGCCGTCGCAGATCAGCCGCGATACGTGCCGCAGCGTCATGCCGTAGGCCGTATAGTCCACCGTGTTTTGCTGCTCGGCTTTTTTGATCCGCTCGGTGTCGACGAAATCGGCGAGTTCCTCGCCGATGAGCGTGATATTGGGATGGACCTGCAGCCCGACCTCCAGGGCCAAATGACTGGCCACCCGTCCCATGACCTTGCAGACGTGCCAGTACTTG
>JBNJEA010000032.1:0-26844 GCA_051745395.1 Thermodesulfobacteriota bacterium | reverse complement strand
AAATCTTGCCGGATCCGGAGCAAGGACAACCCGTTTTGCCGGGCGGCCAGGGAAAAATAGGCCGTATCGTCAGAAACGGCCGAAAGGGCCGCCGGCATAGTGCTGTCCGATCCCCAGGCCGACAGCAGCCGCATTACTCCGGACCGGCGATCATGTTGCCCCGCGTCGGCTTTCAGGTATTTTTTCAGCCCGATCGCCTCGGCCGGCGATGCCGGTGCCTGCAGCGGCGGGGGCGGCTGCGTTTGGCCGTCTTTTGTCTTTTTAGCGGTTTTTTGAGCTGTATCCGCCGGTTTTGGCGATTTTTCGGCGCTTTTTCCTGCCGGGGCAAAAGCCGGTGCAGCGTCTGCGGATTTGTCTGCCGCGGGTTGTTCTGCCGGTGCCTTGTCTTTGTTATCCGCCATCGGGGCGTCAACTGACAGCCGGTCGCCGATGGCGGCGATCGGGATGTTTCCGGTTTGATACAACCCGATACCGGCGATCACGGCAGCGACCAGGGCGCCGGTTAATACGGCCCCGGCCGGCCATGTTGCCCGTCGGCGTCTCTGCCCGCGGGAAGCCAGTTCGGAAACCGCCATGCGGGCGACCGCGCCGGTGATTTTTTTGCGGCCCATGCCGTATGCCACCAGCAGGGCCCGGTCGCAGGCGATGTTGATCAGCCGGGCGATGCCGCCCGAATATTTGTAAATCCGCCGCACGGCGGCCCGTGTAAAGTACACCGCCGGACCGCGGGCGGCCACCCGGAGGCGGTGGGCGACGTAGGCGCGGGTTTCCGCATGGGTCAACGGGCGCAGGCGGCAGCTCAGCGCGATGCGCTGTCCGAGCTGGCGCAGTTCATGGGAGTCAAGCATTTCCCCGAGCTCGGGCTGGCCCACCAGGATGATCTGCAGCAGCTTGTCCCGGCTGGTTTCCAGGTTCGACAGCAGCCGGAGCTGTTCGAGCACGTCCGCTCCCAGGTTCTGGGCCTCGTCGATGAGCAGGATGACCTTTTGGCCGGCTTTTTTCTTTTCGATCAAAAAGGCGTTTAACGCATCGATTAACGCCCGGGGCGATTCCTGGTCGGCGGCGATGCCGAATTCCGTGTTGATGGTCTGCAGCAGGCCGACGGCGTTCATTTTCGGGTTAAAGATATAGGCGGTTTCGGTATCCGGTCCCAGGCTTTCCAGAAACGCCCGGCAGAGCAGGGTTTTGCCGGTGCCCACCTCCCCGATGATTTCGACGAAGCCGTCGCCTTCTGCCGCGGCGTATTTCAGGTGCGCCAGGGCCTCTTCATGGGCCCGGCTCATATAAAGGTAATCCGGATTGGGGACCAGCTTGAACGGGCGCTCCTTAAATCCGAAGAAATGGTTGTACATGGCTGCCTCACTGTGGCCATCGGCGTTTTTGTTCTGTTGGCCGTTGGATGATTTACTCTATAACGGATTCGATTGATTTTTTAAATGGTTTTGTATGCCGCAGGGTATCTGTTGTCAGGCGGTATCTGTCAACCGGCGGATACCGTATCGCATGGGAAAGACAATGGCAGCGGCGCTGAGGGCCAAAACGACGGCAAAGGTGAAACCGATCCAGGCCCACTCGGCGGCATGTAAGGCACGATTATCGATTTCTGCCATGAAAATGCGGTACACCGGGCCGGCCTCGAGCACGATGACCGCCCCGACGTAGGCCGCACCGATCATCATAAACATCAAGCCCCCGAAGCTGGTCACGGCCTGTGCGGGATTTTCCGAGTTAAAGTCCGGATAGGCCGCCCCCATGCCGATGCCCATGGCCACAACGGCCGGGACAACGGCGAGCATGGTCGCCGTTGACAGCCCCATCATGAAGGGCGTGACCTGGAGTAAGAGATTGGTGACCACGATCAGCAGTTGGGCCAGCACCAGCAGGGGCAGCAGGTAAAACCAGAACTTGATCCAGAGAAAGGTCCGGATGGAAATGGGCCCCGCCCGCACCAGCCAGAAGGCTTCGCCCTCGATGCTCACGGCCGGATAGGCGAACCGGCCGGTCACGGCAATGAGCACGAAGGCCGCCAGCCCCATGTTTAAAAACGACAGCAGATTCTGCAGATAGACGGTTTGAATGGGGGCGCGTTCCAGCGGCAGGACCTTGAAGTTGTAGATGTAGATAAAAATCAGGGCCAGGATGAGAAAAATCTGGGACCACTGGGTTTGGTCCCGGAAAAAGGTCTTGAACTCCTTGGCCGCATAGGCCGAAACGCGGCGGGGCAAAAAGGGCAGAAAAGGCTTGTGGGCCTTGTTTTGCCGCCGCAGGGGTTTGCGGGCCGTCTGGGTTTTGGACATGCCCTTGAAATAAATGGCATCGGCAAGGGCCACGGCAAACAGTACCAGGGTGGCGCATCCGGAGGCCAGCAGACCGAGATTGACCAGAAGATCGCCCGAGCCGGAAAACAGGGCGGCCTTTAGGGCGTCGAAGGCCCAGGTCGACGGCAGCAGGGGATGCGACGGCGTTTTCAGGGTCTGGATATAGAGCAGCACCGTTTCAAATGCCTCCGGGTCGACCAGGCGCTCGGGCCGCAGCAGGCGGAAGGCCAAATACAGGATCACAAAAAGCATCAGGCCGAGAAAGACGAAGATGGTTTTAATGCGGCCGGCCGGGATGACGATAACGGCCACCATGACCACGACCGCGCTGATCACCGAGGCCGCGGCCGACAGCAGCACCAGCACCAGTGCCATCAGCGGATAATAGGATGCATCCGCGGAATAGACGATGCCGTAGGCAATGAGCACGGGCAGGGTATAGAGGACAATCATCCAGGCGCTGTCGATGGTGCTTTCCATCCACCGGGCCAAAAAGATCTTGCGCCCGGCCACCGGCAGGGCGTGGACGAGCTGGAGATCCCGGCTTAAGTAGAGCTTGGACAGGTGGGTCAAGAGGCTGGAAAAAATCAGCAGGGAAAAATAGATTACCATCACCATGGAAAGCAGTTTCCAGGAAAGCAGGTTGCCGATTTCCTCGGTGCCCTGAAAATAGGTCAGCACCCGCATGACGATCCACAGCATCCCGGACCAGAACAAGGCGCCGACGGCCCCGAAAAGGCCGATGCGCTGCAGCCGCCGAAACGGGCTCTGCCGGCGGGTTGCGTTTTTAAAGGTCAGCACCCGGGGGCGCATCAGTGCCAGGATATCGCGCATCAGATCGCCTCGGGGGTCTCATCAGTGGCGTGCTGTTCCCGGGTCAGGGTTAAAAACACCGATTCCAGGTCGGTTTCGGTGGCCCCGGCCCGGATTTTCAAGTCATCCATGGTGCCGGTGGCGATTAACCGGCCGGCATCGATGATGCCGATCCGGTCGCACAGCTTTTCGGCGATGGCAAGCGTATGGGTGGAGACAAAAAACGCCACCTCCCGGTCTTCGGCCAGGTTTCGAAACAGCGCCCGGACCATCCGGATACCGGCCGGATCGAGACCCACCATGGGTTCGTCCACAATGATGACCTTCGGTTCGTGCAAAATGGCCGCGGCCATGATCAGGCGCTGTTTCATGCCGTGGGAATAGGCCTCGATCAACTCGTTTTGCCAGTTTTGCAGGCCGAATTGGGTGAAAAGGGCCCCGGCGCGCTGTAAAAATTCGCTGTCCGCCACTGCGTAAAGGTCGGCAATAAAGCGCAGAAACTCCATGCCGGTGAGTTTTTCGTACAGATAGGGCCGATCCGGGATAAAACCGATCTGCTGCTTGGCCGCCTCCGGGTATCGGTTCATGTCGATGCCGCCGATGGCAACGGTGCCGGCCGACGGTTCGATCAAACCGCCCAGCATCCGGATGGTGGTGGTCTTTCCGGCGCCGTTGGGGCCGATAAACCCGAAAATCTGCCCGGCCGGCACCGCAAGGTTCAACCGGTCCACGGCCAGATGGCTGCCGTATCGCTTGGAAATCTCTTTGAGTTCGATCATGGGGCTTTCCTGCTTCCTTTTTTCCTTACTCACTCGACAGTCCAAAGTTCTGTCATTCCTGCGAAGGCAGGAATCTATAACCCACCGATTATTCTGGATTCCCGCCTTCGCGGGAATGACTTCGAGAGACAATACGGTTTCTTTTTAAAATCAACAACTTAAACAAAACTTTTGACTGTAAAGTTACTCAATGGCCTTGATTTCAATGGCCACCTTTTCGATCAGCCGCATCAATTCCATCTGGCGCTCGGTGCCGCCGCTGATAAAGCGGACGTGGGTGACGTCGGCGGGCAGTTGGCCGAGCGCGGCGTCGGCGGCAACCCATCGGCCCACGTAGAGCCGGTTCCAGGCATGGTAGTAAAACCGGCCGTTTAAATACGCAATGCCGGCCTCGATGGTGGCCGGAATTCCGGCGGCCCGGGCCAGGGCGGCAAGCAGGACCGCGTGCTCATTGCAGTCGCCGGCCCGCTGCTGCAGCGTGGACAGGGCATCGGGCACCGAAACCACGGGGCGTTTGTCGATGTTTTGATACACCCAGTCCACTATGGCCTTGGCCTGCCGGACCGGCGGGGTGTTTTCGGAAACGATTCTGTCGGCCAGATCCCGGATCTGCCCGTGATCGGCCTGGACAAAGGCGGTGGCGGCCAGGCTGTCGGCAAAACGGCTGCTTTCCGGCGGTTCGGGACTTTCCGGCAAATCATCGATCCGGGTTTTCGTGATGGTGACGGTGTTGCCGGACCGGTGCTGTCGCCGTGTTTCCATGTCGAAGCCGTCCAGGGACACGCCGCGGATTTCGGCCACCATCCGGTCATGGGCGGCCGGTGATTCGATGGTTTTGTTGGTCTCAATGGCGGCGCGGTCAAACAGGTCCGGGCCCAGTTCCGGGGAAATGTCGGCCGTGGCGTGTTTTCGGTCCGTTTTTTCCAGGGTCAGGCCCATCAGCCCTTTTTCCTTTAAGACGGTGCCCTGCTCATCGATCCAGGCCGTTTGGGTGGAACCCTTGAACTTTATGTCCAGGCGGGTGGCGGGCGTTTCTGTGCCGCCCACCGTAACGGTTTCCGTGCCTTTGACCGAGACGGTCACCGGGGTGTGGCCCATGGTGGCCGGATCGAAAACGGGAAATTCAAACCGATCGCCGGCTGTGAGTTGTTGCTGCCGGGCGGCGGCATAAACGACCGCAGCGGAAAGATACGGGGCGCGATCGAGGGCAATGGTCCGGGTGTTGGTCTCGCCGGCAATGGTGGTGGTGACCTCGAGCCGGTTATCGGTATCGACGCAGCCGGTGGCGGAAAAATCAAAAGCGCCGGAAAAAAGTGTGAAATCAAAAGAGCGAATGGTGTAGTCGCCGTTTAACTCCGCTGTTGTTTCCACGGTCAGCGATTGGGCCGTGCCCATGAGGTTGATGTGTAAGACCATCTGTTCTTTGAGCCGGTAGAAGTGCTTGCGGGGTTCGAGTACGCTGTGGGCGTAGCCGATTTTTCGCCCCTGCTGGTAAATGGCCATCCAGGTGTCTTGGGCCGGCAGCGATTCCGGGTCGTCCGCAACGCGCCGGGGGGAGGTGTCGGAAAACAGGGGACGGTACAGATCCAGCCGTGCGGCCAGCAGCAGGCAGAACACCAGCAGAAAGGCCAGACCGGACAAATACAGGGGGTTGATCATTCTTGGTGCCATAGGGCTACAGGGTTCGTTTAAACCGTTTTTCCAGGTCTTTGACCGGCCAGCGGATTACGGTGGGGCGGCCGTGCGGGCACTGGTGCGGGTTTTCGCACTGGTCGAGTTGTGCCATGAGGGCTTTCATCTCCGCCGTTGTCAATTTCTGGTTGGCCCGGATGGCCCCGTGGCAGGCCATTAAAATCCGGCATTGGTCAATGGCTTCGGAAAGGCCCGGCGTGTAGCCGATGGAAACGGCGGTTTCTGCAATATCTCGGATCAGGGGTTTGATTTCCCGTTCGGCGAGGACTTCGGGCACCGCCTTGACCACAAAGGTGTTGCCCCCGAAGTGTTCGATTTCCAGGCCCAGCCGATTTAAATCCTCTGTCATCTGTTCGATTGCGGCGGATTCCCGGTACTGGACCTCGATGGTTTCCGGCATCAGAAGCTGTTGTACGGAGATTCCGTTTTCCGATTGTCGGCTGCGGGCAAAACGTTCATAGAGGATGCGCTCGTGGGCCGCGTGCTGATCGACCAGCAGCAGTTCCTCGCCCCGGGCGCACAGGATGTAAGTGTTGCGGAACTGGCCGATGACCTCGGCGGTAAAAAAGTCGGCGCCCTCAAACAGCGCCGGCTGCTCGGGGGCCGGCGGCGGATCGGTCTGCGGCGCCGGCCGGCCCAGTTGCGGCGGCAAGTTGGCGGTATCGTTTTTGTCGTCGGTCGGCGCGGGGCGCTCAAATGCCGCCTGGGATTCATTGATGGCAGATGATAAAGGTCCGAAATTTGGCCGCCCTTGAGGCGTTCGGTTCGACACCGCCGGCGGCCGGTCGAATGCGGGCAGGGCGTTTTCCCGGTAACCTTCGGGTGCCGGCGGCTCGCTTGCCGCGGTTTGCCAGGCACCGGCAACGGCGGTCCGGATGGCCGAATAGACCTGTTTTTGCTGAAAAAAGCGCACTTCGTGTTTGGTGGGATGAACGTTGATGTCGACCTCCCCGGCCGGCAGGTCGACAAACAAAACGGCTAGGGGAAACCGGCCCTTCATCAGCCGACCCCGGTAGCCGTCGACAATGGCGTACTGCACGCCGCGGTCTTTGATATAGCGGCCGTTGACAAATACATAGATCTTGCCGGTATTGCTGCGGGTCACCGACGGATCCGATATCCAGCCGGAAACCGCGGCCGCCTCGTTTTCCGCCGAAATGCCATAGAGCAGCCGGTGCAGGTCATCTCCCAGCACATGGGTGATCCGGTCCATGGGAGCAGCCGCGCGGGGCCAGTCCTTGACGGTTTTGCCGTTATGGGTCAGCCGGAAGGCGATGCCCGGATGCGCCAGGGCGATGCAGGCAATGGTGTCGGCCACGTGGCCCATTTCCGTGGTCACGGTTTTTAAGAATTTCCGGCGGGCCGGGGTGTTGAAAAACAACTGGCGGACGCTGACCATGGTGCCGGCCGGAGCCCCGGTGGGGTTGACGGATTTGATCCGGCCGCCGTCGACGACGATCTCGGTGGCCGTATCCGATGAATGCGGTCGGGTGGTCAGGGTAAACCGGGAGACGGCGGCGATGCTGGGCAGCGCCTCTCCCCTGAAGCCCAGGGTCCGGATGTCGAACAGATCGGATTCGGCGGCGATTTTGCTGGTGGCGTAGCGTTCGATGGCCAGCAGCGCATCATCGTGGGCCATGCCCGCCCCGTTGTCCGATACCTGGATCAGGGCCCGGCCGCCCTGCTCGATATCGATGCGGATCCGGTCGGCAGCAGCGTCGATGGCGTTTTCCACCAGTTCCTTGACCACCGAGGCCGGCCGTTCGACGACCTCGCCGGCGGCGATTTTATTGGACAAAATTTCCGGAAGGATTTGAACGGGCGCCACAGGCAAGCCTTACGTGAGATCGGCTTCGCCTCGTAGAAACCGGTAGAGAAAATCGGTATCCGTGGGCGACAGGTCGAATTTAATGGCGGCTTCCTCGACGAGCTTCTGGTTTTTTTTCTCCGGTTCGTATTTTTTGGTTTCGGCGATCCATTTGACCGCCTTGCGCAGTTCTTCTTTTTTGGGATGTACCGACATAAGGGGTTCTCCTTTCTTTTCAAGCCGCAGTCAGTCCCGGCTTTTTCAAATGGTTGCCGGATATCTGTTCATAGGCATAGGCTGCCTGCAGCAGCGTGGCTTCCTGGAAATGGTTGCCCATCATCTGCAACCCGATGGGCAGCCCGTCGGCGGTATAGCCGCAGGGCACCGAAAGGCCCGGAATACCGGCCAGATTCGCCGACAGGGTGAAAATGTCGGACAGATACATTTGCAGCGGGTCATCGGTTTTTTCCCCGATTTTAAAGGCCGCCGTCGGGGCGGTGGGGGCGACGATGATGTCGCAGTTTTCAAAAGCGGAGGCAAAGTCGCGCTTGATCAGTGTCCGGATCTGCGAGGCCTTTTTGTAATAGGCGTCGTAATAACCGGCCGACAGGGCGTATGTGCCCAGAAGGATCCGGCGCTGGACCTCGGGGCCGAAGCCCTTTGAGCGGGTGTTGTTGTACATGTCGATCAACGCGTCGCTTTCGGTATCCCGGAACCCGTACTTGACGCCGTCGTAACGGGCCAGGTTGGAACTGGCCTCGGCCGGGGCGATTAAGTAATAGGCCGATACCGCATGCTCGGTATGCGGAAGGGAAATGTCGACGCATTCAGCGCCGGCGTTTTTCAGCTGCGCCACGGCCGCATCCACGGCCGCGGACACGTCGGCGTCGATGCCGTCCACATTGCTGTACTGCCGGGCCACGCCCACGGTCAGCCCCTTGATGTCGGCGGTCAGCGCCGCCGGGTAATCGGGCACCGGCGTGTCGATGGAGGTCGAATCCCGCCCGTCGTATCCGGCAATGGCCGACAGCAGGGTTGCGGCATCGGTGACGTCCTTGGCGATGGGGCCGATCTGGTCCAGCGAGGAGGCAAAGGCCACCAGGCCGAAGCGCGAGACCCGGCCGTAGGTGGGCTTGATACCCACCACGCCGCAGTGGGAGGCCGGCTGGCGGATCGAGCCGCCGGTATCCGAGCCCAGCGCACCCAGACACATGTCCGCGGCCACGGCCGCGGCAGATCCGCCGCTGGAGCCGCCGGGGATCCGTTCGGTGTCCCAGGGGTTTTTCGTGTTTTTAAAACCCGAGTTTTCCGTGGACGATCCCATGGCAAATTCATCCATGTTGACCTTGCCCACCATCACCGCCCCGGCCCGGTGTAATTTTTCCATCACCGTGGCATCATAGGGGGGCACGAAGTTTTCCAGAATCCGGGAAGCACAGGTGGTGGGCTGGCCCTTCGTGCAGATCAGGTCCTTGATCGCCAGGGGAATGCCGGTCAACGGGGCGGCGTTTGCATTTTTGATCGCCGCATCTGCGGCATCGGCCTGTTGCAGGGCGGTATCTTCCGTGACGGTGAGAAAGGCTTCCACCCGGGGTTCGACCGCCTTTAGCCGGTCGATGACCGCGGTGGTGAGTTCTCTGGCGGAGATGTCTTTTTGATCCAGAAGCCTTCTGGCTTCGTGGATGGTCAGTTCATGCAGGGCTGTGTCGGCCATGGCGTAAAAAAACTCCTGTTATTCGATAACCTTGGGCACAATGAAATACCCGTCTTCGGATTCCGGGGCATTTGCGGTCGCGGCTGCCGCGTCGAGGTGGCCGGCCGGCTCGTCTTTGCGAAACGCGTTTTTGGTGGCCACCGCGTGCGAGGTCGGCGGCACGTCGGTGGTATCGACCCGGGCCAGCGAATCCACGTAGTCGAGGATGCCGCCGAGCTGTCCGGCAAATTGGTCCACGTCTTTGCCTTCGATGTGTAAACGGGCCAGTTGGGCCACGTGTAGCACCTCGTCTCTGGAAATTTTCATGGAAAACGTCCCCTTGTCGTCAAAAAATTATTTTCTGGTTATCCGGAATATTCCAGTTAGTGGTTTTGTATGTTGAATCAAGGCATAATGAACTGCCAATGCTATAAAAAAAGTAGTTTGCCACGTCTGTCATGCCTGCGGAGGCAGGCATCCAGTTTCCAGATGGCAAGAAAATCCTGGATGCCTGCCTCCGCAGGCATGACGGGCGAGGGGATTTCCTTTTTGGTTTATGTACTGGCTTGCATGACAATCTTATTTGATGACAAGAATAGAGAACTGGATTTTTCCGGATAACCATAATTTATTTTTCCATCCGGTCCAAGGATGATGATGTTTTAATCGTTTAAAAACAAAATGGCATCCACCCCGGCATTTTGCAGCCGGGCCAGATCGCTTTTGGCCTGCTTTTTGGCACTGTAGGGCCCGATGCGCACCCGGCTCCACTGGCCCTTGCCCTCCACCCTCGCCTGGCGGGTATAGGCCGGATACCCCTTGTCCCGGAACTTGTCCCGCACGGTTTTTGCCTTTTCGGGATCGCGCAGGGATGCCACCTGAATGGCGTAGGCGCCTTTTTTGGTTTCGCCGGCCTGCGGTGCGGGTGTTTGTTCCGGTTCGGTCTCGGCCTGCGCCTGTTGCTGTTCCGCCGGTTCCGGGGTGGGGTCGGCGGTTTTCCGGCGGGGTTTTTCGGTTTTTCTGTCCGGTTCGGCCTCGGTTTTGTCGGGCGGCTTGTCGGATGTTTTTTTCGCCCGGGCAACGGTGATGGCCGTGGCCTCGGGCTGCTTGTCAAACGCCGGGGTCTTCACCTGCGGCGGCCCGCCGTCGGGCCTTTCCGCGGGGGCTTCCCTGAGTTCGTCATAAAAGTCAAAGGGCATGGTGTCGGGTTTGTTTTCGTCCGGTGCGGCCGGCTGTTTTTGCTCGGCCATCACGCTGGGCGAAAGCCGGGTCATCTTCCGGTCCAGGTTTTCCATGTCAAAGTTGAGCGGTACGGTGTTTCGGCCGACCATTACGCCGAGGACAAACATGCAGGCACCGGCGACAAACAGCAGCAGCCACCCCCTTGGCGATGCCATCGGCGATGCCGGTCGATTTGCCGGGGCGGCGGTTTTCCGGGACTGTGCTTTCGAAGTGCCCATGGGGTTTCCTACATGGTTTCCGGGGCGCTGACGCCGAGCAGGCTCAGGCCGTTTCGAATCACTTTGCGCACGGCCACCACCATGTAGAGCCGGCCCGAACTCAATACGGGATCATCGGTTAACACCCGGTGCTTGTTGTAGTAGGCGTGGAAGGCGGCGGCCAGGTCGATCAGATAGTAGGCGATGCGGTGCGGCTCCATCAGTTTGGCGCTGTTTTGGATGGTTTCCGGGTACCGGGCCATGTGTTTGATGAGGGTGAGTTCCTCGGGTTCGGTCAGCTGTGCCACGGCCTCGGCATCGGCGCCTGCCGGGTCTAAGCCGTATTCTGTTTTTGCCTTGTTCATGATGCTCGATATCCGGGCGTAGACGTACTGGACGTAGTAGACCGGGTTGTCGTTGGATTTTTCCTTGGCCAGGTCCAGATCGAAATCCAGCGGGCTTTCATGGTGCCGGGTCAGAAAGATAAACCGGGCCGCATCGCTGCCGACCTCGTCGACAACATCGCGCAGGGTCACGAACTTGCCCGCCCGGGTGGACATGGACACCGGCGTGCCCTTGCGCAGCAGGTTGACCAGTTGGGTCAAAATCACCCGGAACTGATCGGAATCGAGGGAAAATGCGGAAATCGCGGCGTTTAGGCGGGGCACGTAGCCGTGGTGATCCGCCCCCCAGACGTCGACGACGCGGTCGTATCCGCGTTCATACTTGTCCCGGTGATAGGCGATGTCGGAGGCGAAATAGGTGGTCTGGCCGTTTTGCCGCACCACCACGCGGTCTTTTTCATCGCCGTAGGCAGAAGACGTAAACCACATGGCCCCTTCGGCTTCATAAATCAGGTTTTGCTGCTTTAACCACCGGATTACGGTTTCCACTTTACCGGAATCGTAGAGGCTCTGTTCAGAATACCACGTGTCGAATTCAATGCCCAGGGCCTGCAAATCCGCCCGGATGCCGGCCAGGATCTGTCCGGCGGCATCGCCGGCGCAGTGGTGGATGGCTTCGTCTTCGGTTAAGGCAAACAGCCAGTCACCTTTTTCCTCCAAAACGGCGCGGGCCATGTCATAGATGTAGTCGCCCTGGTAGGCATCTTCCGGGAAATCGACATTGGCGCCCGATAACTGCCGGCAGCGCAGAAAAACGGACTTGCCCAGGGTGTGGATCTGCCGGCCGGCATCGTTGATGTAGTATTCCCGGTCGGTGAAAAAACCGCAGAAGGACAAAATGGCGGCAATGGTGTCGCCGACCACCGCCCCGCGGCCGTGGCCCACATGCAGGGGGCCCGTGGGGTTGGCACTGACAAATTCCACCTGGACCTTGCAGCCCCGGCCCAGGTCGGCGGCGCCGTAATATCGGTCTTTTTCGTGGATTTCGGTCAATACGGGATGCCATGCCGCCGGTGAGATGAAAAAATTGATAAAGCCGGGCCCGGCGATTTCGGTTTCGGCAATGACGCCATCGGGATCGGTTAAGTGGCCGACGATGGTTGCGGCGATTTTCCGGGGCGGCATCTTCTGGGCTGAGGCGCTGGCCAGGGCAAAGGTGGTGGCCAGGTCCCCGTGGGCATCGGCACGGGGTTCCTCGATGGCGATATCCGGGAATTGATCCGAGGTTAAATCGCCGGCATCATAGGCCTTTTGGGCCGCATCGCGCACCAGTTGTCTCAGTTTGTCCTTCATGATTTGCTGTCACGTCATTTCTGGTTTCTGATTGTATCGGCGGCGGGTCAGTGGTGTCTCAGAAAATCCAACTTGTAAATATTTTTGGCCGTGAAGTCAAGCATTGCATTGCAGTTTGCCATCGCCGCGGCCGACCGCTCAGGGGCCGTCGATAATGGCATGTAACGCTTTGACGATCGGGTCGATTTTTTCCCGGTGTGGCGGAGGCACCAGCAACGCCGGCAGGCGGCGATTGGAAACGGTCGGGCCGGGATGGCCGTCCTTTGGGTCGCCTATTATCAACCGGGCCAGTACGTCGGTGAAGTTGCCGAACCAGCCGTCTGCGTCGAGGTGTTCGATGCACTGCAGAAACACCGTGTTGACGGTCAGGGTGAAGTCATCGATGTCGGCCTGGCCGAATTGGCCGCAGGTACGGGTCGAGACCATGCACCGGCAGCCAAACGGCCGGATCGAATAGATCGGGCAGGCATCGTTTTCGATCAGGGGACAGGCGCCGCTGTCTGCGGGAGGCCCGTCTTCCGGCGGAGTTTCGCCGTTGATGCAGATCTGGGCATATTCGTTGGTGGTGATTTCCGGCTGGTAGCGGGGGGCCTGCCGGTGGGCTGTGATGCGCCGGCAGAATGGCTGATAATCTTGCGCACTTATCGATTCGACAATCAGGCGGCCTTCCAGCCCCGTCATGGTGACATTGGCCGTGCAGCAGTCGGCGCAGTATTTTTCGCAGGCCAGGTCCAGTGTGTCGACGTGGCGGTCATAAAGGTTGTAAATTTTTTGTAATTTTTCGATTGGAGGGGTCATGTAATTGTTTCCGGTCCGTTGCTGTTAAAAAAACAATCCCGCAAGTTGGGGCAGATGAAGCGATCAGGGGTGCTCTTTCCGGCTGTAGCGGTCATAATAGGCCAGCACCCGATCCACATAGTTTCGGGTTTCTTCGTACGGCGGTATGCCGCTGTATTGGTCCACGGCTTTGGGCCCGGCGTTGTAGGCGGCCAGGGCCAGGTGAAGATCGCCGTCATAGCGGGTTATGAGCTGCTTTAAGTAGCGGGTGCCGGCGTGGATGTTTTCTTCGGGGTTAAACGGGTCGCCGAGGCCAAATGTGTCGAAATTGGCCGGCATGATCTGCATCAGCCCCCGGGCCCCGGCCGTGGAGACGGCCTCGGGGTTGAAAGCCGACTCCGCCTTGATCACTGCCTTGACCAGGGCGCATTCCACTTCGTTGGATTGGGCCGCCTCGCGGATGATGCTGTCATAGGCCGCAATGGACAAGTTCCCGGCCGGTTCGGGAAAATCAAGGGATGACGGTACGTATTTCGACGAGGTCGGGGCGTCGGAGTAGTGATGGACCCCCTGTTCATCGATGTAGAAATAAATTTCGCCGGCACTTCCGGCATGGGGGGCCATAAAAAGAAAACCGATCGGGATGCATAGCCGGAAAAACAGTGCCGGAAGAGATGATGGGGGACGCATTTTCATTGCAAAATCCGTTTGCGCTTGCCTGTGGGGTTCACTGGAGTCCTTATAACTGAGCCGGCCGCAGGGGTCAAACGGATTCGGTTCGTTTATTTCCCGAATCCAGGGAGGGGTCCGCAAATGCGGTTGTGTATCACCGACACACGCCAAATCCGCCTGAAAAAGTCCATTCGGCGTCTTTTCGGTGGCTTTTGCGTGTTTTTTGGGGCCTGGCCGGTCAGTCTTCTTCGGGCACAAAGGCCGTTATATCGTCAATGCAGTCCGTATCGGCAAAAAGCATCACCAGCCGGTCAAGACCCAGGGCATTTCCGGCCGCTTCGGGCATGTCGGCCAATGCGTCGAGAAAAGCCGCCGGCATGGGATATTCGGGTCGGCCGGCCGTCGTTCGGCGAAAAAGTTCCGTTTCAAACCGGCGGCGCTGTTCAGCGGCATCGGTAAGTTCGGAAAAGGCGTTGCAGAGTTCAATGCCGGCCACGTAGAGTTCAAACCGCTGGGCCAGGCCCGGGTTGTCGGCACAGGTTTTGGCCAGGGGGGTGCGTTGGGCGGGAAAATCATACAGGATCACCGGCCGGCCGGCATCGAGCCGGGGGGCGACGGACATGGTGATTTGCTCGTCAAACCGGTCTTCGGCCAGGGCGGCGGCCATGTCCATATGCGCATACCGGTCGAATGCCTCGGCCACGGAGAGTTTCGGCCAGGGCGGTGTTAGATCGATATTTCGGCCCTGACAGACCAGGTGATCATCGCCCCGGACCTTGCGGCAGACGTGGTAAAGCAGGTTTTCGGTCTGCCCCATCATCTCCCGGTAATCTGCGCCCGCCGCGTACCATTCCAGCATGGTAAATTCGGGCAGGTGGCGCCGCCCCCGTTCGCCTTGCCGAAAGCAGGGACAGATCTGGAAAACCTTTTCGAACCCGGCGGCGATCAGGCGCTTCATGTAAAGCTCCGGCGAGGTCTGCAGCCACCCGCCGTCTGCGGCGACGGCATCGATGTGCGGCTCGGGCGCCGGCGCGGCCATTCGGACGGGGGTCTGGACTTCCAGAAAGCCGTTTTGGACAAAAAAATCCCGGATGGCGGCAACAACCGCCTGCCGGAGGGAAAGGTTGGATTTGATCTGGGCTTGTCGGAATCCGGGCATGGAAGAAGGTGTAAGGTTATCAGGTATAAGGTGTAAGGTATAAGGTATAAGGTATAAGGTATAAGGTGTAAGGTGTAAGGTGTAAGGTTTGATGGCTTCGTAAAAAGCTCTCTATTCCGCCGCGGCGGCATTTTTGCAGAAAGGAACTCCGGAATGGCGGCACTAAGGCACTGAGGCACTGGGTTTTTTTACCTTACACCTTACACCTCAGACCTTACACCTTAAACTTTAGACCTTGAACCTAAAGTTACCTATAAGCGGTTTGTGCCGGTGCAACGGCATGAACCATCATTTCTTTCTCACCAGGTACTGATCCTCGGGCCGGTCCTGGAGTATGACCATGTCGTAGCGGCCCAGATCGGCGGTTTCATACCACTGGTGGCCGGTTTGCCGGCAGTTGCCGCAGGCTTTTCTGGGGATATGGACGGCCAGGACATGTGCGCCGGTATCGGCGGAGGAATCGATTTTGAGTGCCCCGCTGCAGTCCCGGCAGAGCTGGATGGTTTCCAGCTGCGTTTCGTAAATGCCGTCGGTATCGTAAAAGACGCTGCGCTGCCGTTCATCGACGATTTTGTTGTTCTGGAGCTGTTCGCGGATGTTATGCCGGTCCCGCCAGGTATCGAGGACCTTGCGGCATGTTTTTTCAATTGAATTCGTGATTTCTGCGGTTTGCCGGAGCCGTTCGGGGTCGTAATCGGGCTCCCGGACGTGGCTGTAGTCCAGGCCGGCCATGGCCAGGACAATGCCCATGTTGACATAGGGCAGCGCCCCCTCGATGGAATAGCCGCCTTCAAGCACTGCGATATCGGCTTTTAAGCGCGTCGTGAGATCGGCATACCCCTTGGCCGAGAAATTCATGTTGGTCAACGGATCGGTGAAATGGTTGTCCTGGCCGGCGGAATTGATGATCAAATCCGGCTTGAACTCGTCGAGTATGGGCAGCACGGCGTTATCGATGACGTAGAGAAATCCCTCTTCGGCCGTATAGGGCGGCAGCGGGATGTTAAGGGTGCTGCCGGCCGCCGTGGGCCCGCCGATTTCCCGGGAAAATCCCGATCCCGGATACAGGGTGCGGCCGTCCTGGTGCATGGAAATAAACAGGGTGTCGGGGTCGTGCCAGTAAATGTCCTGGGTGCCGTCGCCGTGGTGGCAGTCGGTGTCAATGATGGCCACCCGGTCGATGCCGTAGGCCTGGCGCAGGTATTCGATCATGATGGCTTCGTTGTTGACGTTGCAAAACCCCCGGCCGCCGTGGATTACCCGCATGGCATGGTGGCCCGGCGGTCGCACCAGTGCAAAGCCCCGTTCGATTTGCTTTTCCATGCAGGCGCGCCCGATGGTTTTGGCCCCTCCCGCACTGATGAAATGCGATTCGGTCATGATTTTCCAGGCATCGGGCACGCAGAAGTGCACCCGCTGGACATCCTTGATATCCACGACCTCGGCTTTCAATTCCTGAATACCGTCAATGTCGAACAGCCCTTCTTCCAGGATCTGGTCCTGGGTATAAAGCAGCCGTTCTTCCCTTTCCGGGTGTGTGGCGGAAATGGCCCAGTCGAACGCCGGAAAGAAAACAAGGCCGGTTTGGTGTCTGGCTTTTAACATGTTAAACTCCGTTATGCGCGCGTAAGCCGTTAATTATCCCGGGTTACCGATTTTGCTGCCCGTGTAGCCGCCGGGTGACCTGTTCATAGGAGTGGATCAGGCCGGGGCGTACCTGGAGCTTGATCCGGTAGTTGCGCCCGATGAGCCGGAAGTTGCGAACCATGTTGAATTCAAGCATTTCTAAGACATCGGTTTCCAGGTCTTCGGTGTGGGCGCCTTCGCGGATGGCTTTTTTCATCAACAGGTCATGGGCCATTTCGCGTGCCTCCTTGAGGGAAAACCGGGGATGGATCTGCTCCATCATCATTTCTTCGGGGGCGGTGGCCTGGCACTTGTACGTGTCGGCAAAAAGGGTCACCTCGCAGGTGGTGCGCGAAAGGGCCGTGCCGATGGCGTTGGCCACATCCCACTCGGGCACCTTGCCGACCGTGTATCCGGAAATGGACTGGAGGTGTTCGGCAAAATGCGGCGCCGGCCCGCCCAGTACCAGCAAGTGATCCGGATTGATCTGGTGGCCCTTCAGTGCTTCATGGACCGTGTAGACGGGCTGGCTGTTGATCTTGTCCACCATTTCCCGGGCCTTTTCCAGGATCTGCCGGCACGTCTGGTCAAACACCCGGTAGGCCGCAGCCTTGGTGGTGACCCCGAGGCGTTCGGCGATAGCCGCCATGCCCTTTTCAGCGGCCGCGTGATCGCCTTGGCCGCCTTTGCCCAGCACATACAATGCGTCGGTGGGGGTGGGCGCCGGGCCGCCATAAGCCAGGGCCGGTCCCGCACGGTCCGGGCCGATGGTTACGGTTTTGCCGTCTGTCCGGACGACGCTGTCGCCCCCGATGCCCACCGAATGGGTGTGCAGGGCCCGGATCAGGGTTTTGTATTCATTGATTTCGGCGCCGTGGGGGGCGAGCACCGGCACGCCCTTGATCATAACCGCCATGTCCGTGGTGGTGCCGCCGATGTCGAGCACGATGGTTTCGGCTTCCGGGTCGGCAAAGGCCACCGATCCCATAACACTGGCCGCCGGGCCGGAAAGGATCGACTGGCCGGGAAAGTCAATGGCGGTTTTAAAATCCATGGTACCGCCGTCGGCTTTTAGAATGTAGATCGGCACCGAAAAGCCCTTTTGCCGCAAAGAGGACTCGACGGCTTCGAAAAAGGTCTTGTGCACCGGGTAGACCGAGGTGTTTAAAAAGGTTGTGGCGATTCTGCGGGGGAAACTGAAATTGCCGGATATGCGGTGGCCCAAAAAGACCTTTTCAAACATCGGTTTGATCTGTTCGGCGATTTCGATTTCATGGGCCGGGTTTCTGGCGGAAAACTTGCCCACCACGCCCACATGGCGGATGCCGTCGGCCGTCATTTGCCGGGCAGCTTCACGGACGGCGGCCGAATCCACGGCCTCGATTTCGCGGCCGCTGTGGTCCATGGCGCCGGCAACGGTGTAGAAAGACTCACCGGTCCGGAAATTTCCCGGATGGATGCCGGGGCCGCAAGTGACGATCATGCCCACCGGCGCCAGTTTATTTTCAATGATGGCGTTTGTGGTCAGTGTGGTGGAAAGTACCACATGGGTGACCTGCTGGGGGTCAATGTGTTCGGTGATCCGTTCCAGGCCCGTTAAAACCGTATGAAACAGGGCCGAGGTGTCGGTGGGCACCTTGATCCGGTTTTCCAGTCCCTTTCCGCCCAGCAAAACCACATCCGTGTGGGTGCCGCCAACATCTAATCCAATAATCATGGTCTGTACCTGCAACTGTGATGTCTTCGAAGTTGATGGGCATGGCATCGGCGCGCGTGCCGGAAAGCATTGCACGGCCTTGGCAGTATAAACGATTGTGTCCTGGTGCGTGCATCGTTTGAGGGTTTAACCATAATTTACTGCTACCCGATATCGCCGGTATTGTCAACATTATCGCGCCGCTTTCGTCAAAGCCGAGCCGGGCTGGGATGCGGCCGGCTCGGATGAAATTGGCAATCCGGTTATCCGTTTTACTTCAGTAACACAAAATTTTCGCGCCAAGACGCAAAGACGCAAAGTTTTCAAGCCATTCTTGGCGCTCTTGGCGGCTTTGCGCGAGAATAAAAAAAAGTAACTCGACGGCTCGTCACTTACTGGAGCCAACCGGATAACCAAAATTTGCAATTTTTCATCAAAAATGCGAAAAGATGGGCAGACGGCCGGGCCGCGGGTGCGGCTTCGGCAGAAAAAGTTTTTTGGTTATCCGGCTTTACTCCGGTAACAGCCATTACAATTTCGCGCCAAGACGCAAAGTTTCAAAGCCCGCAGCAACGGGTCGGTCGCGGGATGGTATCGGCAGGCAAAGGACTTCATGGCAATCGGGCAGCAGGATGAAATCTTGATGGGAGCGGCCATGGAGCAGGCCGCCGAGGCGCTGGCAAGCGGGGAGTTTCCTGTGGGATGCGTCATTTCCCGCGGTGAGCGCATTATTGCCGACGGCCGAAGGCAATCCAGCCGAGGCCAAGCGGCCAACGAGATTGATCATGCCGAAATTGTCGCGTTGAAAGCCCTGTACGAACATCCGGTCGGCTTCGATGGCAGCCGGCTGAGCATTTATTCCACCCTGGAGCCCTGCCTGATGTGTTTCGGCGCCATTTTGATCGCCGGTATCGGGCGGGTGGTCTATGCATACGAAGACGTCATGGGCGGCGGAACCGCTTGTGTAAGACAGCAGTTGCCGCCGTTATACCGAAACCGGCCGGTGGCCGTGGTGCCCGGGGTCTGCCGGTCGCAGGGCCTGGAGCTGATGCGGCGCTTTTTTGCAGATCCGGCCAATACATACCTGCAAGACACGCTGCTGGCCGAATATACGTTACAACAGGAGTTGCCGTGATTCAACCGAGCATTACAACCCGGGCGGAATCGGAGCTTTTCGATCAGCGGGTCAAAGACCGATTGGCCGCCTGCCGGCAGGCGGCCGAGGACTGCGGCATTTTTTTGCCGGAGACTTCGGAATTTGCTGACGATCTGGGCCAGGCGTTTGCATTGAGTGACTTTATCGCCAAGTCCTGCATCCGAAAACCGTCCATGCTGAAGGATTTAATCGACAGCGCCGAGTTGGAGATAAATTTTGATCCCGATCACTACGATCGCCGGGTGAAAGCCGTCTGCGATGCGGCATCAGACGAGGAGCAACTGGGCACCGGCCTGCGCCGGCTGCGCAACCGGGAAATGGTCCGCATCGCCTGGCGCGATCTTTCCGGCCGTTGCGACCTGTTTGAAACCATGAGCGATCTTTCGGCCCTGGCCGATGCCTGCTTGATCCATGCCTTGGATTTTCTGCACCATCTGGCCTGTGAACGCTATGGCTGCCCGGTATCAGCCGAGGGGGTGCCGCAGCAGCTCGTGGTCCTCGGCATGGGCAAGCTCGGCGGTCGGGAGTTGAATTTTTCTTCGGATATCGACCTGATTTTCGCTTACCCGGAAGCCGGAGAAACCGAGGGCGGCCCATCGGCCATGCCGAACGAGGAGTTTTTTACCCGCCTGTGCCGGCGGGTAATCGATGTGCTGGCCAAGTCCACGGTCGAAGGCAGCGTGTTCCGCGTCGACACCCGGCTGCGGCCCTATGGGGATGCCGGGCCCCTGGTCATGAGTTTTGACGGCATGGAAAACTATTACCAGACGCTGGGCCGGGAGTGGGAACGCTACGCCCTGATCAAGGCCCGGGTCATCGCCGGGGATGTATCGGCCGGCCAATGGCTTTTAGAGCGCCTGCAGCCGTTTGTTTTCCGGCGGTACCTGGATTACGGCACCTTCGAGTCGCTGCGGGAGATGAAAAACAAAATCGAGCGCCAGGTCATTCGCAAGGGCCTGAGCGGCAACATCAAACACGGTACCGGGGGCATCCGGGAAATCGAATTTTTCGGGCAGATTTTCCAGCTCATCCGCGGCGGCATCGATCCGCGCTACCGGGAACGCCGCCTGCTCAAGGTGTTGCTGGTCATGATGAAAGACCGCTGTATCGCCCGGCAGGTCTACGAAGAGCTGTTTTCCGCCTATATTTTCCTGCGCAACACGGAACATCGCCTCCAGATGTATGATGATATGCAGACCCATAGCCTGCCCGCAGAGGCGGCCGGGCAAATGCGCCTGGCCGTAGCCATGGGTTTTGCCGACTGGCCGGCCTTCCATAAACAGTTAACCGAGCACATGGACCGGGTCCACAGCCATTTCCATGAACTGCTGTCGCCGGAAATCCCGGAAGCCGAGGATGACGAGCAGATTGAAACCGTCTGGCAGCACCCCGAAGACCGCGCCCGCAATCGTAAAATTCTGGAAACGGCGGGCTTTGATGAGCCCGAGGCCGTGCTGTGCGCCCTGGACAATCTCCGGGAAGCCGCCGAATCCACCGATATCGCAAGTCACAGCCGGGAGCGACTCGACCGGCTGATGCCGCAGATGCTGCGCTTTACCATTGAAACCGATCGGCCGGTGCTGGTGTTTACGCGTCTCATGTCGCTGATCGAATCGATTCTGCGGCGCAGTTGCTATATATCGCTGCTGCTGGAAAACCCCGGTGCGCTGCAGCACTTGGTCCGGCTGGCCCGGATCAGCCCCTGGATCGTTTCCTTTTTAAGCAGCCATCCCCTGCTGCTCGACGAACTGCTGGATGTGCGTACCCTGTATGATCCGCTGGACAAGGCCGCGTTGTCTGCCGAGCTGTCCGAGCGCCTTTCTCGCATTGCCGAAGATGACGTGGAAATGCAGATGGATGAATTGCGGGTGTTTAAGCAGGTCAACACCTTCCGCATCGTGGCTGCCGATGTCACGGGCAACCTGCCGTTGATGAAGGTCAGTGACCGGCTGACCTATCTGGCCGAAACAATTTTGGCTGCCGCATTGGATCTTACCTGGCGCCATCTGGTGGAGCGCTACGGCAGGCCATCGCACCTGAACGGCGCCGCAGACGGGGAAATGGGGTTTGCCTGCATCGCCTACGGCAAGCTCGGCGGCTTTGAGCTCGGCTACGGTTCGGACCTGGACCTGGTCTTTTTACATACCGCACAGCAGGGCCATACGGAAGGCGGCCGGTTGAAGTCCATTTTCAATTCCGAGTTTTACGCCCGGCTGGGGCAGCGTATTATTCATTTTCTCTCCGCCCCCACGTCCACGGGCAAATTGTATGAAGCCGATCTGCGCCTGCGTCCCAGCGGCAACGCCGGCGTTCTGGTTTCCCACATTGACGGCTTCGAGCAATACCAGCGCCGGGATGCCTGGACCTGGGAACACCAGGCGCTGATCAAGGCGCGGCCCATTATCGGCGACGAGGCAGTATTGTCCCGGTTTGCCGAAATCCGGGAGCAAGTCATTGCCATTTCCCGTGATCCCGCGGTCTTAAGAGACACTGTGGTCCGGATGCGCGAAAAAATGCGCAAGGCCCATGTGCGGGCAAAACCGGGCCGGTTTGATTTAAAGCAGGACCCCGGCGGCATCATCGATATCGAATTTCTGGTGCAGTACCTGATCCTGTTGCATGCCGATCAGCATGCGCAATTGCGCCGGTGGACCGACGTGGTCCGGCAGTTAAACGCCCTGGCCTTGTCGGATATCATCGATGATTTGACCGCTCATTCATTAAAGCAGGCCTACCTGATCTACCGCTATTTTGTTCACCGGCTCAATCTTCAGGAAAAACCGGCCATTTTGCCGGAAAAGCGGTTCCGGGAATTGCGGCGGCGGGTCAATGCGATCTGGGCCCGCTATCTGGCTACCGGAACAGGTAAAAGCCGATAATGCTGTCGTGGTGGGTGCGATGGGCGTATTCTACGCCGATGTACGGGGCGTTGATGTTTTTTACGAAGACATCCCGGTCGATCAGCGAGTGATGCTTGTCATCGAGGTAAAACTCGACGTGTAAGTAGTCGCCTTCGTGCAGGTTGGGCATGTTGTTGATTTTCAGCCGCATGCCGGTGCGCGAGATGTTGACCACGGTCATATGATCCTTATGCGGGGCGGTCAGCAGGCGGGTATTTTCGGGACTGCACCGGAAAATGCCCGGCAGGTCCGTGGTCTTGCGATATTGTTTCCGTCTTTCGAGAAAGACCGTATACTGGTGGCCGCATGCACATTTGGCGTTGACCTTGACGGTCTTTTCCCGGTTCATGAAGCGGGATGCGTCGGCCGTGCGGGTTTTGCCGCAAGCCGGACAGCAAAAGGTGGCCGTGTCGTCGGAATTGATGAAAATTGTAAGCGTCATGGCTGCCCCGGTTGTTATGAAAACAGAAATTGGAATACGTCCCGGAATCGAATGGGTCGGGATTATGAATGGATTGACGAAAAAACTACAATGAACTAGGATTTTTTGTCAATTGTCAACACAACGATTTTTCGAATTCGTTTTCGTCTGAAATGATATTTTTACGTGGCGTAAATCCGCCATGAAAGGGAAAGGAGTTGCACCGAAATGAAAAAAATTGAAGCCGTGATCAAACCGTTTAAGCTAGATGATGTCAAGGAAGCTTTAAATGATATCGGGGTCCACGGGATGACCGTCTCCGAGGTCAAGGGCTATGGCCGGCAGAAAGGCCACAAGGAGGTCTACCGGGGGGCGGAGTACGCCGTGGATTTCGTGCCCAAGTTGAAAATCGAAATCGTTGTCAATGTCGATCTGGTCGAGCAGGTCATCGACACGGTACAGAAAACCGCCTATTCCGGCAAAATCGGCGACGGCAAGATATTTGTCCACTCTCTGGATGACACGATCCGGATCCGCACCGGCGAGCGGGGGCCCAACGCCCTGTAATCAAGGAAGATCACTGGTACTGCCGCGCGTTGATGCCGTATTTCTGGACTTTGTAGGCGATTTTGCGGTTGGTGGAGCCCAGTGTTTTGGCGGCCCGGGAGATGTTGCCGCGGGTGTGTTTCAAAGCGTCGATGATCATCTCCCGTTCCAGTTTCGCCACTGCATCCGCCATGGTCTGCGATGGCAGGGTATCGGATTCTTCCCCGGTCTGCAGCGTCGGCGGCAGATGGTAGCTGTGGATGACCTTGCCTTCACACAACAGCACGGCGCGTTCGATGCAGTTTTCCAGCTCCCGGACGTTTCCCGGCCAGTGATAGGCCATGAGCATATCAATGGCCGGCGTGGAAAACCGCAGGATTTCCTTTCCGTTTTCCCGGGCGTAGCGTTCCAGGAAAAAGTCGGCCAGCGCCAGGATATCGGTCCGGCGCTCCCGCAGCGGCGGCAGGTAAATGGGAAAGACGTTGATGCGGTAGTAAAGATCACTGCGGAACTGGTCTTCGGCCACGGCGTCTTCCAGGTTCTTGTTGGTCGCCGCGATGATGCGCACATCGATTTTGATGGTTTTGGTGCCGCCTACGCGTTCGAATTCCTTTTCCTGGAGTACCCGCAGCAGCTTGGCCTGTACCTCGTGGGAGATGGAGCCGATTTCGTCCAAAAAGAGCGTCCCCTTGTCGGCGAGTTCGAATTTGCCCGGTTTCTGCTGGATCGCGCCGGTGAAGGCCCCCTTTTCATGGCCGAAGAGTTCGCTTTCGATGAGGTTGCCGGGAAGTGCCGCGCAGTTGATCTTGACAAAGGGGTGGCTGGCCCGCCGGCTGTTGTAATGGATGGCATTGGCCACCAGTTCCTTTCCGGTGCCGGATTCGCCGCGGATGAGCACCGTGGCGTTGCTCCGGGCCACCTGGGAGATCATCTGGTAGACCTCGCGCATCTTGTTGCTGTTGCCCACGATGTTTTTGATGCGGTATTTTTTTTCCAGTTCGGCTTTCAACCGCTCGTTTTCCGCTTCCAGTTGTTGCTTTTCCCGCTGGATGCGTTCGAGGTGAATGACCTTGGTGGCAATCATCGCCGCGACCACGGACAAAAATTTTTCCCCTTCGGCCAGGCGGTAGTCGCCTTCGTAGGGCCGATCCACGCTTAGGGCGCCGATGACCTGCTGTTGCTTTTTGATGGGCACGCAGAAAAACGACAGTTCCTGTTTGTTTTTTCCTCCGCGGCTTTCGGTCCGGTCCAGAAACTTTTCGGATTCGCTGATTTTGGGGATGGTTATCGCCTCGCCCGTTTGGATGACCTCGCCGGTGACGCCTTCGCCGGGCTTGTATTTCCCCTTTTCCATCGCGGTTTTGGAAATGCCGTGGGCCACCTCGATGCGGATTTCTTCGCGCATGGGGTTTAAAATGGTGATCATGCCGCGGACCATGTTCATGCGTTTCGACAGGATGTCGAGTACGTTGTAGAGCGATTTTTTCAGGTCCGGGTGCTGGTTGAGCGCCTGGCTGATTTCATACAACAGGGTAATGTCGTCGATAGGGGTCATGGTATTTGCGGTCGCTGCCTCTGCGGTCTTTGTTGGATGGGGGCGGTTTATTATGGGGCCGCCCGGCTGTAAAATTTTTCCTTGTTGGTATACATGCGTTGATCGGCCAGTTTCAAGACATTTTCCGGCCGGGTTTCATCGGATCCGGCCAGGCCGATGCTGACCCGGATGGCAATCGATATCGCCCTGCCATCGGCATCCCGGCATTCCAGGTGCAGCCGGTTTTCCTTGTCCCGGATGCGTTCGAGCAGCCGCCGGGCCTCCCGGCTTTGGGTGGCCGGCAGCAGGATCGCGAATTCATCGCCGCCGATGCGGGACAGGGTGTCGGTTTCCCGGCAGATGGATTTCAGGGCGGCGGCCACCGCATTGAGCATTTCATCGCCCACGGCATGGCCGTAGGTGTCGTTGACGGTTTTTAAGCCGTTGATATCGATAATGAGCATGGAAAAATGGATGTTTTCGAATCGCGCGGCATTGTGGATCGCCCGTTCGTGCTGTTTTTCGAAATAGCTCCGGTTGGCCGCCCCGGTCAGTCCGTCGGTGTTGGCAATGATTTCAAGCCGGTGCATCAGCAGCTTGTTCTGGGCCACGGCCGAAACCTGGGACAAAAAGATGGAAATGACCCGGCGGGTGTCGGCGTCTATCGCCGGGCCCCGGATGATCATTTTGCCCAGCCGCCGGTCGCCCATGGTCATGGGCAGCAGTGTCCATTGCACCGCTTCCGGCGATCCCCGGTACGCGAATGCTTTCGGATCGGTCATAATGCCGTTGATGTTGTCTTCGGCAAGGCGGGCCCGGTATGCCAGGATGCGGTTTTGTTCCGCAGCGGTAAAGCCGGAAAACACGCCGTTTTCCAGGATGTCGGACCGGCCGCCCTCGAGGATGAGTCCGAAGTCCAGGTGCGGAAACAGGTTGTGCAACTGTTCGAGGATAAAGGAGAAAAGCTTGTCAAAGGTCTCGATGTCGTGGATTTTCGTGGTGGTGTCAAACAGGGATAAAATGACATGGTTCTGCCGGGTAATGAGTTCGTTTTTTTTGGCGATTTGTTCGTTTTTGTTTTCCGTTTCCTTTAAGGCGTCGTGTAAGGCCCCGGTGCGTTTTTCGACCTTTTTTTCAAGGTGTTCGAGGATGTTGGCGTTTTCGATAAACGGTCCCAGCACAATGCCGAGATTGGACAGGATCGTTTTTTCGGCCCGGGCGTAGGACCGGTCGTTGATCTTGTCGCCGATAATCAGCAATCCGGTGAGCTGATCCCGGTAATAGACGGGAATTAACAACCCCGCGTGCTGGATCCAGTCCGTTTCGTCTGTGGCCGGCAGGTCCTGGGAAAGCCATCGATCCAGGGTGTTTCGGGTGACGATGGCGGTGCGCTGCTGCGCCAGCCGACGGACAACAGGATGGCTGTCGGCGATTTGAAGGCGTTGATCCCCGTCGGGCAAAGGGGGCAACGCAGAGAGAAAACCGCCGGCGTAATCCGGGTTCCATTTGCCCCAGCCATGGAAATGTCGGTCTTCTTCGGTGAAAAAGACCATGGCGCACCGGCAATTCATAAATATGGAAAACAACCAGTCCGCGGTGATTTCGTAAAGCGATTGCAGCCGATGGATGCCGGAGAGCTGATAGGTCAGTTCATAGTAGGATTTGTGCAAATAATTCGGCGAACGGGTGAAAAAGCGGTTTAACACCCGGTTCCAGACGATTTGCACCGGCCAAAAACAGAGCATGGCCACTACAATGCCGGCCGTGCATTTTACGCCCACCGAAGATACGGGCAGCAGCAGGGCGGATGCCAGGGCGATACTGCCGGCGATGCTCCAGTGGCCGATATGGAAGATGACGCTTCTCAGCTGCTGGGCGGCCAGTTGCATGTTGTATTTAAACAGGCCATAGGCCAGCAGAAACAGGGATATAAAGACAAACGAGCCGAGCGGATAGATTTCATATCCATAAATGGCCGGGGTGTTGGTCAAACTGAGCATGGCGGTGAGAACGAAGCCGTAGAGCAGGTATCGGATCCGGTCTTTTTGTGCCGGGGTTTCAGCCCGTCGGTAGCCGCCCACGAGTTCGAAGATGCAGTAAAAAAGTGCTGTCAGCCACA
>JBNJEA010000031.1:0-26953 GCA_051745395.1 Thermodesulfobacteriota bacterium | reverse complement strand
ATGCCCTGGAAGCCCGGCACTTTCTGACCAAAGATTCGCGAAACGTCAACGGGGTGCTGTTAAACGCCTATCTGAAGGGATACGATACGGTCAAGGACATCATCTCTTCGGCCACCGAGACCGTGACCTATGACGATGGCCGGTTTGGCGAGCATAAAAGCTATGTCCGCTCGGAATCTCTATCCGTTTATCTCAAAGACATCACCCTGGAAATCAACACCGGCGACATGGCCACCAACATTGAAATCGCCGACTGTCAGGGCAGCGACTCTCCCAATCCCCTTCATCTGGCCATGATCCAGGATTACCTGCGCACGGCCGATCTGGTGGTATACCTGGTCAGCAGCCGCACGGGTTTGCGGCAGGCGGATATCAAGTTTTTGACCATGATCGAAAACATGGTGGGCATGTCCCATGTCCTGTTCGTGGTCAACTGCGATTTCAACGAGCATGAATCCACAAAGGATCTCGAGCGTGTGACGGAGACGATCCGAAACGATATCGCCTTGATTACCCCGTCGCCTGCCATATACGTGTTTTCGGCCCTTTATTACCTTTATTCCGCTCAAAGAGACGATCTGGGCGAAAAAGAACGCATGCAGCTTCAACAGTGGGACTCCGATACTGCCCTGGTGTCGTTTTCCGATGGGGAAAAGCAGCGGTTTGAAAACGATTTCGGCAAACTGATTACGGATCAGCGATACAGCCTTTTGCTGCGCAATCACTTGCAGCGGATTTATATTCTGATCAATGATTTCCGGAACTGGCTGTCGATGAACCGCGATATTTTATCCGCCAATGCCGAAGACGCCACCGCCCGGATCAAGAAAATCAAGCAGCATCAGAAAAAAACCGAACGGGTCAAATCAATGATCCAAAGTACCCTTGACGGGGCGGCGGGGCAGTTGAAACGGGAACTCAAGTCGGAAGTCGACCGTTTTTTTGATCCCCGGCACGGCGAGGTGGTGCCCGGCGTTATCGAATTCGTACGGAACTACACGGTCTCCTATGAATCGTATCGCAAGTTTTTGGCCGAAAACGGGTTTTCGGAAACCCTGCTGACGGTGTTTCAGGCGTTTAAACAGGATCTGGACCGCTATATGGCCGAAACCGTAAACCCTGTGCTGTTTGGATTCATCAAGGAAAAAGAAGGCGATATTAAAACCTATTTCGAATCCGTTACCCGCCCCTATGAAGCCATGGTCAATGAAACCCTGACCGATTTCCAGAATTCGGGCATGGAGGCAGAGCCGGCGGTACCGGAAAATGTGACCCAGGACATTGAACTTGAATCGGTTAAACAAAACCAGGATCTTTCGCTGCCTTCGGCGTCTGCCACCCTGGCCTATACCAAGGCGATACAGACCGAGGCCTTCATGAAGCTGGGATTTTACCGGTTTGTCAATGCCTTGAAAAAACTGAGCCGGAAAAAAGACGCAAAACCCGAAGCCGATGTGCCGGCTTTGCAAAGCGGGGTTTCCCGGATGAAAAAGGAAACGGAGAACTCGCTGGTGTTTCATTTCAAGAACTACCGGGAAAACATCAAGTTTCAGTACCTTTTCAAATTGATCGACGGGGTGTCAAACGAGATGCAAACCCGGCTGATTCAGCGGTTTGCCAGCTATCACACCGATCTTTCACAGTTTAAAGCCATGGCCGATCAGAGTCAGGAAAGCAAAAACCGCGCCCTGGCCACCATTGATGATATCCGCGGGCAACTCACGGCAATCCAGGACCGGATGAATGAATTGCAGCAAAAAATCACCCCGGATGGCCCGTAAGGGGAACCGTTTTGCACCTGTGGGAAAAAACAACCCCTCGTGCCTGTCGGTGATACATAACAAAACAGTTCCCAGGAGGGCACAAAGAACCCAAAGCAGATTACCTGTTACTGCGGCGGCAACCAGTAAAGGAGGCGTGCAATGGCCGTAAATCAGACACGGATTGTGGCGGTGGCCAACGAAAAGGGCGGGGTGGGCAAGACCGCCATGGTGGTGAACCTGGGGGCGGCATTGGCGGCCCGGGGCCAGAAGGTGCTGATCGTGGATATGGATCCCCAGCACAATGCCACCTACGGTGTCGGTATCCAGATCGATGACGAAATGCCCAACATCTATGATTTAATCAATTCGCCCGGCGAGTATGCGGCCGCTGACGCCGTTTGCAAGACCAAGTGGGACAACCTGTCGCTGATTCCATCCCATTCGGACCTGGCCGGCGCGGAAGTCGAGCTCGTCGACGAAGCCGGGCGGGAATCGCGACTGCGCGATGCGTTGGCCGATATCATCGGCGACTACGACGTCATCCTGATCGATACCCCCCCCAGTCTGTCCTTGTTGACCATAAACGTGTTTGCCTTTGCCAGCGAGGTCCTGGTGCCCTGCCAGACCCAGCCCTATGCGTACCGTGCCTTGGCGGAATTGTTTGATACCATCGAGGCGGTGCGCACGGATATCAATCCCGATATTGAGATCTCCGGGGTGATTCCCACATTTTTCGATCAGCGCACGCGTGTGAGCCTCGATATCCTTGACCGGCTTCGATCCGATGATCGGTACTGCGACCTGGTCTATCAAACCCCGATCCGCAACAATACGACCATTGCCGCCAGCTCCGATGCCGGCAAGCCGGTGGTCTTTTACCGCACAACCAGCAACGGCGCCCGGGATTACAAGGCGCTGGCCGAGGAGTTTGCGGGGTGAGGGAGAAGGGACTAAGGCACTGAGGGACTGAGGGACTGAGGCACTAAGGGACTGAGGGACTGAGGGACTGAGGGACTGAGGGACTGAGGGACTGAGGGAGTATGAGGGCCGGAGGGATAAGGTCCTGCGGTAGTTTGCAGGGGCGTTATTTTTTCGGTTTTATTATAATGGGTTGTTTCTGTACCGCTTTTGCGGGCACGGAGAATGCGCAATGTCTTACGGTGATCCCCATACCCGGGATACCTTGATTGCATCCGCCATCCGGATGTTTCAGCAGCATGGTTTCCAGAAAACCCGTGTATCGGATATCGTCGCCGAGGCCGGGGTAGCCCAGGGAACGTTTTACAATTATTTCCGTTCAAAAGACGAGGTGTTTCGTTTCGTCTGCAATGCTTTTATCGAGCAGATCAGGAAGTTGTTTATCGAGCGCACCGAGCACCTGTTCGACGGCGACACGGCAGAAGAGATCCGGCAGAATGTCTTGACCGTCATTGACGACCTGCTGGCCGTTTACGGCGAAAACCTGGACGTGGCCGAACTTTTGTTTCGCGAGGGCATCGGCAACGGGGGCCTTTTCAAGGAAATTTACGAAGAAATGCTGTCGGTTTTTCTGGGATTGATTGAAGAGCAGATCCGAAACGGGGCAAGAAAGGGGTTTTTAAAAACCGAAGATCCCGAAATTGCAGCCGTATTCCTGTTCGGGCTTTTTGAGCGCAGCCTGTTTTATTTCCTGCTGGTCCGGAAAGACACCGATCTCGAAAAGCTGCGCCGCACCATGGCGGATTTTATTTTAAAGGGGCTTTCCTTTACCCATCTACACCGTACACCTTGAACTTTTTACTTTGCCATTCGAAAATCGACTTTTTACGACAGCATCAACCTTGATTTTTTTTTTCCTTACCCCTCAAACCTTATACCTCCAACCCCCCGGCCTCAAAATTCGCCTCTTTGCCGGTCGGCTTCTTGAAATACATCCGCACAAGTGGTGGAGGCAAACCCGCGTTGTCTTAAAAACCGGTAGATCTTTTCTTTCATGGCCCTTTCCGACAGGTTCGCCCACCGGTTGAGCTTGGGCGCAACCGCCCGCCACGCCGCCGCATTTTCATCATAGTCTGCCAGCAGATCCTCGATGACGGTATCGGCAACACCTTTTTCCCGGAGCTCGAAGCGCAGGCCGAATGCGCCGCGCGGGCGGTGCCGCTGCCGGCTTTCAATCCAGAAGCGGGCAAATGCCGTATCATCGATGTATTGATACGATTCCAGGCGCCGAATGGTCGCATCAACAGCGGTGTCGGAAAATCCCTTGCCCTTTAAATACCGGATCATTTCCATCCGGCTGCGGGGTCGGAATTTCAGATAATGCAGGGCGCGGTCAAAGGCCTGTTCCTGCTGGTCAGCGAGCAGAAGCGCTTCGCGTTCCTCGTCGCTTAGTTTTTTGCCGATGGGCAAAGCGGCGGCCGTAGTCATAAAGAGGGAAAACGCGTAGTGGTCGTCAATAAATACGCTGGCCCGCCGCCGGTTTCGTTTCTGGGGGGTGATGGCGGTGATGCGGCCGGCCATGGTCACTTCTGCGCCGAGCGATCATTTGTTGTCCCCGGTGTTTCGCTGTCTTGTGTTTCGCTCAATGACGGTGGATGGTCCGGGTCCCGGGTGTCAATGGGTGAGGCCATATCTTCCATCACGTCTTGATCGGCCATTATATCGGTCAGTTCGTTTAACGCCTTGCGCACTTCCCGGGTGCCGTGGGTATAGACCCGGTGGACGGTCTGGTAATCCTGCCGGACCAAACCGAGGGAGAATTTTCCGTTGGATTTCTGAAGGTATTTGGCGACCAGTTCCCGGACGGCCTGCCAGTTGTCTTTGCGGGTCTGGGTCTCCAGGGAAATGAGATGGTTTAAATGTTTGAGTTGGTTTTTTAAAAACCTCCGGTTGAAATATCGAACCGGCAGCAAGCCGTATACAATCAGTACGAGCACCACAACCGCTGCACCGGATGCCAACACCAAAGGATGCTCGATGCCGCCGAAAATCCCGGCGGCAATTTCGCCAAACATCGCCGCAGCACCGGCACCAGCACCGACGAGCAGGCCGATGAGCCAGACCTTGAACCGGAATTTCCTCATCCGCAGGCGATAGGCGATCAAGCCTTCGAGAAATAAGTCCATGCGCTCGGAATGGGTTTCGATAAACGATGCCAGGTTGTCCAGGCGCCGCTGGGGGGCTTCCAGTACGGCTTCTTTTAATTTCTTGCGCTGGTTCTGCAGGTGATAGAGAAAACTCTGCGCGTCGGAGTGGGTGATGGTTTCCGCATTTTTTGCCGAGCGGGAGGAATAGGTCAAATGAATGGGCGGAATGTCTTTGCGGCCCGTGATCTGGGACAAATTCCAGCACAACGTGCCGTATACCTGGAGCAGATCGCTCAGGGAGGCGCATTCGTCGATCCGGTTCAACACGAACAGCACCCGGTCTTCGTACGTCCGCGTGGCGATGGTCTCCCGGACGCTGGTATGGGCCTCGCGGACCGTGCCGGCCTTGTGCGGATCAAACAGCACGAGCACCAGATCGGCCAGCTGGGCCATGTCCCCGATGACATCCTGGTAGTTGTAGCCCCGGTCGCGTTCGGTGATGCTGTCGAGCATCCCCGGGGTATCAATTAAGGCCAGGTTGCGCAGAAACGGGGAATTGACCCGTTTTAAACGGAAATGCGAAGCAAAGCGCTGCCCGTGTTTTTTCAGGATCTCAAACGGATAATCCGGGTCGTTTAAAAGATATTTGCCGTCGCGTACCTCGGTAATCCGGGTTTCTGTTTCATCCGGAGCCTGCTCGTCATAGGTGATGATGGTAAAGGAATCGTCGGTGGGCGCCTGGCCGACGGCCTGGATGTCAGCGCCTAAAAATTCGTTGATCAGTGTGGATTTGCCGGAGGAGTAATTGCCCAGAATCAGCACCATCGGCCGCCACTTGATGGTGGTTTCCAGGGAAACGTCGCTGTAGCCGTATTTCAGCGCCACAGGCGACAGGTAGTTGCTTACCAGATCCACCATTTCAGCGCGAAGCGAGTTGATGTAATTTTCGCGATACATGTTATTCCTGAACCCCTATGCGACCGATTGGATGAATTGGAAACCCCGCAGCAAATTAGATTTTCTAAAAAACCTGATTCGCACAGTTTAGGCAATAGGTATCAATAAAACGGGCAGAGGTCAAGCAATGCGGTGACGGTTCGGCCCGTGGCCCGGATATCGGTCAGTCGCTCGGTTCGGCAGCGTTGCCGTTTTTTTCTTTCTGTTTTGGGCTGTCTAAGGAAATGATATAATCGACAATGTTTTGCGGCGACAGCACGTAGTCCACCGCGTCGAGCTTGATGGCCTCTGCGGGCATACTGAAAATAACCGAACTGTCCCGGTCCTGGACGATGGTCCGAGCGCCGGCGGCTTTCATTTCTTTTAGTCCCGATGCCCCGTCATTGCCCATCCCCGTCAGCAAAACGCCCAAAGCGTTTTGCCGAAAGCTTTTGGAAAGGGCGGAAAACATGTGGCTGATCGGCCGGAAAACCCGTCCGGTCGATTGCGGCCGGGTGATCCGGAGGGTGAAATTGGCGCCAACTGCCATGTCGGTGTCTTCCGGGGCGAAATAGACATGGCCGGGGCAAATGCGGTTTCCGGATTCGGCAATGGCAAGCCGCAGGTGCGACTCCTGGCCCAGCCAGTGCACCATTCCCCCCAGAAACCCCCGGGCAATATGCTGGACAATGACAATCGGGATGGAAAAATCGGCCGGCAGACCGGCAAGCAGGGACTGCAAAACCGGCGGCCCGCCGGTGGAGGCCCCGATGCCGATCACGGCGGGTTTGTATTTCTGCAAGCCCGCAGCGGGCGCGGCGGGCAGGACGGCCTTTGCCTTTTCGCCGGGTTTTCGCCGCTGGACGACCTTGACCTCGGACATCAGCTTAACGGTTTTGAGCAGCTTGCGGGTTAAAAAATCGCTTTCCGGATGGCCGATGCCCGGCGGTTTTTCCGCTACGGCCACGGCTCCGGCCTGCATGGCGGCGAAAATATTGGCGGACTGCGAAGGGGCGACCAGCGTGCTGTGCACGATGATGGGCACCGGCGATTTGGCCATGATCCGGCGGGTTGCTTCGTAGCCGTCCATTTCGGGCATCTGGATGTCCATTATCACCGCGTCGGGTCTGCGTTTTGCCGTCTGCAGCACCGCTTCATGGCCGTTTTTGGCTTCACCGACCAGTGCAAGGGAAGGATCGGCTTCAATGACATGCCGCAGGTATGCCCGGGTGGTTTGAGAGTCGTCGACAATTAAAACTCTGATCATATTTCTGTCCCGACGATGCGGTTGCGTCCCTTTTCTTTGGCTTCATATAAGCACCGGTCGGCGGCTTTGATCATTTCGTCGGTATCAAGGTGGCTCTGGCCGGATTGCGGTGTCAGCGTGGCGATGCCGAAACTGGCCGTGACCCGGATTTCTCCTTCTTCGGTGGCAACCGTCATATCGGCAATGAGCTGGCGGAAGCGTTCGGCCGCCGTTATGGCCCCGTCATGCTCGGTTTCCGGCAACACCATGATAAATTCCTCGCCGCCGTAGCGGGCCATCCAGTCCAGATCCTGCCGCAGGGCGTTTTTGAGGCACTCGACAAATGCGATCAGCACCTGGTCGCCGACCTGATGGCCGTGCCGGTCGTTGATGATTTTGAAATGATCGATATCGCAGATTACCACTGAAAGCGGCAGATTATAGCGTCTGGCCCGCTTGAAGGCAATGGGCAGGTGGTCGTTTAAATAGCCCCGGTTATGAACCTTGGTCAGCGGGTCTGTGATGGAAAGCAGGGCGATTTCCTGGTTGCGCCTTTTTAAGGCTTTTTCGAGGGTGATGATACGTTCGGCTGTGGTCAGGCGGGCCATTAATTCCGCATCATCGACCGGTTTGGTCAGATAATCGTCAGCACCGGCTTTTAGCCCCTCGATGATATCGGCCTTGGCGTCCTTTGCGGTCAACAGGATGATATAGATATAGCCGCCGAAATCATGCTGGCGGATGGCGCGGCACAATTCCGAGCCATCCATTTCGGGCATGACCCAGTCCGAGATGACGATGGATATGTGGTTGTTTAAAAGCATGTTCATCGCCTCCAGCCCGTTTTGCGCCACCTCCACATGATAGCCGTGGCTTTCCAGCATGAGTTGAAATTTCAGCGCCTGGGTCCGGCTGTCTTCAACGAGCATGATCTCGAGACTTTGCTGCATAGTAGTGTCCGTATCCTTCGATTGTAACGTCGAACGTATCGGTTTAAATCAGTTGTTCCATCACCGTCAGCAGATTGCTTTGATCGAAGCTGCTTTTCACAATATAGGCATCTGCGCCCACGTCAATGCCTTTTTCCCGATCGGTCCGGGAGTCGAGGCTGGTGACAAGAATCACCGGCGTTTCGGCCATTCCGGTATCGGCACGGATTTTTTCCGTGAGCTCGAATCCGTTTAACCGGGGCATCTCCACGTCGGAGACCACCATGTCAAACGGATTGGATTTGAGCATCTGATAGCCGTCTTCGCCATTGATTGCCGTTTGGACCCGGTATCCGGCTGCTTCCAGGATGTTTTTCAACAATGTACGCGAGGTAAACGAGTCTTCGACCACCAGCACGGCCGGTTGCTTGGCCTCGGCTTCTTCCCCTTCTTCTGCGGGCGCCGGCATTGCCGTGGAAAAGTCTTTGCCCGCCGCCGTGGCGATTAGCTCATGGACGTTTAAAACGGGCGCGACCTGCCCGGAGCCGAGCACGGTGGCACCGGCAATGTGGGTCATTCCTTCGAGCTGTTTGCCGAGATTTTTGACCAGTACTTCCTGTTCATTTACCACGGAATCGACCACGAATGCGACGGGATTGGCCGCATCGCCGATCAAAAGGGCCGTATAAATCCGGGGCCGGCGGCTCTTCGGGGCATCAAGGCCGAATACCGCGTCCATAAACGCTACCGGTACCGCCTGCTCCTGGACCCGGATCATGGGGCGATTTTCGATATGATAGATGGCTTCGGGCAAAAACCGGACCACGTGCTGGACCTGGGCATTGGGCAATATGTAGTATTGATCGGCTACAAAGACGAGAATGCCACGGAAAGTGGCCTGGGTGATCGGCAGTTCGAGCTTGAAGGCGGTGCCTTTACCCTTTGTATGCGTGATGTCGATCCGGCCGCCGATATCTTCGATAGATTCCTTGACAATGGCCATGCCAAGGCCCCGGCCCGATATTTCCGATATCAGGGGACTGGTGGAAAGCCCGGAATGAAAAATCAGCCCCAGTGTTTCGGTTTCCGATAGGGTTTCCACATCCTGTTGCCGGACAATGCCCGTCTTTATGGCCTTTGATTGTATGGCTTCCATATCGATTCCGTCGCCGTCGTCTTCTATGGTGACTTCCACCCGGTTGCTTTCCAGTTGAACGACGGATATGGCAATGCGGCCCTTTTCGGGCTTGCCGAGATTTTTCCGGAGCTCCGGTGCTTCTATGCCATGATCGACGGCATTTCGGATCAGGTGAATAATCGGATCTTTTATGCGTTCGAGGATGCGTTTGTCAACCTCGATTTCGCCTCCCGAAACAGTGAGATCTACGAATTTTTTCTGCTCCTTTGCAATATCGCGCACCATCCGCGGCAAAATGGCCAGTAAGGAGGAAAACGGCATCAAGGTGGTGTCTTTGACGTCGTTTAACAGGTCGTCGACCATGGTCGATATGGTCCGGTTTCCCTGTTCGATATTTTTGATCAGGTCTTTGCCCTGGTGGGCCGATTGCTGGTGGCTTTCGGTGATCCATGTCAAAAAGGAGAGCAACTGTCCGTATTTACCGCTTTTTTCATTGTGTTGCCGCAGTTCGGAGATGTCGTCTTCCATATTTTTCTGCCACTTGAGCTGGGTCTCGATGGTGTTTTGCAGTGTCGAGGCCCGGTCGAAGTACTGTGCGGTGATCTGTTTGAAGGCGATGAGTTCCTCGGCCTTTAATAGCAGGGCGTCGAGTTTGTCCGAAGCAATGCGCACCGTATTGGATTGAAGGGCCCTGGGCTGGGCCTGGGATTTGTCCGGCGCGCTGTCGTCCGCATCGGTTCCGGAAAAATCGGATGCAGTCTCCGCCGCGGAAATGAATCCATTTTCGGCAGGCGTTGTTTCCGGGGGTCGAGCCTTTTCTGCTGTAGCCGATTCCGTCTGGCCGACGGCTGTTTCTGCGGGCCCATGGGGTTGTGCCTCCTCTTCTCGGCTAAATTCCGCCAACGTCTGGGCGAGTTGGTGCATTTGCGTCTCAATTTCCGGGCGGGCGCCTTGTTCTGCGGCAATATACTGCGATACGTATTTGGCGGCTTCGTGCAGGGTGTCGAAAAGCGGGCCGGAAAAGCCGATGGTGTCGGATTTCAACAGGCCGAACACGTTTTCCATGGACTGGCACAAATGCTCGATCGCAGACAGGTTCACCGAGCGGGCCGCACCTTTGAGGCTGTGGGCCTCCCGGAAGACGACTTCCAGAATTTCCTGCCGGACGGCTGCGTCTTCGGTGTTTTCTATCTCGGTGAGCCGGGAAAAGAGGTTTTCCAAACGCTCTTCTGCTTCTTCGGCAAAGGCCTGCAGCAGTCTTTTTTCAAGTTCGCTCGGGTTCATCGGATTCATTGACCTTGATGGATCATGTCTTATAGTTCTGCACGAATTGCCGCAGGGTCTGGCCCATGGATTCGAGGTTCTTTATGGCTTCTTCGAGCTGCTTGACACTGTCGAGGTTTTGCAGGGTGGCGTCATTGATGCTTTCCATGGCCTGGGAAAGCTGGTCCATGCCCGACATCTGCTGCTGGGTCGAGGCCGTGATCTGCATGGCCGCCTCCGAAGATTCGGAAACGTTTGAAGAAAGCCGGTCAATGGCCTCGCCAGCCTGTTCGGACAGTTCCACGGCCTCCTCAACGGTCTTGGTGCCGCGTTCGGTGGCCATCACCGCCGCACTGGTGGCTTTCTGGATGTCGTTTAAAATGGTCTTGATCTGGTTGGTGGCTTCTTTGGACTGGTCGGCCAGGGATTTGACCTCCTGGGCCACCACGGCAAAGCCCCTGCCGTGTTCGCCGGCCTTGGAAGCTTCAATGGCGGCATTGACCGACAGGATGTTGGATTGATCGGCGATGTCGTTGACCGTGTTGATGATCTCGCCGATGCGCTGGGTCTGTTCGCTTAATTTCACCGTGCTTTCTGCGATGTAGTTCATTTCGTTTTTGATCCGGTTGACCCCCTCCATGGTGTTTTTGGTGGCTTCCTTGCCGGCATGAGAGATTTTTGACGTTCGCTCGGCGCTCTGGGAAACATTTTCCGCTTTTTCCTTCGACACCTCGGAGGTCTGCTTGACTTCTTCCATGGTGGTGGTCACTTCGCTGATGGAGCTCGAGGTTTCCGAGGCGCTTGAAGACAGTTGGGAGGCGGTGGTCGAAATCTGGCTGATCGAGGAGAGCAAAATGTTGCTCGAATCCTTGATCTGGGCGATCTGGTGGCGGAAACGGCGGGTGCCGCTGTTATAGGTCTGCAGCAGGATGCCGATTTCATCGTTGCGGTCGCGGCCGTTTGCTTCGAGTTCTTTGGAAAAATCGCCCTCATCCATGCGCAGAACATGCCGGGACAGGGTTTTTAAGGGCTGGGCAATGGATCGGGACTGGAAAAAACCGAATATGCCGACCAATACGATCAAAAGGACCACGGTCCAGAAATAATTGACCCGGAGGTTGGTTAGAAAATCATAGGCCTCGCTGGTATTGATCTTGGTGACAATGGTCCAGTCAAAATCGGCACCGATGCGTTTATCAAGGTGAAGCGGTGCATAGGCGCTTAATACTTTTTGGCCCCGGTAATCGGTCATTTTACGCGTATCGGGGTTTTGTGCGTTGATGGCTTCTTCGATCGCGGGAGATTCGATTTTTCTGTTCAAGACGGCGTCTTTTTTCGTAAACCGGGAGGCGCTTCGCATCCGTTTGTCGGCTCCGACCAGGTAGGTTTCCCCGGTTTTGCCGAAACCCGCATCGTTATTCATCAAGGCCGAAATCTGGTCGGCTTTGATTTGATAGGCCAGTACGGACGTGATTTTGCCCTCTGGGTCCGAAATCGGGGCGGCCATGAAAATCGAATTCGATTGGCGGGGCGCATAGTCGATAATATCGGACATGACCGGTTCATTTTTTTCAATGGCGGTTTCGGCCAGCCGGGACAGGGCGGGGGTGTTTAATGCGTCAATATCGGCGCCGGATGATTCGGCTTGATTGCGTTTTGCCGAAAACCGGACGTTTCCCTTTTTATCGAGCATTAAAATGTCCTGGTAGCCGAATATTTTCATGTAATCTTCGAACAGGGTATTGGCGATGTGGTAGTTGCTCTTTTCTAAAACGGCGGTGATGCTTTGCGAACGGGTTTGGAGGATCAGGTTTTTCATCCGTTCTTTCAAAAAGTTGACCGCCTGCTGCTTCTTGGCGTCATTGATGGAGGAAATCTCCTTGAAAACCTGGGATTCCAGCATGTTTTTTGAATAAAAGTAAGTCGTGCCCGCCAGGATTATAAGCGGTACAAAGCCGACGAAAAAAAACTGGGCAATGAGTTTGCTTTTGATGCTGCTCGATAGCTTCCGGATCATAGTTCCCCCTGCCGTATCGGTATAATGGACGTGTGGCGCGAAATTTAGGAAACAGTCATTTTTATTTGTTTGCCTTGATAACAAGACTCTCATCTTCGAGCAGCCGCTTGCCGTCTAGCAGGGCTATGCGGCTGTCGGCAATGCCTTTCAGGTATTGGTCCCGCACGCCGGTCAGTGTGGCGCATGGCGGCTGGAGTTGGTCAAAAGCGGTGTTTTTGACACCGATGATTTCATCCGCCAAAACGCCGAATGCCATCTCTTTGGCGGCCAGAATGATAATATACTGGTGCTGGCCGGTTTCGGAATCCGGCAGATGAAAAAGCTTCTTTAAATCCACCACGGAGACAATGGTGCCGCGGACATTGATGATTCCCAGGATAAAAGGCGGCAAGCCGGGCAGAACCGTCAGGTTTTGTAACGGATAGATCTCCCGGATATGTTTTAATTCCAGACCGTATGCCTCATTTGACAGAATAAATTCCACAAAGTCAAGATCCTCGGTTTTTTCCCCCTTATGGGAGCGCCGGCTGCGGGCCAGTATCTTGGCCCGCTTTTCCAATACGGCCGCTTCATCGGTGTCCGGTCGGCATTTCATGGATCGAAATTCCTTTTATACCATCAATTCAACGGTTTGTTTTAACCGGCCGGCCCTCATGCCTTCAGAAAGAGGTACCGGCTCCTCGTTGCCCATAGGGGCCAGCAGGGCCAGCGCATTCTGGAAATGCTTGACAGCCTCCGGCTTTCGGTGGGCCTGCTGCATCAGTACCCCGAGGGTGAAATGGCCCATGATCAATTCCGGGTCCAGGTAAAGGCTCTGCTTGACGGCCCGGACGGCTTCGGCTATGCGATTGGCCTCCTGGTATATGGTGGCCAGCAGGTAATGGTGGGCCGGATTGAGTTTTTCCCGGGCGATGGCGGATTGGCACCAGTATTCGGCCTCCTGGAGTTCGCCGAGGTTGGCATGGCAGCGGGCCATTAAGGCCATGGATTCCGTCAGCATCAGAAACTGGGTGGATCGGGCGGATCGATCGTTTAAAACCGGGGTCAAAATACGCATGGTGGCACGGTAGCGGCCCTTTTCATAGGTGGTCAGGGCATCCTGGTAAAACTGGTTTGTCGGTGCGCGCTCGACAGCGGCACCATCGGTTTTGCGACGGTTTTTCGTTCCGGATTCGGGGCGGTGAAAAGAACCGCTTTGAGGACGGACGGGGCCGGCGGGGGCCATCAGAGAAAGTTCGCCCGATTTTTCGGTGCGTCGCGGCGGTCCCTTGCGGTGTAAGATGGCATTGGGAAACCGTACGGGGGTAAGGCCGGAAATTTTGATGAAACCGGTCTCTGCGGGACCGACCACCAGCCACCCGTCTTCGATGAGGAGTTGGTTGAGTTTGCGGAGCACCGCCTCCCGGACTGCCAGGTCAAAATACATCATGACGTTGCGACAGAGGATCAAATCCACGGGGCCGGTCCGGTGGAGCAGGGACAGGTAATCATTGGAGACGAAATTCAAGGATTCAAACCGGACCATGTCCCGGATGCGGGGGATCAGTTCGAAAGTGTGGGCATCCACGGCGGTAAAGTATTGATCGACAATCGCATCGGGGGTGTCACGAAACGACCATCGGCTGTATGTTCCGGTTCTGGCTTTTTCAAGGAAATCGGGGTTGACATCGGTGCCGATGATGGTGATTTGCCAGTCGCGAAACCAATAAGCCATCTGGTCGATTAAAATGGCGATGGAATAGGGCTCTTCACCGGTGGCACACCCGGCGCTCCAGATCCGGATGCTTTTGTCTCCGCGGCGGGGTTGTTGCCGCAGGCCCCGGAAAATGTCGTCTTTTAATATTTGAAACAGGTGCTTGTCCCGGAAAAAAAAGGTTTCCCCGATGGTCAGGTGTTTGACCAGCACGTTGAGCAAGGCCGCAGACGGCGTTTTTGATGTCAAAAAAATCGCCAAATCATTGGAACTGTCAAATCCCATTTCCTCGGCTGCCGCGGAAATGCCTCTGTGCAGAGCCCGGCGTTTGGAAGGCGGAAAGTGCAGCCCGGTGTATTTGGATATGCTGCGGGTCAGTGCGGTGTCTAAATACTGTGGAAAGGTTGACGTCATCAGGATCGGTCCGCCGCCTGGAGATGGTCGGTAATCGTTTCCAACGTGTTTTCGGGAATCAGTTTTTCGACCTGGTAGATCAAAACCGACTGGCCGTTATAATGGGAAACGGAAGAAATGTAGTGTTCCATGTCCGGATAAACCGCTTCTGCCGGGTTGACGGTGCCGGGTTCAAGTGCGGAAACGCCTTCGATGCGATCGGCCACAAATGCAACGTCATAGCCGGCCACGCGGACGATAATGATCCGGTCCGATACGGATAAAGCGCGTTCGGGCAGGCCCAGTTGCTTTCGGATATTGACTGCCGGTATGATATCGCCGCCGATGTTTAACAGGCCCTGAAGCAGCGCCGGGCCGTCCGGCAACGGGGACAGGCGTACCGACCGGATGGTTTCCAGCACGGCATCAATGGGGACTGCAAAGCAATGGCATTCGATTTCAAAAATGAGGTATTGATTTGAAGACATAGGGTCCAATCGAATCAACGAACGATCAAAATAATAGCCGGTTGACGACCAGGACACCCGGAATTGTAGCCACAATAAGCGATATTGCAGTGTTTTTCAAGAAAAACGTTGTTCGGTGGCGCATGGTTGCGATTTGGTATACGCGGAATCGGGGTTTTCGGTATTTGGGGTTGACAACGCCCCAAGATTTCGTAAAGAAAGAAGCATTGAACAGATGTGTACCGGGTGCCGATTGCCGGGTAAAAGGAAAGACGGTGACGAAACCTTGCGGGAGATACGCACCTATCCCTGGATGAAGAAAGCGGGTGCAATCCTTGGGCCGATGCTGGGTTCAAGGATTTTTTTATGGAGTGGCCATACATGCGGAAGAGATTTTTTCAATACAGGAGACTCGGGCTGCTTTTCGCCGGGATTTTTTTCTTTGCCGGGTTTTTGAGCGGGCCGTTGTTGTATGCCGGCGGGCAAAAGGGGCAGGACCCGGCCGCCGAATCTTCGATTCGCGACCAGGCCGCCGAATCTTCGATCCGGGACCAAGCCGCCGAATCTTCGATCCGGGACCAAGCCGGCCGGCGGGTGTCTGTGCCGGCGGATCCGAAGCGCGTGGTGGCGCTGGCGCCGAGTATCACCGAAGTCGTGTTTGCCCTGGACCGGGGCGATCGGCTGGTGGGGGTCACGCAGTTCAGCGATTATCCAAAAGCTGCCGAATCGATTGATTCTGTGGGCAGTTACGTGTATCTGGACCTGGAAAAAATCGTGTCCTTAAATCCCGATCTTTGCCTGGCCATAAAAGACGGCAACCCCCGGGCGATCGTCGCCCGCCTCGGTGAAATCGGTATCCCCGTCTATGCGGTCAACCCGCGGGGCCTGGATTCGGTGATGGAAACGATTGCCGATATTGGAAAACTGGTAAATGCCGGTGAAAAAGCAGAAGCCATGATTGCCGATATGCGGGACCGTCTGGAGACCATTGATCAACGCGTGGCCACTGCTTCCCATCGCCCCCGGGTTTTTTTCCAGATCGGGGTCAACCCCATCGTATCGGCGGGTGCAGACACTTTTATCCACGAGTTGATCGTGCGGGCCGGCGGCAAAAACATGGCGGGTGATGTAAGCGGCTATCCCCGTTTTTCCAAGGAAGAAGTCATTGCCCAGGCGCCCGATATTATCATTGTCACCTCCATGGCCCGGAAAAAAACCTTTGAAGAAGTCATTGCCAAATGGCAGCAATGGAGCGACATCCCGGCCGTGAAAAACGGGCGCATCTACCTGGTCGATTCCGATGTCTTCGACCGGCCGTCGCCCCGCTTGATCGAAGCGCTGGAGAAACTGGTTCGGCTGATTCATCCGGAGCTGTTTGGGGGAGATGGCGGTGAGGGACTAAGGGACTAAGGGACTAAGGCACTGAGGCACTGAGTAAGGGACTGAGGGAATAAGGCTCTGAGGCACCGAGGGGATAAGGGACTGAGGGATTGAATGATGTCTGAAGTGCGAAACCGCATTTTACTGGTTTCTTTCGTCATGCTGGCACTGATGCTTGTGGCGATGTTTTTCGGTTTGGCCATGGGCTCTTCCACGGCGGGGCTGGCCTCATGGGCCGATTTCCTGAAGGTGTTTCAAGACCCGGACAGCACGACTTTTGCCATTATCTGGAAAATCCGGTTTCCCCGGGTCCTGCTGGCGGCCGTGGTGGGGGCGGCCCTTTCGCTCGGCGGGCTGGTTTTCCAGGCCATTTTGCGCAACCCGCTGGCCGAACCCTATATTCTGGGTATTTCCGGCGGGGCGGCCATCGGCGCCATTATCGGCATCCTTATCGGGCTGTCGCGTTTTCCCGGCGTCTCACTTCTGGCATTTGCCGGCGGCATCGGCACCCTGTTTCTCGTCCTGGGCATTGCCGCCGGGCCTACGATGATGAAAAAGGAATCGCTGCTGCTTTCCGGGGTGATGGTCAATGCTTTTTGCTCGGCGGTGATCATGTTTTTGATTTCGTTGTCCCGGGATGCCCGGCTGCAGAATATCATGTTCTGGTTAATGGGGGATCTGGCCTCTGCCGGGGCCAAAGAGGGCTTATACCTTGCCATGATGGTACTGCCCTGTTTTGCCGTCGTTTTCTGGCTGTCACACCCCATGAACCTTTTGTTAATGGGCCGGGAGATGGCGCAGTCCATGGGGGTCAATGTCCGGGTCGTCACCATCGGACTGCTGGTGCTCACGTCGTTTATGGTCAGCGCCACGGTCAGCCAATGCGGTTTGATCGCCTTTGTGGGCCTGGTGATCCCGCATCTGCTGCGCCTGGTGCTGGGCTCCGACCACCGGGTGCTGGCGCCGGCCTGTATATTCGGCGGCGCGGCCTACCTGGTATTGTGTGATCTGCTGGCCAGAACGCTGCCCCGACAGGGCGAGATGCCGGCCGGGGTGATTACCGCCATGGTCGGGGCACCGGTATTTATTTTTCTGCTGAAGCGCTCGGGGTCGAAATGACCAATGCCATTGACATAGAGGGGCTTTCCTATGCCTACGGGCCTGGGCAGCCGGTATTGCAGCAATTGCGTTTTGCGGTCCGGAAAGGCGATTTTTTCATCATTATCGGGCCCAACGGTTCCGGCAAAACCACGTTGCTCAAAATCCTGGCCGGGCTGATCAAGGTCCGTGCCGGGGAAGTGCGTATTATGGGGCGTCGTCTTTCGGCCTATCCGAGAAAAACCCTGGCCCGCCGGATCGCCTATGTACCGCAGCAGACCCCCGGTGATTTTCCGTTCCAGGTTTCCGATGTGGTGCTTTTCGGCCGCGCGCCCCATCTGGGCACGTTTGGCATGGAGTCGCAGAGCGATCGCGACATGGCCGCCAAAGCCATGCAATTCATGGAAATCGATCACCTGGCTGCCCGCCGGATCGACCAGTTAAGCGGCGGTGAGTGTCAGCGTGTCTTTATCGCCCGTGCCATCTGCCAGGACCCCGAAATTATTCTGCTCGATGAACCCACCGCCGCCCTCGACCTGTCCCACCAGCTCCGGGTGATGGACCTGATGGAAAAAATGAAGGCGGAAAAGGCCATTACCGTGGCCATGGTCTCCCACGACATTAATCTGGCGGCCATGTATGCCGATTCCCTGCTGCTGTTGCATAACGGCACCCTGGTACAATACGGTCCCCCCAATGACGTGCTTTCCTACCAAACCCTGGAACAGGCTTACAGCTGCCCCCTGCTGGTCGATGAAAGCCCGCTGGGGCCGATGCCCCGGGTAACCCCGGTGCCCGGCCGCTACATTCGCCCGGATTTGGCGGAAGGTGCCGACTCGGCCGGGGATAGGGAAACGGCTGAATAAATAACTTTATCGGTTATCCGGCTCCGGTAATTGACGAATCGCCGACTTATTTTTCTATTCTCGCGCAAAGCCGCCAAGAGCGCCAAGGATGGCTTAGACACTTTGCGCCTTCGCGCGAAAATGCAGTAACTGCTGCCGGTGTAAATCGAATAATCAAAATCATGTTTTTAAATTCTGAAACGCTCCATTTAGGTGACCCTGTCCGGCTGGCATAGGGGGGTTGTCCCGCTCACTGTGCGTGATTTTTATGTTTCTATGATTCGCGGCGCCGCAGCGCCGAAACTCGCTGGCGCTCAAACAGTCGGCGCTGCTTTGGCGCCGCTTCATCATGAAACATTAAAAAATCACGCCCAATGTTCGCTTGGACAACCCCCCCTATGCCAGCCTCCTCGCCCCTGATGCGCTATTTCTAAGCCAGTTTGCCGCAGATACAAGGAAGATGCAGACGAGCTATAGTGGACTATGCGAGGCTGCATCTGACGCAGTAGATGCGGCAAAATTGGAAATCCCGGAGGGTTTCAGATTTTTAAATATAAATTGCTATAATCCTTTACAAAATCATTTTTTTAAAAATCTGAAACGCTCAATTTAGGTTTTAAAAAGAACGTTGCTTCGCCTGTCATGCCTGCGAAGGCAGGCATGACAACCGGGACGAACCGCTTTTTATTGTCAAGGGGATATCAGGGAGAGTGTGTTCATGCATGGTGCTGTGGGGCTATTGATTTTTTTCCAGAAAAACAACGCGAAAGGGGATTTTGCAATGGGAAGGGAGGCAGGTGCACGGGGTTGTCCAAGCGAACATTGGAGGCAATTTTGAAATGCTTCATGATGAAGCGGCGCCTTAGCATCGCCGACTGTCTGAGCGAAGCGAGTTTCGGCGATGTGGCGCCGCAAATCATAGAAGCATCAAAATTGCCTCCAGTGAGCGGGACAACCCCGTGTGCCTGCCGGTATCAAGTTTTTTTAGCAGCCTGTTCCGAAACCGGCATTATTGGGTCTTATGGGTTTCATCTGAATTGAGCGTTGCCGTCAGCTTTTCCAGGTTGGTCTGCGCAAACTCGATGCCTGGGTCGAGCTTTACGGCCATGCGGTAATAGGCGATGGCGTTTTGCGTATCGCCCATTTCCCGGTAATTGGTGGCGATGTTGGCGTAATCGATGGCCGAGGTGGGATGCAGGCGCAGGACCTGCTGGAAGGCCTCGATGGCCTTTTCATGCTCGCGTAATTTGAAGTGGCAAAACCCTGCCAGGTTATAGATGTCGGTGCGTTCGCTGTCTGTGGCGAGGCCCTTTTCAAGAACGGCAAGGGCCTGCCGGTATTGGCCCAGTTCCTTGTGGCATTGTCCCATATAGGAATAAATGCTGGCGATATCCTGGGGGTGCGGCTGCCGGTCCAGGGCCTTGGAAAAGTGATCTAGTGCGGTTTCCGGGGCCTCGAGTGCCAGGTGGCACTGGCCGAGATAGAACTGGATGTAATATTTGCCCGGCAGGCGGCGTTCCATGTCGGAAAGCGCCTCTACAGCGATTTCCGGCGGATATTGGTCACAGATCAGCTTGGCGGTAAAAAGCCCCACGCTGCCGGCAGCCGCGCGTTCCCGGAAACGGGCCCCGGGTATTACGGTATAGACGGCCGAGACATCGAGCAGCGGATGGCCGGTGTCGATGGCCATGACCTCAAAGCCCCTGTCGGCCAACGCGGCAATGCAGCGTTGGATTTCCACCCGGATGTTGGCGTCGGAAAGATCCGGCAGGTCGCGGATCGTGTTTAGTTGATCCGGGTGCGTGATGAAATCGGCTTCATGTAAGTCGGTTAGTTTCGGCAGCCCGCTGGCCACGTAATTGGAACCGGTGTTGAAATCGCCGCCGAGCTGGGCCACCTCCGTCAACGCGCGGTTTAATGCTTTTTCCGGGTTGGGCGTGGTGCCGGCGGTCCAGACCAGCTCGCTTTTGTCCGGAAAGGTCTCCGGGTCATGGGCCATGACCCCTATGGTGGGAATGCCCGTGTCGAGCGTGAAATCCGATACATAGAGCCGGATGCCGTTTTTCCGGTATTTGTGCAATAAATCGTAGATGATGGGATCGCCGGCCGAATCCGGATCTATGCCGGGCACCCGGCGGCGCTCGGCGCTGACAATGGCGGAGACATGGCGTTCGACGACTTCGCAGATGCCCTGGCAAAGGGCTTCTTCGAGGCAGTTGCCGGCCGAAGTGCCGTTGAATTCATTGATGGCAAAAAACCAGTCAAAGGGCACCAGCATGTCGGTCTCCCGGGTCAGGTTCCGGGCGCGGGCCCATTTCATGGGCAGTTCGGCAAATATGTCCAGGGCGGCGTCAAGATCATCCGTGTTGTCATGGACGGATCGGGCGATCTGTTCAAGCGGAAGCGCCCGGTCCTTTAGCTGGTTGTATGTACCATAGACAAAATTATTTTCCGTGCCGGCGAAATGGTAAAAACTGAAGCGTTCGACCAGTTCCATGACCGCACTGGCCTCGGCCTGCAGCGGCGTAGCCCCTTTGCCCATCTGTTTGGCGGTGCCGGTAAGCGCCTTTGCATCTTTGCCGCAGACACTGAAATAGACCGGAATATCGAGTCGACCGTTGTCGATCCGGACGGTTTCCGATAAAATATCAAAATCGAGTTCCCTGAATTTCATTTTAACGGCCCGGACGGTTTCTTCCGGCGAGCGGACCTTGTCCAGATCCCGGGTAAAGCCTTTGTATATGTCGTTTAACTGCCACTTGGCGGCCATTGGTTCGATACTCCTTTGAAACATTTGGGTGCTTCAGGTCAGATCAGCTCAGGTGTTGGAGCAGAAAATCGGTTTGTTCCGAAACGGCGTTTTCAAAGGCATTGCCGGTATAGATATCAAAGTGGCCGAAGGGATATTGGATCAGCCGGGCATGGGGCATGGCATCGGCGGTTTTTTTCACCGCGCCGATATCGATGAGCGAGTCCTGCTCGCCGGCCATGAGCAGGGCCGGGCAGTTGACCGACTTGGCCCAGCCGATGGGCCGATAGGCGGCAAAGGTCAATAGAATCCGGGCCGGGCACCGGTTTTCCCAGTCGGTATCTGCGGGAATCATAGCGGTGTAGCCGGGATAGGATTCCGGGGTGTTGAGTACGGCAAATTCCTCCGGCGTGCCCACGATCCTGATGTAATGCGGGCGCCGGAAGGTCAGCAGACGTCCTATCTCCCGGAGGGCATGGGGGATGGTCCGCAGCAGAAACCCGACCCCCAGCTTGCCGAGCGTGGAAATGGAATCGACAAACGGCACCTGGGCGACAATGGCGGAAACGCCTTTTTCACGGGCCGCCGTGACAATGACGTGCCCGCCGCTGAAGGAACTGCCCCAAAGGCCGATTTTGTCCGGATTGACGGCTTCGAGTGTTTTTACATGGGCAAGGGCCGCCTGCCAGTCCGCCAGGTGACGGCCGGCATCGACCAGGTTTCTCGGCTCGCCGTCGCTGTCGCCGAAGTTGCGGTAGTCAAACAGCATCACCGCCAGGCCGTTTTCGGCAAAGCGCTGCGCAAATGCCGGCAGTCCGAATGTCCGTTCGGCGCCGAAGCCGTGGGCCATGATAACCACCGGGGGACGCTCGGCTGCGGCGGGCAGATACAGATCCCCCCGACAGGTCGCAGACCGGCTTTGAAATGCAATCGGTTGAATGAAAAAGCGCTGTGCTGCCATGGATCACTCCTTATGCCCGGCCCACTTTTTCCACGATGGTTTCGGCGATTTTTTCGGCAGACCGGCCGAAAAGCTCCTCCATGGCCACGCCTTCGAGATATTGGTCCTGCCAGACGATGTTGTTTTCCTGCACGATGTTTTTGATGTGTTCGTGTTTGCCGCCCAGGGCCTTGACCTTGGTTGCGAGTGCGATATCGGTGAGAAAGGCAATTTCGAGCAGCAGCAGGTATTCGACCATGTTGGGCCGGGACGGATCGCTGGAGATAATCGGTATGATCAACAGGCTGCGAGCATCCTTTCGGCCCTTGCCGATATAGACGTTGCCCTGCCGGACGATGATTTTCTTGCTGCCTTTCAGCGGCTGCTCGGTTTCGCTGCGCGATGCCATGGCCGCAGACGAGCCCTGCTTTTCAATGACGCGGATGGTGGTGTCGTCCGTGGGTTCGCCCAGGAGGTTAACCCCGGAAATCCGGTACAATGTCGAACCCCGGATTTCGGCGATGATTTTCTGGAGGTTGCGCAGCACCATGACATTGGAAAGGGTCAGGGTTTCGATGCCGAAGCCTTTTGCGGCTAGCAGGTCAAACAGCAGGCCTTCGGCTTTTTCCTCGATCCGGCTGGTGCCCACGGTCACGGTTTTGGCCTGATGCTTGATCGCATCCACGGGCCGGGCCATGGCATTGATGGATTCGCCGAGTGACTCGAAGAGCATGGCAAACATGTTTCGGGCCGTGCCCTTGACGCCGAAGTCGAACTCGAAATCGGTCACCGGCAGGCGGCCGGCCAGGTATTTGAGCAGCAAAACCAGGTTGGTGGCGCTCTGGATACCAATGGTGGCCGGCAGTTGGTTTTCAAACTGCCGTTTTCGAAATGCGTGGTAAAACCGCAAAATTTTTTCCCGAAACGTTTCCTCCAGCGCGATTTCAAATATGTCGAGGTTCTGCTGCGTATAGGATTGGATCAGCTGCCGGATATCTTCCCGGAAGTCATGGAGAAAGCGCGAGCCGTCGTTGATGCAAAGCGCGGCATAGTAGCCCCAGATGTGGCCGACCAGGGTATTTAGAATCGGGGCGAAGTGTTCGCTGACCGCCGGTACGTGAAAGACATCTTCGGCATAGGCGTCAAACCGGTCCTCGTGTTCGTCGGCAATCACCACGGGCAGCGCTTTGTGGGACCGGAAAATGGCCGTGTCCTTGACGATATCGCCGAGAACGCTGCGGCGGGTGCCGGCGGCACAGATCAGAATCAGCGGTTCGGAGGAAAGATCGATGTGCTTTTTGTCCTCCACGTAGTCGGAGGAAATGGTCTTGTAGCACAGTTCGCTGAGCTTGATCCGGATTTCGTCGGCCGCCGCCTTGTTGGGCCCGCTGCCCACCGCCGCCCAGTAGGTGCGCTGCAGCGCCAGGCGCTGGGCCGAGGTCTTGATTTGTGCGGTCCCGGACAGCACCTGCTCCATGAGGTCGGGCAGGCGGATCATCTGCTTGATTTCGTTGGATACAAACCCATCGCCCCGTTTGCCGGTGATCTGGGCTATGTAGAGGCTCAGCACGGCCCCGGCAATGATCTGGGAATAAAAGGCCTTGGTGGAGGCCACCGACATCTCGATGTCTCTGCCGCTGCTGGTGTAAATAACGCCTTCGCTTTTAAAGGTCAGATCCGAATCCCGCCGGTTGACGATACTGACCGTCCAGGCCCCTTTTTTGCGGACCATGTCCACCGTGCGGTTGGTGTCCGTGGTGGTGCCGGACTGGCTGATGGGCACCAGCAGGGTGTCGGTCATGTTTTGAAAGTGGCCTTCTTCGAGCATGAAACCGGAAAGCTCGGAGGATTTCAACGCTTCCACCCGTACGGCGGGATCGTGGAGATAATGGCGCATGAGGTTGGCACAGGCAAGGGCGGCGACCCCGGCTGTGCCCTGACCGATAAAAAGGATCTGCCGGATTTGATTGTCGATGAAAGCGCCCCGGAGTTGGGCCGGCACGCAGGTATCATCGAGCACGATTTCATAGCGCTGTCCGTGGTCATCAACGATTTTCCAGCGATTGGCCAGGGTTTTGCGGACCGAGCCGGGGGCTTCCGAGATTTCTTTTAAAAAGTAATGATCAAATTCCTGCCGGTCGATATCTCTGGAAACGAGCTGGGTTTCCCGGATGTCGTCAACGGTGAGCGCAATGGGGCTGCCGTCGTAAAACATGCCGGCAATGCCGTCGACGCTGCCGTGTTGGCGCTGATCGATGACGTAGATCTGGCCGTTGATATGGCGGCCGTCTTCGGTCCGGTGTACCGCTTCGCCGTCCATTTTTACAAAATAGGGGGTTTCTTCCACAAAGCCGTAGACCTCGGAGGTCGGCACGTAATGATCCGGCGCCAGGCCGACAAAAATGGCCTGGCCGCTGCCCTTCAGCGCAAGGAAGAATTTGCCGGGCGCCAGGTCCGTGTGCATGGAAATGGCATGAGAGCCTTCAAAGTCGTTGACGGCGGCGCGGAAGGCTTCTTCTGCGTCAAAGCCCCGGTGGATGTAGTCGGCCACATGGACGGCAATGATTTTGGTGTCGCAGGTAATGTCTTCGGGAAACCGGTGGCCGGCTTTTTCATGTTCGGCCTTGATGGCCTGGTAGTTGTCGATGTCGCCGTTTAAACAGACATGAATGATGCCGCCGGCATCCAGTGGCATGGCCACGGTGCGGTTGTCCACGGGATGGCAGTTGGCCTCGTTGATTTCGCCCACGGACGCCCACCGGGTATGGGCGGATACGGTGAAAAACTGGTGTTTGCGGCCGATCAGGGAGGCAAAGATCGGATCCGACTGGATTTGTTCCCGGATAAAGGCGATGTTGTCGCCCAGGCTGCCGATCTCTGCGGCCACCTTGTAGGTCAGGGCCACGGCGGTCTGTTTCTGCTGCGAGGCCGCCTCGAAAGGCTCGACATTGATGCTGTTGTTGACCAGCACGTCCCGGTTGGTACGGGAAACAAACTGGTCGTGGAGGCCGGCTGATTCCAGGTGCGTGGAAAAATCGGCATATGTCGGCGCATCCAGGATAAACAGCAGGGAAATGCCGGCCGAATCCCGGCCCCGGACTTCCAGGCGGTCAATGCTGTTGAGGGCGGCGTTGATCTGTTTGGCGGCCGATATCGCCTCCGGCGTCCATTCGGCGAAATCGCCGAGCAGTTTCCGGATCTTGGCAACGTTTTCAAAGATTTCGGTCCGGATACACCAGGCCGCATCCTTTAATTTTTCAATCCGACCGGACATGGCATCGAATTGATCCGTCGGCAAAAGTCCCATTTGTTCGGACAGGTGTCCGGATTCGATATGGATGAGGGCGTTTAAGCGGGTCGAAACACCGCGGAGCCATTCAAAAATCTGTGGATTTCGGGCAATGGCGGCAAACGGCTGGTTTTGCTTCAAGGCCCGGACTTGATCAAAAACGGTCTGGGCCGTGTCCGGACCGCCGAGGTATTGACGGGCGAAAGCATCGAAAAGCCGGGGGTTGCATTCGGAAAAACCGTTGTTTTCAAGCTCGCACAGCCGGTCATTTAAACTCGTCTGGTCAATGGATTCGGCCGGGGTAGGGCCGGGCGGATCGTTTCGGTTAAAGGCGACAATGCCCGTTAGTCCGCAACAAAGACGGTCTTTATAATACGGAAAGAAAATAACGGCCCCGGCGCCAACGCTTTGCGGGGCTTTGCCGAGATAGACCCGGGTGGATAAAATGTGGAAACAGCGCCCCATGATGCGGCCGGCGCGTTGAAAAAAGGCGTTTGGCTCTCGACGCATTTACGATGTCCTTGCGGTTTCAATTCGGGTTTCAAAAAACTCGGAAATGGTGGTCCGGAAGTATTTGGCCGCTCGCGTGCCGATGTATTTTTTGTGGGCCACGAGAACGGCGACAGCGAGTTTTTTCGAGGTGATGCTGTCTTTGGCAAAACCGACAAACCAGTCGTATTTGATATGTTCGGGATTGTTGTTGATGGAGCCGGTTTTGCCGCCGATGGTCAGACGCGACAGGACCGGATCGTTTGCAATGTTTCGAAAGGTTTTTCTGGCCGTGCCCTCGGTTACGGTGGCGTGCATGATTTCCTGCAATCCTTTTGCCGTGGCCTGCGAAACCGCCTGGGAAATCTGTTCGGACTGACGGCGAAACACCGTTTTTCCGTCCATGCCGATGGCCTCCACGATGGTTGGTGCCATGAGCGTGCCGCCATTGACCACGGCAGCAGCCATCATTGCCCCGTGCAGCGGTGAAATGAGCGTGGTCTTGTTGAATCCGCATGCGATTTCCGCCCAGTTGTAAGGCTTGTCCGAAATGGTAAGCACGCTTTTTCCAACCGGCAAGTCAAATGCGATGGGGCGATTGAAGCCAAAGGCCCTGGCGTATTTTTCCAGCACGGATTTGCCCAGCCGGTCTTTTCCGATTTTTCCGAACACCGGGTTGATCGATTTGGCAAAGGCGTCTTCAAAACTGATATAGTTTGTGTATTTGTTGCGCTGGTTTTGCAGCTGGGATCTATACAGGGTATATTTTCCGCCGTTAAACGGCAGGCGGCTCTGGCATTCGAGCTCTCCGGCTTCCAGGGCGGCCGCGGCAGTGACGATTTTAAAAACACTGGCTGCCGGCCAGTCGGCCCTCAGGCAGGGTTCGGATTTTTTCCCGGTTCTGTCATGCGACACCATGGCCAGCAGGCGGCCGGTATCGGGCTCAATGGCCACAATGGAGATGGTCTGGGCGTATTTTTTGTCCAGGGCATCGATCAGCTGCGTCTGAAGATTCGGATCCAGGCTGGTGTAGACATGATAATCGCCAACCCCCATGGTGGCCTGGAAGTCTTTTCGGGTCAGGTTGTGGAGCTTGCCGCCGTCTAAAAGGGCGGCAACATTTTGCCGCTCCAGCCGATCCACGTCCGGGGCGGCGATGGATACGGATTCGTTTCCCGTGTGGTCGAGCATATAATCCAACAGGCAGAAAGGATAAAAAAATCTAGTAAAGAATTCAGAAAAAACTTTGAACT
>JBNJEA010000030.1:0-26969 GCA_051745395.1 Thermodesulfobacteriota bacterium | reverse complement strand
TCCATCCATTTTTTAGGCACCTACAGTGTAAGTGGCGATGCAACCAACCAAACAAAAAAAAGCGGTTCGTCCCGGTCGTCATGCCTGCGGAGGCAGGCATCCAAGGGTTTTCTGGCCGTCTGGAAAACTGGATGCCTGCCTCCGCAGGCATGACAGACGAAGCAATGTTCTTTTTAATATATGAATCGGCATTTCCATAGTGTTCAATCGATAAAGAATCAATAACTGGAGTTTTCCGGATAACCATATTGTTTATTTAATATACTCCCGTAACAGCCAATGCATTTTCGCGCGCCAAGACGCAAAGCTTCCAGGTCTTCCCGGGCGCTCCTGGCGGCTTTGCGCGAGAACAGAAAAACAAGTCGATGCATTGTCTTTTAGCCGAGCCAACCGGACAACATTATTCCTTATCTGTATCCAATCCGGATTGTTGGGCCGCATCTCCGGGTTTCGCCTGAAACTGCTGATACAGTTGCCGCCCCAGCCCCAAACCGCCCTGGCGGGCCACTTGCCGGGACACTTCGGAATCCATCATTTCCTGGAAAACCTCTTTGCCCGGCCCGTCGCCCAGGTAGCCTTCATCCGGGACGGTGCTGCGCATTTCCTTGAACAGGGTATTGATAAAGACCGCCTCAAAATCCTGGCATACCTGTTTCAATTCCGCTGCATTGTCGCTGCCGGCGGATTCATTCTTTTTGTCCGCCCCGCTGGGCGCCGCCATCTGCGGATCAAATGCCATTTTCATATTGCAACCCCTTTACTAAAGAATCACCAGTTCCGCCTGCATGGCCCCGGCGGCCTTAATGGCCTGAAAAATCGTGATCACATCCCGGGGCGTAACCCCGATGGCATTCAATGCCGCGGCCACATCCCCGATACTGACCCCCTTTTCCATGACCATGAAACGGGCGTCTTCTTCCTCGTACTCCACTTCGGTATCGGGCACCACCACGGTTTCGCCGCCCCGGCTCAAAGGTGCCGGCTGGGAAACGCCGGGCGACTCCTTGACGGTCAGCTTAATGTTGCCGTGGGCCACGGCCACGGTCGACAGCCGCACCTGGGCCCCCATGACGATGGTGCCGGTCCGCTCGTTGACCACGATCCGGGCCTTGCTGTCCGGCTGGACCCGGAGGTTTTCCAGGCTGGAGAGAAACTGGACCGGCCGGTCGGCATAGTCGGCCGGCAAATCCACGGCCACGCTTTTGCTGTCGACGGCCCGGGCGATATCGCCGCCGAATTCGGCGTTTACCCTTTTTACCATGCGCGTAATCGTGGTAAAATCGCCATCCTTGAGATGAAACACATATTGACCGTCTTCGGGCAGGGCAAAACCGACTTCGCGCTCCACCATACCGCCGTCCGGAATCCGGCCGACGGTGGGATGATTTTTCTCCACCTCGGCGGCCATGCCCTCCATGGATACCCCGCCGACAATCACCGACCCCTGCGCCACGGCATAAACCTGCTGGTCCGGGCCCTGCAGGGGGGTCCGCAGCAGGGTCCCGCCGGACAGGCTTTCCGAATCCCCGAGAGAAGAGACCACGACATCAATGCCGGTGCCGGCCTTGGCAAACGGAGGCAGCTTGGCCGTCACCATCACGGCGGCGACGTTGCCGACATCCACGGCATCGCGATTGAGGCTCATGCCCATATGCTCGAGCATGTTGGCCACGGTCTGCATGGTGATGCCGTTGTTTGCGCTGTCGCCCGTATCGTTTAAACCCACGACCAGGCCGTAGCCCACCAGTTGATTGTCCCGGACCCCTTCGAGCTGGGCGATGTCCTTGATCCGGGCCCCAAAAGACGGCGGCGCCGACAGCAGCGTCCATATAAAAATGCCGAAAACCAAACAGATCATACTTTTTTTCATGGCTGATACTCTTGACAATTGGGGAGAAGGTATTGAAAGATTCAAAGGCACTGAGGGACTAAGGCACTGAGGGGCCAAGTGTTAAAAATCAAATGATCGTCATTGTTTGCGGCCATCAAACCGACCGCCGCAAAGCAAACCGACCGCAAATACGAAACAATTGACAAAACACCGTCCCATGGCCCCTCAGTGCCTTAGTCCCTCCGGGCCCTGCGCTATAACGGCCAGGCAATGTCAATTAAGCGTGCCAGCCAGCCCGGCCGCTGTTTTTCGCTGATCACGCCCTTGCCCGAATACTCGATTTTGGCATCGAGTATATATTTGGAATCCACCACGTTGTTGGCCATGATATCGGACTGCCGGACCACGCCGGACAGCCGGATTACCTGGTCCTCGTTATTGACGGTAACCGTTTTGCTGCCTTCAATGCCCAGATTTCCGTTTTGCATGACCTTTACCACCCGGGTGGTCAGCGTTGCCGACAGACTTTCCTCCCGCGAGGTGCTGCCGGAACCCTGAAAATTGTTTTCGCTGCTGGAACTGAGCAGACTGGTGGGGTCGAGGTTGGGATTTTTGTCCACAAGGCTTTTTTCCAGTCCGAAAAGTTTCGATATGCCCAGCGACGCATTCGAGGAGCGATCGGTGGCGGTTTCGGCCTCTTTTTCCGCACTGGCCTGCTCGTAAATGGCCACGGTGACAATATCGCCGGCAGCCGTTGCCTTGTTGGCCGTAAACAGGGAACCGCGCTCCTGCTGCCACAATGACCCCGATTTATGGGAGCCTGAGTCGTCTTTCCGGCCGTTATCGCTTTCATAGGCTTCATCAGAAAACGGTGGAGAAGCGGCGCTTTCTGAAAGGTCCTTTTTTTTCCCCCCCGCACATCCGGCAAGGGCCACTGTCATGATCAAAACTACGATGATTCTGGCTTTCATTTTAAAAATCCACCTTGGTTAATCCGGGGCCGACGACTTTGCAGGGGACTTGCCGGTGAGAGCGCATGTTTTTTACCATGATCACATCGCCTTTTTTCCCTTCCCCGGCGGCCTTTCCCCGGGCCTTGATCCGAAGCGGCCCCTTTTCCAGCACCATGGTCACAAGCTGCCGGCGCTTGACCAGCACCGGCCGGTCCAGGTCCTTTTCCAGGATGACCTCGTTTAGGGCCACGGATCGCTTCAACCGCATGCCGGCAACCGATGCCACATCCAGGCAGGGTTTTTCCAGTTCGGCAATGTTTCTCGGTTTGGTCGAAAGGTCTTCGGCCTTGATTTCCATGCCCCGCTTCAATTTGCGCCCGGCCACCACCACGGGCATAAAGGCCTGGACTTGTCCGGCAACGGTGACATTTTCCACTACCCGGCCATCTACCCGGACGATCACCGAAGCCTGCCGGCTATCGAGCACGTCCCGGTCTGAAAACCGGACCCGGTATTTTGCCTCGCCCGGTGGCAGGCTCAATTCCGGCGGCGATTTCCGGGCCTTGAATCCGACCCGCTCGGCCGGCAGATGCGCCAGGACCTGTTTGAGTTTTTGATCAATCACGGACTGGAGTTTATTTCCGCTGACCTGCACGCCCTGGTGGCCCACGCAAACCCTGTCGGCACCGCCCCACTCCACGGACGTGCCATCGGATACGGCATCCATTACATACGCCTTCAGGGTCCGGCTTCTGTAACATTTCTGCCGGCCCGCAGGCGGCGACGAAAAAAGGGCCACGCCGGAGAGCTTCGCGGCCTTGTCCGCCGGACGGATCTCTGCCACATCGCCGATGGTCAGCATCGGACCATTGACCTCCGCCTGGTTTTTAAACGTCACCGAAAGGCCGAAAACCAGGCCCGGACAGACAGAAACCAGAAAAAATGCGACAAGAATGCGTTTCATCAGCTATGCCATCCGATTGGTCTGCTGCAGCATTTCATCGGCTGCCTTGACCGCCTTGGAATTGATCTCGTAGGCCCGCTGTCCGGCGATCAGATCGATCATTTCCTTCATGATACTGACATTGGCGTTTTCCAGAAATCCCTGGGCAACGGTGCCAAAACCCGAAGTGCCGGCCTCCCCCAGCATTGCGTCGCCGGAGGCATCCGATGCCTGGTGCAGGTTGCCCCCCAGGCTTTTCAACCCGGAAGGATTGCCGAACCGCGCCAATTCGAGTACACCGATTTCCGTGCCCTGGGATTCGCCGTCCATAAACGCCGTTACGGTCCCGTGATCGCCAATGGCGACTTTGGTGGCGTTTTCGGGAATGACAATTTCCGGAACGACCGGATTGCCGTCTGCGGTAACCAGGCGGCCCTCGCCGTCGGTTTTGAAGCTGCCGTCGCGCGTATAGGCGGTTTCGCCGTCAGGCATGCTCACCTGGAAAAACCCGTCGCCTTCAATGGCCAAATCCAGGTCGCTGCCGGTTTTTTCCAGATCGCCGACGGTATAGACCTTTTCAACGGCGGCCGTACGGGTGCCGAGCCCGACCTGGATGCCGGTGGGCACCTGGGTATCATCGGATGTGGCACTGCCCACGGCCCGGGCGTTTTGATACATCAGGTCCTGAAAATTGGCCCGGCTTCGTTTAAATCCGGTGGTATTGACATTGGCCAGGTTATTGGCAATCACGTTGATATTGGTTTCCTGGGCCTCCATGCCGGTTGCTGCTGATGATAGCGCCGTAATCATAACCATCCTCGTATAAGATTAAATGGGGTTGTGTGCACCTTTTCAATTCCATAAAACATATGGCTTCTCTTTTCTTTTCGACCCATTGCCAAAAGAGTTTAACGCCCCGGCGATTGTATTCAAAGGAGACCCTCCTTTTCCCGGCTCTGCATGCCGGATTGCAGCTTCAGCAGGGCCTGGCTGTGGAGCTGCGAAATACGGCCTTCCGACAATTCCAAAATGCCGGCGATTTCCTTCTGCGTAAATTCTTCGTAGTAAAAAAGCGTCACCACCAGCCGCTCGTTTTCCGACAGCCGGTCGAGCTCCTCGGCCACCTTGCCGATCAACTCCCGGGTGGCACATGTTGCCTCCGGGCTGTCTTTTTTCTCGTCAACGAGCTGATCGAAAAACGTGTCGCCCCCGGCTTGTTCGTCGAGCACCTCGTTTAAGCTGACAATGCCGAGATGGCCGATTTCGTTTAGCAGCTTGTGATAAGACTCCATGTCGAGATCCAGCGCTTCGGCGATTTCGCCTTCGGACGGCTCGCGGCCCAGCTGGTGCTCCAGCTCGTGGATGGCCTTTACCACACGGCTTTGCTTGCCCCGCATGGAACGCGAAAACCAGTCCATCTTCCGGATCTCGTCAAAGACCGCCCCCCGGATACGGTTTTCGGCAAAGGTCTTGAACTTCACCCCCCGGCCCGGGTCAAAACGGCCGGCGGCTTCCATTAACCCCTGCATGCCCGCGCTTTTTAATTCATCCACGGAGATAAAGCCGGGAATCTGGGGCCGCATCCGGTGGACCACGAAATCCACAAAATCCAGGTGGGCGCGGATCAACTCGTCTCTTTGATCGTAGGCAATGGCCTCATACATCGCTTCTTAGCCTCCTTGGCCGGGTCGGGGTTCGGCATACGACAGCAGCCGTTTCCAGAAAAACTGCTGTGCGCCTTTCAAAACCGGTTTTTCGGATTCTATCTCCATGTTGTCGACAATTTTGCCAAACGCCGCTGCCGACTTTGAGTCCGGATACAACGACACCAGCGCCTTCTGCCGCCGCACAGAGTCGGTAAAACGCTTGTCTGACGGGATCGCACCCAGAAAATCAATGGAGATGTCAATAAACCGGCTGCTGACCAGCATCAGCTTGCGGTAGACATCCAAGGCCTCGTGATCGTCTGTCACCGAATTGACAATCAGCTTGAACCGTTTTTCATAAAACTGCGTGGACAAAAGCTTCATCAACGCATACACATCGGAGATGGCCGTGGGCTCCGGTGTGGTGACCATGGCGATTTCCTGGGCGGCGACGTTGAAATAGGTCACGTTCTCCGATATCCCGGCCTCGGTATCGATGAGCACCACGTCGAAACGGTCGTGCAAAAGGTCTAAGCCTTCCATTAAAAACAGCTTCTCGTTGGCATCCAGGCAGGTGTATTTCTGGACCCCGGAGCCGGCCGGCAAAACCGTGACCCCTTCGGCGGCCTCGATGAGAATCTCGGGCAACTGCTTTTGACCGGCGAAAAAATGGTTCAGGGTAAACATCGGCGTCAGCCCGAAATACAGGTCAATATTGGCCAGGCCCAAATCCGCGTCGATGATCAACACCCGGTAGCCCCGGGCGGCCAGCACCAGGGCCAGATTGGCCACGCACACGGTTTTGCCCACACCCCCCTTGCCGCTGGTCACCGACATCACCCGCGCGGTACGGCCCTGCTGACGGCCCGTGCAGGTGTTGCTGTCCAATTCGCCGCGCAATCCCCGCAAGGTGTCGGCCTGGTCGCTTCGTCGGGATGTCATGGCTTACCAGTCCTCGTTTCCGGCCACGATCATGGCCGCAAGCTTGCGGGCGTCCGGTCGCAGCAGATCTTCGGGCACCTTCTGTCCGTTGGTCAAAAAACAAAGCGGCTGCCCCGCCCGCAGGCAGGCATCCACGATCCGTCCCGGCAGGTCGCACTCATCGAGCTTGGTCAACACCATGCCGGAAAGCGGGATCCGGGAAAATCGATTGATGGCGGTATACATATCGCTTTGCCGGGTGGTGGCCGATAGCACCAGGTGGTTTTCGATGCCCAGCGACGGCGGCAGAAAGGCTGCCAGTTCCTGCCGGCTGCTGTCGTCTCTGGGGCTTGTCCCGGCCGTATCGACGAGGATCAATTCCTTGTCTGCGTGCCGCTCGAAAACGGCCTGCAACTGCTCGGGACTGCGGGCGACTTCCACGGGCACGTCCATGATCCGGCCGTAAATTTTCAACTGCTCCACCGCGGCGATCCGGTAATTGTCAATGGTGGCCAAAGCCACGTTTTTGCCGCCGTTTAACATGTAATTGGCCGCCACCTTGGCAATCGTGGTGGTCTTGCCCACCCCGGTGGGCCCGATAAATGCCAGCCGCTTTGCCGTCTTTGCCGACAGGGGATTGTTCATGGCGATGTGTTCACTGATAAACTGCGCCATGGCCGCTTCCAGCGCTTCCGGCGCGGTACTGTCCACACGCTCGGCCATGGTTTCGGAAAACAGCTGCAGCGCCTCGGCACCCAGGCCGCGTTCTTTGAGCTCGGTTAACACCGGGCTTGCGGCAATCCCGTTTGCCTCCGCCGATTCGAAAAACTGCCGGATCCATTGGCCCTTGACCTCGGAAAACTGCTGGGCCAGCGCTTCAAAGGACTGCTTCATCTGCCGCAGCTCTTCAAACATGAGGTTATCCGATTCGGTTGTCTTGCTTTTGCCGGCAGCCGGTTTTGCGGGCCCGGGTCTGTCCGTCTCGGACTGGCTTGCCGCGCCTTGCGTTTCCGGCGGCTGGATTTCCGCCAGGGCGGCTTGAAAATCACCGCGCCGGTTATAAGTGGCGGTAGATTTTGGCGCCGAATCGGCTTCGGTGGGTGAAGGTATGGGGGCATCATCGTTTTTCGACGGCGACGAATCGGCGCCTTCCACGGCCGCCGTGACCTCGATGCCCGTTTTGCCGGGTATCCCGAACTTGTTTCTCCGGATGTTTCGCGAAGACAAAATCATCGCCTGCGGGCCGAGCGTCTTTTTGACCTGGGCCAGCGCCGATCGCATATCATCTGCTTCAAAGACTTTAACTTGCATTGCGTTTCACCTTGCCCGGATTTAAATTGAGCCCCGGAGTTTGAATTTTGACCCGCCCCCATCCGCTCCCGTCAGTTTTTTGACATGCCGGCCGGTTGCCGCCGGCAGCGGGGGGCAATGGCGCCGTGCCGGCCGCAGCCCCATTGATCCGGCACTTCTTGTTTTTTTTGGATATGTTTTCTGTATCATTTGCCAGGGTCCTTACCGGGTCGTGGAAATGGGAAATCTCGGTGTCGATCCATAAAAAACCGTCTTTCGGATATTCTAAATAGCAAGTTCCATGCCGTTTTACGGAACCGATTTTGTCCGCCCCGGAAAAAGGGGGGAGGCGGGACCCGGCGCTTTACCCGTTTTTCTTCAGGCCATAGACATAGGCCAGAATTTCGGCCACGGCTTTATACATCTGCTCCGGGATGGCTTCGCCGATTTCGACCTGGTACAGGGCCCGGGCGACCGCCGGTTTTTCCACCCGGGGCACATTGTTTTCCTCCCCGACTTCCCGGATGCGGCGGGCCAGGTGATCCGTGCCCTTGGCCACCACCACCGGGGCCTCCATTTCCGCCCGCCGGTACCGGATCGCCACGGCATAGTGGGTGGGGTTGGTGATAATAACGTCGGATTTCGGCACATCATCCATCATCCGCTTTTTGGCCATGTCGCGCTGGATGGAACGGATCTTTTGCTTGAGCTGCGGGTCGCCTTCGGTTTCCTTGCTTTCCTCCTTGACCTCCTGCTTGGTCATTTTCATTTTTTCCTCCATTTCCCGGCGGGAAAACAAAAAATCCACCACGGCGATCACGGTCAGCAGCAGGCAGCATTTTAAAAGGATGACAAACATGACCTCGGCCATTACGGCCACCGACGCCCCCAGCGGGGCACCGGCCAGGTCCATGAACTTTTCAAACCGGCCAAAAAGTGTTTGGTAGGCCACCACGCCGACCAGGACCACCTTGCCGATGGACTTGCCGGCTTCAAAAAACGAGCGCTTGGAAATGAGTTTGCCCATCCCCTTGATCGGATCCATTTTATTGAAATCCGGCTGCAGGGGCTGCAGAGTAAACAACCAGCCGATCTGGATAAAACCGGCCAGAAAACCGATTAAAAAACCGCCGAGCAGCAGCGGCCAGATCAGATCGACCATCTGCAGCAAAACAAAAATCAAAATCTGTATGCTCGACTGGGCGGTAAGGGTAATCTCGGAACACGTCCGCCAGAAAATCGCCAGAAACGACTGCAGATCCCGCCAGAAAACCGGGGCGTAAAAGGACCAGAAAATCAACGCGCCCGTCATGAGCATGGCCGTATTGACCTCATTGCTCCGGGCCACCTGGCCTTTTTCCCGGTATTCCCGCCGCCGTTTTTCGGTCGGCTCCTCGGTTCGTTCTTCGTTTTGATCGTCGGACAATTCTTACCTCAAACCATGTGTAGAATCCGCAAAAGCCGCTCCTGCAATCCCGCGAACTCCTGCTCCAAAAGCAGGACCACCATTTCCATGCTCAAACCGATCAGAATCAAGGCCAGGGAAATATTGATGGGAAACGACAGCAAGAAAACCTGGAGCTGGGAAAACACCCGGGACATAATGCCCAGGATAAACATTGAAAGCATCAGCACAATCATCACCGGTGCCACCAGCTGCAAGCCCAGGACAAACATCTCCCCGGTCATTTCCATGACATAGGGGATTGCGCCGCCGGAAAAATCCATACCGCCGGGCGGCAGGATCTCAAAGGAGCGGACCAGAACGCGGATGATGATGTGGTGGACATCGAAGGCCAGAAACAGCAAAATGGCAAACACGTTCTGAAACTGGGACAGCAGGGGGATCTGCTGCTGGTGCTGGGGATCTAAAATATTGGCGGCGGAAAAGCCCATCTGGTAGCCCACGATGGTGCCGCCGAACTGAACGGCAAAAAAAATCAGCTGGGTGACAAAGCCCATCAAAAGCCCAAGCACGGTTTCCCGGAGCAAAAGCAGGCCAAGGCCTGCGGCGGTGGTCTGGGCGGCGGTCAGGGTCAGTTCCAGGGAAGGAAAAATCGCCAGGGAAATCATCACGGCGATGGCCAGCCGCAGCCGCATGGCCCCCTGGGAGCTGGTAAAAATCGGCAGAGATCCTATCACGGCGGCAGTCCGGGCCAGCACCACCCATAAGACGTACCAGTTCTGCATTGAAAAAAGCGAAAGTTCCACAACAAGCCTTCCGCGGTGTTTTAAAACCGCCGGCGTTACCCGCCGACGCCCTGGACGATCATGGTCCCGAAAACTTCATGGGCCAGCCCCAGGACAATATTTAAGATCCAGGGCGCGGCGATGACCAGGGCGACGAGCACGGCCACGATTTTGGGGGCAAAGGTCATGGTCTGTTCATTGATCTGGGTGGCGGCCTGGAAAATGCTGACGACCAGGCCCACCACCAGTCCGGATATCATCATGGGCGAAGCGGCGAGCAAAACCGCCCAGACCGCCCGGCGAATGAGTTCAACCACCATTTCTTCGGTCATTTAAAAGTCCTTTAACAGTCTGTTTCATGCCCGAAAAAAATTCGGGCAGGGGCTAAAACGGCAATTGCTCGCTGGAATCAATCAGGTAGGGCAAGGCATCCCGGGATTGCCCGCCGGCTTCGAGCACAAATTCCACTCGGCGGTTTAAAGCGCGGTTTTTTTCCGAATCATTCGGGGCGATGGGTCTCTGGGAGCCATAGCCCACCGCGGAAAGCCGATCGAGGGGCAGCAGTTTGTTTCCGGCAAAAAACTTCAAAACCGATACGGCCCGCTGGACCGACAAATCCCAGTTCGTCCGGACCGGGGCACCATAGGGCGTGTTGTCCGTATGGCCTTCAATGCGGACATCAAACGCCAGGGGGTTGACCAGTTGGGCCACTTTCCGCAAAACGGGTTCCGCCCTGTTTTTCAGCTGCCGGGAACCGGTGTCGAACAGGATCTTTTCCTTGATCCGCAGCACAATGGCGCCCCGGTCCCGGGCCAACTCGATATCTTCGTTTAAATCCAGAACCTGTAAATCCTCGAGCAATTTTTCATAAACGTGCTGGAACATATCATAGGGAATGGCGTTAAATTCCGGCTGCACCACATCGGGCTTGGGCTGGGCCTTCGGTTCGCTTTGCATAATCCCGAAAGCGCCTTTCAGGGATACCGCCGCCCGCTCGAATTTCACCTTGTCCAATTCCGCCATGGAGAGCATCAGGACAAAAAAGGTTAAAAGCAACGTCACCATGTCACTGTAGGTCACCATCCATGCCGGTGCCGACGGTCCCGAATCCTTCTGCTTTTTATTTTTCCGCCCTGCCATACGCTTATTGACCCTTTTTTCCTGCTGCTTCTGCAAGCATTATACCAAAAGAAAAAAAACCACCGATGCCTTCGCCCTTTTGGGCCGACACCTGCAAACACACCGCACACACGCCAAAACGCAACCACAAAAAAAAGGCCGGTCCGCAAGGGGACCGGCCTTTTTGTGACATTTTTTTGACTCTGCCTTACCGTTCTTGACAATCAAAAGTTTTGTTTAACTTACTAATTTTTAGATAAACCGAATTGTCTCTCGATGTCATTCCCGCGAAGGCGGGAATCCAGTATAATTAAATGGTTATAGATTCCTGCCTTCGCAGGAATGACAGAACTTTGGACTGTCGAGTTACTCGTTTTACCGTTTGAGATTGATTACATCGTTGAGCATCTTGTCAGTGGTGGTGATGGTCTTGGAATTGGCCTGGAAGGATCGCTGGGTGGTAATCATTTTGGTAAATTCCTCGGCAATATCCACGGTGGACTGCTCCAGGGAATTGGAAAAGACCTTGCCGATGCCGGAAGCGGCCGTGCCCAGTACCGGCGCGCCCGAGTCCTTGGTTTCGGCAAACAGGTTTTTGCCCAGTTTTTCCAGGCCGTTTTTATTGGAAAATTTGCCGAGGGTCAATACGGAAAGATCCCGGGAAACGCCGTTGGAATAACTGGAGGTAATGGTGCCTTCCGAATCAATGGCCAAATCCGTGAAATTGCCGGACGCATACCCGTCGGCCGACTGACTGACCACCTTGGAATCCGTGGCGTACTGGGTCACCTCCATGGAGTAATCCAAAGACTGCTCCGTCTCCGCGCCATTGTTCCACTTCAATTGGTTTTCTGCAATACTTGTAATCACCGGATCGGCATCCGGGTTGGCATCAAGGTCCACATCGACAGTGCCATTGCCCCCGTTGTCAATCGTTTTCAGGCTGCCGTCCCCATTAAATTCCAACTCTCCCGTTCCCACCTCGTAAAGGCTCGATCCCTCTTCGATTATATCGTCCGGGGCATCAACCTCATCCTTGGCCACCGTCTGATGGTAATTCCAGGTGTTGCTCGCGGTTTTATTGAAATAGGTGGTAATTAAATGGGTATTGCCCAGGGAATCGTAGACCTCGGAGGTGGTGGCAAAGTTCGATGTCGCCGAGGGATCATCGATATCCCAGGGATTAGAGGGAGGACTGGACTCGGCATCGAGATTGGTCGTCAATTCCACCTTTGACGAAGCTTCGCCCGGCACGAAAGAACGGGTGTTGATCTGGATGTCGCTTGCTAAATCCTCGGAGCTGCCGTCTTTGTTCATCGCATACCCCTGGACCCGGTAGCCTTCCGGGTTGACCAGGTAGCCTTCCTCGTCTAACCGGAAAGTGCCCGCCCGGCTGAAATGGTTGGCTTCACTGTCCGGGCTCCGGAGCATGAAAAATCCCGACCCCTCGATGGCCAGATCCAGGTTGGAGTTCGTGCTTTCAATGGAGCCCTGGGAAAACAGGTTGTCGACCTTGGAAAGCGACGTCCCCCTGCCGACCTGACTGGCCCCGCCCGAACCGGAAACCGTATCGGGCATCAAGTCCGAAAACAGTGTCCGGCTGGCTTTAAACCCGGTCGTGTTGGTATTCGACAGGTTGTTTCCGATCACACCCATGGCGTTTGAAAAGGATTGAAGCCCGGAAACCCCGCTGTTCATTGCACCGCCTAAACCCATAAAAAATCCTCCTGTTTATAGAATCGCTGAAGTTGCCCGAATGACATAAATGTCGAATTATTGACCCGACCCGCCATCCAAACGGCCCAGTGCGGTGCTGTATTGCACGGCGACCTCCGGGGCCATGTTGTCTAAAATATCACCAGCATATTTGTCGCGCATCTTTTCCAGTACCGCGACCGCCAGTTGCTGATCCATGGCCGCCAGTGTCGCCGCCGCGCCGGCCGGGTCCCTTTTCTGGTATATCTTGCTCAGTTTTTTCACCTTTTCGGCTTCCACTTCTTTATTACGGGCCTGCTTTTTATCCAGTTCTTTTTCAAGCGTTTTTAACCGCTCAAGCTTCTCATCGACCTGCTCCTCAAAAATCTTTAATTCCTTTTCCCGCTGATCGAGTTGTTGTTTTTTCTCTTTAAACCGCCGCCGTTCCTTTTTTATATCAGACAAAAGCCGCCGGGCTTCCACCCCGATATCCTCGCATTCAAATACCACTTGTTTTTGTTCTGCGGCCGGCGCCTCTTCTGCGGCCCCCGCTTGCCCGGACAAAAAAACGATCAACACCGCCGCCGGCAACAGGCAGCAAAAAAACTGGATTTTTTTCCCTTCTGTCATCGGCTGCCTCCAAAACCGAGAACGGCGACTTCGTCGAGAAACAGGTTTTCTTCATACTGCTGCTTTTGCCTTGCCGCCTCTTCCCGTTTTTCCTTTAAAATTTCCAATGCCCGCTTTTCCTGGCGGGCAGAAACGACCTCGGCCTGTTTTTGCCGGACCTTTGCGTCCACGGTGCTGCGTTTTTGCGCCAGTTCGTTTAAACGCCGCTTCCGGTCCAAAATACATTGCTCGTAAAGCAGGATCTCATGCAAAACCACGCCCGCGCACTTGGCCTTGTTGCATTCTTGGCACAGGCGATTGATTTCCTCCTGCTGCGCTTGTTGTTCGGCTGCTATGGCGCGCTGTTGTTCCAGGCACATCATCAGGGCCTTTTCGGCGCCGTCTTGAACCCTTTTCCGATAATCGAGCACGGTTTGCAGTTGAAACGGCTTCATTTCCCGTCGCCTTCAAAAATGGTTTTCATCGCATGGCGGGTGGCCTCCATTGTGGTCTGCTCTCCAAGGTCCTGGCGAAGAAATTGGTGGACCGGATCGATGTATTTAAGCGCCATGTCAATTTTCGGATTGGCCCCTTCCTGATAGGCCCCGATGTTGATGAGATCCTCCTGTTCCGCAAAAACGGCCAGCACCTCCCGGATCCGGGCGGCAAGCCGGGAATGCTCGTCATCGACGAGGCGCTGCATCACCCGGCTGGTGGAATGCAGCACGTCAATGGCAGGAAAATGGTTTTTCGCAGCCAGATTCCGGGAAAGCACAATGTGGCCGTCCAAAATGGAGCGCACCGCATCGGCGACGGGTTCATTCATGTCATCGCCTTCCACGAGCACCGTAAACAGGCCGGTAATACTGCCCATATCCGAAAAATTGCCGGCCCGCTCCAGCAGCTTGGGCAGCCGGGAAAACACCGAGGGCGTGTAGCCCTTGGTCGTCGGCGGCTCGCCCACAGCCAGGCCGATTTCCCGGATGGCCATGGCAAACCGGGTCACCGAATCCATCATCAGCAAAACGTTTTTGCCCTGGGCGCAGAAATACTCGGCCATGGAAGCGGCAATAAAGGCCCCCCGCATGCGCAGCAGGGGCGATTGATCGGAAGTGGCCGTCACCACCACCGAGCGCGCCAGGCCTTCGGGGCCGAGATCATCCTCGATAAACTCCCGTACTTCGCGCCCCCGTTCGCCGATCAGGGCGATGACATTGACATCGGCCTGGGTGTTTCGGGCCATCATGCCCAGCAAGACGCTTTTGCCCACACCCGAACCGGCCATGATTCCCATCCGCTGGCCGGTGCCGCAGGTCAACAGGCCGTTGATGGAACGTACGCCCAGGTCCAGGGCATCCGAGATCTTGCTTCGGGCCATGGGGCTGGGCGGCAGATGATACAATTCGCGCTTTTCGGGCAGCAACAACGGCCCCCTGCCATCGACCGGCCGCGCCATGGCATCGACCACCCGGCCCAAAAGCGCCGGGCCCACTTCGATATGCGCACTGGCATCCAGGACCCGGATCAAACTGCCGACACCCAGGCCGTGCATCTCGCCGAGGGGCATGAGCAGGGCGACATTGTCCCGGAAACCGACCACCTCGGCCCAGATCGATTGCCCGCCGTGCAGGGGCATGACTTCGCACAGCGACCCCAGCGTTGCCTGGGGGCAATAGCCTTCGATCACCAGCCCCACGATCTTGGTGACCTTGCCCCGGACGCGCAGCGGGTTCAACTGATTCAGGGATTGAATTACCTCTTCCATGGCGTCATCTCTGTCGGGGCTCCGGGATTACCCCATTTCCTTTCGAAGGTGTTCATAAATTTCACTGATCTGGGATTCGATGGTCGCGTCCACGTCGCCGGCCTGGGATTCGGCCAGACAGCCGCCGCGGGCGATGCTTTCATCGGCGATAAAGTAAATGTTTTGCAGCCCTTTCATGGCGGCGAGAAAGAGGGGCTCTTTTTCCTTGACCCGCGCGAGGTCATCGGGGTGGACCTTGATAAAATATTCAGCAGACGCCACGGCGGACTCCAGGGCCCGGGTCACGGTTTTGACGATGATGTCGGTATTTTCCGTCACCTCGGTCTGGATGACCTGACCGACCACGCCCATGACCAGGCGCACCATGTCTTCTTTGCTTTTGCTCAGCAAAGACTCGCGCAGCCGGCTGATCTGCTCCAGGCCTTCGGCCAGCGCCTGGGCCGCGGTATGCAACTCCGCCTCGGCTTCCTGCCGGCCGTCGGCCCTGCCCTTTGTGTAGGCTTCTTCCCGGATGGCTTCCACATCCACGGCCGGGGCTTTTTTTTCTTCGGGTGTCTTTTCCGGGGCGGTGCTGTCTGGCTGCGGCGCCTGCGCCTCGGCCGGGGACCGTTGCACAAAAAAGGCATCCGGGGCACTGCCGCCGGCGTCGAGATCATGGAATCCCACCCGCTCAAACGACACACCGCTTTTGTTGTGATAGATCTTAGACAAGGGTTTCCTGACCTTTTCCGGGCATGACAATCTGGCCTTCTTCCTCTAGTTGCAGGGCAATTTTGACGATGCTCTGCTGGGCCTGTTCCACGTCGGACAACCGGACCGGACCGAGGGCTTCGAGGTCATCTGAAATGATATCGGCCGCCCGTTCACTGATATTTTTGTATATTTTTTCCGTTATATTTTCCGGGGCGGTCTTTAACGCCATGGTCAGGGTCTCATTTTTGACCTCGCGCAGGATCTTTTGCATGGCCTTGTTATCCAGCTGGTGGAGGTCTTCAAAGGTGACGAGCAGGTTCCGGATGGTCTCGGCGGTCTCGGCATCGACTTCCTCGATTTCGGCCAGCACGCTCTGCTCCATGCCCTTTTCCATACGGGTCATGATATCGACCACCTTGTCCACGCCGCCGACATGGTGCTGGTCTTTTTTGACAAACCCGCCGATTTCCCGCTGCAGCGCCTCTTCAATCTGATAGATCACTTCCGGGGAAACCTTTTCAATCCGCGAAATCCGGTAGAGCACGTCGGCCCGCAACTCTTCCGGCAAAAATCCCACCACGCTGCCGGTGTGCTCGGCTTTCTGGGTCGACAGGATCAGCGCCACGGTCTGGGGGTGCTCTCTTTTCAGCAGATCGGCCACCATGCGGGGCTCCATCATCGAAATGGTCTCCAGGGGCTTGCCGTCAAACCCGGAGCGCAGGTCTTCGAGCAGCGATTCAACCCGCTGGGAATCACCGGTCGAGGACAGGGCGTTGTTCATGAATTCGCTGCCGTCGACAAACAAACCGGCGTATTCCTTCTGGGTTTTGCGGTAATGCGACACCACCTGGTTGGCCAAATCCGCCGGCACATGCTCAACGCCTTTCATGTAGCTGCTGATCCAGCGGACTTCTTCATCCTTTAATTCCTTAAAAACCTCGGCCGTGGTCTCTTCACCAAGACAAAGCAAAAGATAGGCGGCTTTTTCCGCCCCGTTCATGCTGGAAAAATCTCTTTTCATCGCACTCACCCTTCCTTGAGCCAGGTCCGGATGACCTGGGTCGGTGTTACGGAGGAATCGGCAAGTTCCCGGCGCAAAGTGGCCGGGGGATCAAGGGCCTTTGTATCGTCTGCTCCCAGCTCGTCTTCGAGTTCGGCCACCGTCCGGTTATACTGCACGGCCTCGCCCCGGAGGGTCTTGATCATCGGCCGGACGAGCGCCAGATAGACAAGCAGGGCGCAAAACAGCAGAACAGCGTATTTTACATAGGGGACGTAATCATACACCGTCGGCCCCGACTCCGGTTGCGCCGCCACCTGGCCCATGTTTTCCTGAAAAGGCATGGACTCCACCTCGATGCGGTCGCCCCGGCCCGTATCCAGGCCGATGGCCGTGGTGACCATTTTCCGGATGGAGGCCCGTTTTTCATCCGGTATGGGTTCGTGGGCCCCCTCGCCGTTGTTTGCGGCCGGATTGTATTTGTCGGCGACCAACACGGCGGCCGTGATGTTTTCCACCGTCCCGACCGGATTGTTGATCTGCCGGACCGTCTTGTTGATCTCGTAATTGACGGATTCGGAATTTTTACTCGTGGGAATCGCACTGCTGTCCGCGGATTCTTCATCGCCCAGGTTCGACTCAACCCCCGGCACCCCGCCGGTCTGTTTCCTGCCGGATTGACTTTCCGTGATTTGCTCACTGCGCGGAACCAGACTGTCCGGATCGTATTCTTCCTTGGTAATGGCCTCCCGGGTAAAATCCATTTCCGCACTGACCCGGACAATGGAATTTCCCGCACCGAGGGCCCGATCCAAAAGCGACTGGGTCTTTTCCTCCAGCCGGCTTTCCAGTCGCTTTTTGAACTTGAGCGAATCCGGCAGCATCGCCATGCCGGATTCACTATTCGCACTCTGATTCAAGGTCCGGCCATTGGTGTCAATCACATTGACCCGGTCTTGTTCCAGCCCCTCGATGCTGCCGGAAACCAGGTGGACAATACCCTGGGTATGCTGTCGGTCCAGGCCGCGGCCCGAGGCCAGATCCACGACCACGGAAGCCTTGGCCTGTTTCTGCTGCTCCTTGAGCAGCCGCTTTTCCGGCATCACCAGGTGGATCCGGGCGGATTTCACCCGATCCATGGCGGCAATCGTGCGGGCCAGCTCCCCCTGCATCGCGCGCTGGTAGTTGATTTTCTGGGTAAATTTCGTTACCCCGAAATTCTGCTTATCAAAAATTTCAAAACCCACCCCGCCCTGTTTGGGCAGTCCCGCCCCGGCCAGGTTCAAGCGGGTTTCGTAGACCATGCCCGCCGGCACATAGATGGATCGCCCGTTGTTTTTCAACTGATAGGCAACGCCGTTTTCCTTGAGCCAGCTGGTAACCGAGGCCGCTTCCTGCCGGGGCAGTTCCGTATACAGGGGCCGGTATTCCGCCTGGTGGCTTTGAAAAATAATGACCACGAAAAACAAGATACACAAAAACACCGTTGCCGCCAGGGCCAGTTTCCGGGAAAGGGGCCAGTTTCTGATGTTGTCGATAAGATTTCTGTAGGGCGTTTCTGCCATAACCATTTATCCGCAATCGGTTTGGATGCTTTGCCAGTGGGCGATTTTGGGGGCCCTTCTCGGTAACTTCAGGTGTAAGGTGTAAGGTTCAAGGGCAAAAAGGCCGGTGTACTGGTTTCGAAAACGGCTCCGTGAAAGTTGCCCGCCTCGCAGCAAGGACAAAACCCTGTACTGTCTGGTTACGGAGCCGTTACACCTGCATGCGCATAATCTCTTTATACGCATCCACGGCCTTGTTGCGGACCTGAACCAGCAGCCGAAGTGATGTATCGGCTTTTTCCATGGAGATCATCACGTCATGCAAATCCACCGGCCCGCCGGTATTGGCCTGCAGGGCAGCCTGATCGGCTTTTTCCAGGTTTTTTGCCGTTTGATCGTAGATTTGCCCGAAGGTTTCGGAAACGCTTTGACCGGCTGAACCGCTGCTCTTTTCCGCCTCCGGCGACAGGATTTCAACGGCGCCGCCGGCCTGGGAAACAGGATTGACCATTGGTGTTACCTCCCGATTTCAAGTGCTTTCATGGCCATGTGCTGGGCGGCCTTGATGCTTTTGACATTGGCCGAATAACTTCCCTTGGCGTTCATTACATCCGTCATTTCTTCCGCCAGGTTGATATCCGGCTTTTCCACGTAGCCCTCGGCATTGGAATCCGGGTGGCCCGGATCGTACACCATTTTCCCCTGGCCGGTATCGGAGACAATGCGCTCGACCTGCACGCCCTGGCTTTGATGCCGGGTGAGGTTTTCCAGCTCCTGCTCAAAACCGATTTGCCTGGCGGAAAAGGTCACCGACTTTTTCCGATACGGCCCTCCCTCGGGCGTCCGGGTGGTTTCCATGTTGGCCAGGTTCGAACTGATTGTGTTCAAACGGGTGGTCTGGGCCTTCAGGGCCGAATAGCCGATTTTCATAACGCCTAGAATATCCATCAGAAATCTCCTTTAACCTCTTCCCTGGATCACAAATTTCAACATGTTGAACTTTTTGCTCAACATCCGGGTCGCCGATTCGTACCGGATCTGATTTTCGGACAGTTCCACCATTTCCTGCTCCAGACTGACACTGTTTCTGTCGCCGATTCCGCCTTGATCTTCCTGGCGGTAAATATGGCCTTCTACATCGGCGATCCGGTTTGCCGATGCCGCCGGCATATGGCGGGGATGGGTAACGGAGGCGCCGTTTTCCGAACCGCTGACCGCATCTTTTAACTGCTGCTCGAAATCCATTTTCAAGCGGGAATAGCCCGGGGTTTCGGCATTGGCGATGTTGGAGGAAATGGTTTTCAATTTTTGGGTCCGCAAGTCCAGGACCTTGTCCAGGGCCTGAATGGTGGTATCAAAAATCCCGTTTGTCGCCATCTTGGTTTTCCTTACTTTCCGGTGGTTTTGATTTCAACCGCCAGGCGGGCCAATTCCAGCCACCGGCGATCCTCTTGGCTTTCAGCGAGCCGATCGTAAAGCGCGCGGGCCTGCTCTTTCTGCCCCTGTTTCAACCGGATCTGGACCATGCGGTAACCGGCCTGGCCACCATGGCGCTTTGCCTCCAGCAAGGATTCATAAAGCGCAAATGCCTTTTGCCATTTTTGCGTGGCAAAGAGCGCTTCCGCATGCTGCAGGATCAAATCCGGCGGATTTTCTTCCCCGCCGGCCTTTTCCGCCCGCGAAAGGCTTTGTTCGGCCTGTTCGTAGCGACCCTGCGCATAAAAAACCTTCCCGGCAAGCCGGTCCAGCGCACGGCCCTGGGGGCCTTCCCCGGGTTTTACCGGTTTCTTCGGTTCTTCTTGCAAAATCCGGGCCGCTTTTTCGATATCCCCGGCTTGATACAGGGCCCGGGCCTGGTAATACAAAATTTCGGCCCTGTGGTCGCCATCCGGGTAGGACTGCAAATACCGGCCGGCGTATTTTTGTACCGCATCGAATTTTTCCTGTCTGTGACAAACCCGGATCAGGGGCAAATAGACCCGGCTTTTTCCCGCTTTGCTATCTTCAAGATCCAGCATATACAGATACGTCTTTTCGGCATGCCCCAGAAAACCGGCACCGGCGTAGCTGTCAGCCAGGTCAAGGAGAAAATCATATGTGATAGGCGCCTGGGCCATTACGTCCCGGTGCATCGACACCAGGGTCAATGCGGCAAACACGGCCTCCTGCTTTTCCAGATCGGCAATAACTTCGGGCAAACGTTCCACCAGAAGGGCCCGGGCCTCGGGCATTAATCGCCCGCCCCAGAAACTGTCAAAAAAACGGCCCAACAATTTGACCACAAGCATATCCTTGCCTTGCAGATGGGAAACGAGGATCTGCTTAAAAAAAGCCTCTTCCCGGACCTGTCTTGTTGCGCCTTCTACGGCGATCTGTCGGTATTCGGAAACAAGGCCGTCGAGATCCCGGTCGGGATTGTCGAGCAGCGCCAGGTCGGCCAGCTTCAACCGGGCCCGGAATCCGGCTTCGCTTTCCGGGACGGCATCTTCAACCTCCCAGAGCATCAGCAGGGCCCGATTGGCATCACCGGCGTTCAGGCGGGCCATGGCCGTGCGGTAATACGCCAGATTCCGGCGGGGGGCGGGTTCATTTTTAAGCACTTCGGACAACAGATAGTAATACCGGGCGGCTTCGTCGTAATCGCCTCTGCGGTAAAGAACATCGGCCCAGTTGGCCAGCGTGCGCGGATGCTGCTGTAACAAAGGCAAATCCGGCGCCAGATTTTTGTAAATGGCAAAGGCCTTTTCAGGCCTGCCGTCTTCATAGAGGGCATCGGCTTTGCGAAGCCGAAACAGCGCTGCGAGTTTATCCGGCCCGGCCGGGGCATCGGTCAGACGCGGCAGCGCCATTGCCGGCTTGCCCATCATCAGATCCAGTTCCGATTGCAGCAACCGATACCAGGGGGCCACCGACTCGACGGCCAGACAGGTTTTCCGGTGTTTTTCCGCAAAGCGTACCGCCTGGTAGGGCGGATCGGAAGCAGCCAGGGCCCGGGCCTGCAAATACAGTTTCCAGGCTTTAACCGGTGGTGCAACAGCAGAGGCGTCCACCTTTTCGAGGGCATCGATCGCCTTTTCCCCCGCATTTCTGCGCAGCAGACATTCCGCCAGCAGCAGGTAAGCGGGGGCTGCTGACGAGGCATCGGCGTCATCTGCCAGTTTTTCTTTCAGACGATTTTCCGCCGTTTGCCACAAACCCTGTTTTGCCGCCGACATTATTTTTTTGGGAAACGCCTTTTCATGGGTTTTGACAACCGGGGAGGGAAAATCGGGCAATCCGAAGGCAATGGGCAGGCCCATGCCTGGCGGCCATTCAAATTCGCGGAAAAAATCCAGCCACTGCCCGGAAAATTTCGAGGAAATGACTTTTTCGGCCACGGAGGTATCCTGGATCGGCTGCAACCGGCCAATCTGCTTTTTCAAAATCCCCGGCCTGCCCCCGAGGCTTTCATGGCTCCAGAAGACGTTGACGTTGAGCCGCGCACGGTTTTCATCGCCGGTGACATCCACGGACTTGGGGACATTTCTGAAATAAAGGGCCACTTCGGCCCGGTTTTCATGTTCCCGGGCTTTGACCCGGACAAGGGGGTCCACGGCTTCCTGCTGCGCAATTTTTTCAAATGACCGGGCCAAACGGGTCTGCTCGAACACCACCCGGACCCGCTGGCCGGACTGTTGGACGTCAAACGCGGGGATCCGATCAAACAGAAAGGAAATCCGGTTGATCTTTTTGGTCCTGGAATTGACCATGCCCAGCAATTTTACGGAATCCGCCAGCGCCCGGCTTGTAAAAACCACGCATATGCAGAAAACAATCAGGCCCGCGGCCCCTACCGATTTCTTCATCCTTGCCTCCAATCATCGTCTTTTATGCAAAACCGGGGCCAATCCATATTTTTTTCCGATACGAATCGGCACAGATCTTTTCCGATCCGCATATACAGCACAATGCGCCTATAACCGGCAGACCTGAGAGTCGAAAACATTGTGAAAGAGTTCTTGACAATCTACCCTTGTTGTCATTATTTTGACTTTTCCTTATTCTAGTTTATTGGTATTGCGCCATAACGCCCACAACCAAGGAACGACAACCCATGCTCAACGATGTTTCCATCCTGATAGTGGAACCCGGGGAAACCGCCCAGAATCCGATACTTCATTTTTTGCAGCAAAATACCGACGCCGATATTTTCCATGCCAAAAAACCGTCAGAAGCCCTGGATTTCATCAAAAACAACAACAAACTCGAAGTGCTGCTCACCGACCTGTTTTTGCCCGACAAGGACGGATTGGAACTGATCCAGAACGGGGTGGGAAAAAATCCGGCCATGGTTCCCGTGGTTTTGATGCCGCCCGGTGACCGCCGATACATTGTCGAATCCCTGCAGGCCGGTGTTTATTTCTACGTCAACAAGCCTTACGATTATGAGGAAATACTGGAAGTCATCAAAAATGCGGTTGAATATCAGAAACTCGTCCACCTCAGCCTAAACCACGCCCCCCGCCTGAGAAGCAGTGACGGTTTTGCCGGTATCATCGGGGAATCGCAGTCCATGAAAACAATGTTTAAAACCATTGAAAACATAACGGCCTGCAACCACGGCAACGTACTGATCCACGGTGAAAGCGGCACCGGCAAGGAACTCGTCGCCCAGGCCATCCACAACCTGACACCCGACCGGCGCGGCAACAATTTCGTGCCGGTCAATTGCGCCGCCATTCCCGAAGAACTGCTGGAAAGCGAGCTGTTCGGCTACGAAAAAGGCGCTTTCACCGGCGCCAACCGGGCCAAGATCGGCCGGCTGCAGCATGCGGACAAAGGCACCCTGTTTTTAGACGAAATCGGGGACATGAAGCCGGGTTTGCAGGCCAAGCTGCTCCGGGTGCTGCAGGAGCAATCGTTTGAGCCCGTCGGTTCGGTCAAGTCCACTGAAATTGACATCCGCGTCATTGCGGCGACCAACTGCGATCTCGACCAGGCGGTGCGGGAAGGCAAATTCCGGGAAGACCTTTTTTACCGGTTGAGCGTGGTGCCCATCACCCTGCCCCCCCTTCGGGAACGAAAGGAAGATGTGGCCCACCTGGTGGAAAAGTTTCTGCTCATGTACAACAGGGGCCGGCAGACATCAATCCGCGGATTTACCCCCCGGGCGATGGAAAAACTCCATGCCTATGACTGGCCGGGCAACGTCCGGGAATTGCAGAATTTGATCCAGCGGATGTGTATTCTCCACAGCGGCGATATGGTCGATGCGGACGCGCTGCCCCAGAAATTCAAAAAAATTGCCGCCCCCCCAGACAACCCCGCCCCCCCGGAAGAAAAAAACAACCCCGCCGAGCCCCTTGACTTTCATACCATGACCAGCGAGTTTGAAAACCGGTTAATTTTAAAGGCCCTCCACTCCACCGGATGGAACAAGAAAGAAGCCGCCCGGCTTTTGAACATGAAACGCACCACCCTGATCGAAAAAATCAAGAAAAGAAACCTCGACGAACACAACGTGGCATAGAAATCGGCGCCCGGGTTCTAAACCGATACCGCGTAACAGCCGACAGGTATACCAGGCGAGCCATCGAATCCGTGGAGTGGACAAACCCCAGCGATCCGATCGATCAATGCGCAGCCGCATTGCCCCGCCGCAACCCGATTTTTAGCCATATCAGCCTTTTTGTCGACCCTATTGATCACCATGAAAATTCACCACAACAATTCCGGAATCAAGACCCCTTCGCCATCTGCAAACAAGGCGGCAACGCAAACCGGCAGCAGGGCGACTTTTGACGCCTGCCTGACGGCCCTGACGTCAAACGGTCCCCAAAATACCGGGGCCGCCCCCCCGGCACCGGCCCCGCCGGATACCGGCAACCGGATTGCAATCGGAACCATCTCGGCAGCCGACCCGACCGTTTCCCACCTGATGGCCGATCACCCGGATTACGGTTCGGACTGCTGGCAAATCATCCATTCCGACCGCAACCAGGATAAACCCTATACACAAATACCCGCCGGCACGACCGTCTACATGGAGCCGGATTCAGAGGAAATCACCTGGGAAGGCGACCAAACCCGGCCCGCCCCGGCCCCCCACCGGCCCGTCCATGCCGGCGATGCGGAAAGGCAACGGCACGTCATCGACCGGGCCGTTTCCCGGGCTGCTGCTGCCTACGATCTGCCGGAAGCATTGATAAAGGGCGTCATCCGGGCGGAGTCCGATTTCCGGAGCCGCGCTGTTTCCGCGGCCGGGGCCCAGGGCCTGATGCAGCTCATGCCGGCAACCGCCCGTGAACTCGGGGTGGAAAACCCCTTTGACATCCGGGAAAACATCCATGGCGGCACACGGTATTTAAAACAGATGCTCGACACTTTTGACGGCGATATCCAACAGGCCCTGGCGGCCTACAACGCCGGCCCCGCGGCAGTCAAAGCCCACCAGGGCCAAATCCCCTACCCGGAGACCCGGCGCTATGTAGAGCATGTCCTGTCGAACCTAAAAGGATTGCTTTAAAACTTTGCGTCATTGCGCGAAAATACAGTGGCTGTTACTGGCGTAACGAAAAAAGCCGGCCCGCTTCGCTGTCGAAGCGGGCCGGAAAGGGCAAATACAGGCAGGTAAAACAAAAACGGGGATTAAAAGAAGGGCGTAAACGTCATCGAGGTCAGATTCAGGATTTCAAAGGCGCCCATCGCACTGTTGCCGTGCGCGGAGCGGCTTTCCGTTGAAGAATTTCTCACCCATACCTGGATATGGTTAACAGGGTGGTCCGTATTCATTGTGCCGGAAATGTAGTTAAACTCCTCAAACGCATACATCCATTGCTGCAGCATCTCCGCCTGGCTGCCGACCCGGGGGGAGGCAAAACCGGCCCCGTCAAAATCCGCCGTCGCGGGCAGTGAATTCGAATAGATGAAACTGCCGCTTTGGCCGGTGACCTCATTGAGCTGCTGGTCCGACATTTCTACCAGTTCGGCCTGACAATACGGGGCGCTTGCCAGCTGGACGCATGCCCAGATCAATGCGGCCAAAAACACAACTGTTTTTTTCATTTTTCCCTCCTTTCTGTGGTAAACACAGGCAACCCGGCTGTCCCGGCAAACGGGACCCGTGGCTTTCCGTCCCATGGTTACCCATGGTTTGGCTTTTTAAGAGGCGCAACGATTCCCAGTGAATCAAAAGCCTTTGCCTATCCGACCTGCCCGATCGAGCGGGCTTGTTCGGCCATTTCCCCGAACGCTTTCATGGTTTTTAAATACGCCGCGTAGGCCCGCTTGATTTCGATAATTCCCGTAGTCGAAAGCAACGGGTTGACATTCGACTGCTCCAGTCGGCCCTGAAGCAGATCGGCGCCATTTGCGGGCCGATCCTCGGCGCCGGGTTTCAAAGCCCATAAGCCGTCGGCTTTTTGCGTCAGATCCTGTTTTTCCGCCACGTCATAGAGGGTGACCTGTCCGACCTGCGCGCCGTCGGAAAAAACCCGGCCCTGTTGATCAATGTGGACATCCTGGTGGGGAAAACGGATCGGGCCGTCTTCGCCCACCACCTGCAATCCGTCGGTGGCGGTGACCAGGTTGCCCTGGTTGTCTAACTGAAAATTGCCCTGCCGGCTGTATAAAAACCCGTTTTCCCCAGCCACCTTGAAAAACCCCTCTCCTTTGATGGCCAGATCCAGGGACCGGTCGGTCTTTTTGATATCGCCCTGGGAAAAATCGATAAAACGGCTGGAAGAGCGGGTAAAATTCATGCCCTGGCCCCTGTTGTTCTGCAGATTTTCATCAAACAGGGATTCAAAAGACAATCGACTGCTTTTAAAACCGGTATTGCCCGAATTGGCCAGGTTATTGACCGCCATATCGAGCTGCTGCATTTTGGCCACCGAACCGGACAATGCACTGTAAAGCCCTGAACTCATCGCTGTTGCTCCATCAAAGGGTGAAAAAAGCCTCTTCCGCTTTTCTTATCGACCGGCGGCGCAGAAACTTTAGAAAAAAAATATTATTTTTTCTGGTTATCCGGAAGACTCCAGTTAGGGTTCGTTTCAAACAAAAAAAATTTCGGGAGGCTTCTACATATCCAAAAAAAGACACCGCCTCGTCTGTCATGCCTGCGGAGGCAGGCATCCAGGGGTTCTTGCTCTCTGGAAAACTGGATGCCTGCATCCGCAGGCATGACGGTCGTAGCAAGTTGCTTTTTTGTCAGGTCATGGCGGTTCATGATGCCTTGATTCAGAATACAAAATCATAAACTGGAATATTTCGGATAACCGGATTCTTTTTTTTTACCGGCAGGAACGGGCCAGGGCCAGCATCTGTTCGGCCTCTCCGGCGGAAACGTCCAATATGGATTCAATTTCTTGCACCCCGAGCCCGGACTCGGCCAGCCGGGCCACGTAGCCGTACTTTTCGGGCACTTCGGCCTGGCAAAACCCGGTGCTGGCCATGCGCGATTTCAGCGCCGCCACATCCATCTGTTTCTCCGGCCGGGCGGTGCCGGCCCCGACATTATCGGCGGTTTCCAGCCGGTCTATCTTGCCGGCCAGAAAATCCAGGGCCTGCCGCGTCTGATGCCACTGGCTGCGGCTTCGCATATACAGCCAAAGAGCAAACCCGTAAAGATAGACGCCGAGCAAAAAAAACAGGCTCAACACGATCAGCAGCGCGGTGGCATTCACAGGCAACCCTCCTTTTCCCGGCTCTGCATGCCGGATTGCAGCTTCAGCAGGGCCTGGCTGTGGAGCTGCGAAATACGGCCTTCCGACAATTCCAAAATGCCGGC
>JBNJEA010000135.1:0-8230 GCA_051745395.1 Thermodesulfobacteriota bacterium | reverse complement strand
AAGATAATGGTCTGATCGCCGACCAAGGCCTGGTCATGGGATTCGGCATAGCTGATGGTCTTTTCCTCGGCGCGCCGGTTGGTCAGTTCATGCCACAAAAACCCCATGGGCCAGTCTTCATCCCGGTATTCCTTGATGATTTTAATCCACTGATCGGGCACGCCCATGGCAAACCGGTAATCAAAACCGGTGCCGCCGTCTTTCAATGACAATGCCAGCGCCGGCATGCCGCTGACATCCTCGGCCACCGTAATCGCATCGGGCCGCAGTTCATGGACCACCTTGTTGGCCAGGGCCAGGTAGGTCAGTGCGTCTTCGTCCACGCTTTGATCAAAATAATCGTCATAGGTGGTAAAGGCCTTTTCCAGGCCGCGGTGCAAGTAGAGCATGCTGGTGATGCCATCGAAGCGAAAGCCGTCCATGCCGTATTCGTCCAGCCAGAACCGGCAGTTCGACAGCAGAAAATGCATCACCTGAATCTTTCCGTAATCAAAAAGCCTTGAATCCCAGGCCGGATGATGGCCGCGATCACCGCCGTGAAAATACTGGTACGGCGTGCCGTCAAACCGGCTCAACCCCTCCACGACATTGGACACGGCGTGGGAATGGACAAGATCCATGACCACCGCCAGGCCGGATTCGTGGGCCGCATCCACGAGCGCCTTCAACTCATCGGGGGTTCCGAAGCGCGAAGAGGCCGCAAAGAAATTCGAGACCTGGTAACCGAACGAGCCGTAATAGGGGTGCTCCTGGATGGCCATAAGCTGGAGCACGTTATAGCCGGCCGAAACGATGCGGGGCAGGACGTTTTCCATAAACTCGCCGTACGTGCCGATTTTTTCCGCCTCCTGGGCCATGCCCACATGGGCTTCGTAGATCAGCGGCGGCTCGCCGGGGACGCGAAAATCCGGACAGCGCCATTGATACGATTGCGGCGGGTACCAGACCTGGGCGTTAAATATCAGGGTCTGCCGATCCTGGATCACGCGCCGGGCATAGGCCGGGATCCGGTCTCCGCTGGTGCCGCCCCAGTGAATCCGGAGCCGGTACTGGTCCCCGTGCGACAATTGATCGGCCGATAAACGGATTTCCCATATGCCTGTGGCGGTATCCTTTTCCATGGCATAGGTCTTGCTCTCGCGCCAGCCGGTCATTTCGCCAATCATAAAAATGGCATCGGCATTGGGGGCCCATTCCCGGAAAACCCACTGATTGTCCTTGAAATGAAGGCCGAAATACTCGTGTCCCGATGCAAACTCCGCAATCGACATCCGGTCGCCGGTCAGCCGGGATTCGGTGTCCCGGAACCGCTCAAACCGACGTTTTAAATCCGCCTCATAGGGTTTGAGATAGGGATCGAGCGACAGAAGGGTTTGCAAGGGTTCGTTGGAGTTGGATTGATTCGCCAATATTGCTTCCCTGTTGCGTTTCTAGGTCATGGTAATCAGTGGCCGCTGCAGCATCCGCTCATACAAGTCGATATACTGCCGGGCGGTGACTTCATGATTGAACCGGGCCGTGCTTTCGTTCATCACGCGTTCAATCTGCGTCTTCTTCTCATCGGCCGGCATTTGATAAAACGCCATGGCCTGGTCCACGGCCCAGAAAAGACCGGCGGGGTCATAGACCTCGAACAAAAAGCCGTTGCCGCTGTCGGTGTCGACATTCATGTGCCGGATCGTGTCATGAATCCCCCCGGTGTCGTGGGCCACCGGCAGCGTCCCGTACTTGGGGGCAATCATCTGGGGCAGACCGCAGGGCTCGAAACTCGACGGCATCAAAATAAAATCGGCCGCCCCGTAGGCCTGCCGGGACAGCTCTTCGCTGAAGTTGCATACCGCCACCCGGTCTTCGATCCCGTGCATATTGACAATAGAGACAAAATGCTGCTGAAAGATGCCGCCGGCGACAAAGACGATCTGCAGCCGCATGCCCCAGTACTTGGCCACCACTTGATACAGAATATCGGCCAGCAACTGACAGCCCTTTTGGACGGGATCCAGCCGCGACGGCCAGAAAAACAGCGGTGCGGATTCATCTTCGATTAACCCGAGATGCTGCTGCAAATGCAGCTTGTTGATCCGTTTGCCATCTGCATGGTCTTCCGGGCTGTAATTTCGAAACAACTCCGGGTCCCTTTGGGGTTCAAAGGAAGGATCCGGGGCATTTAAAATCCCGTTGGCCACGCCCGCGTCCACCTTGTTGGTCAGCTCCTGGCGCAGCGGCGGGGAAATAAAATCGTGGTGGCCGTTGACAATTTCGTCCAAAAACGCCGGACTGACCGTGTTGACAAAATGCGAGGCAAACACCCCGCTGACCATGAAATTCACCGGGTTGTTTTCCCGGGTCTGCTCGTAGCTGCCGGCCATGTGTTCATAGTACAGATTCTGCCAGAAATCGGCCGCATCGATGCCCCGGTCCTCGATGTGGGCCAGCGGGGCTTTGACCGTGTGGATGTTGTGGATCGTAAACAGGCAGGGCACGGCGAGCTTTCTCGAATAGCCCGGGATAATGCCGGTCATCCAGTCGTTGCAGTGAATCAGGTCCGGGCGGACCCGGGGGATGATGTTATTGATGACCTCCCGCTGGAACGCCAGGGCGATCTTGAGGTTTTCCGATGTCTGGTGGGAATAGACATGGTGGACATAATAAAAGGCCCGGTCTTCGGCCAAATGGAGCCGTTCTTCCGGCAGGTATTTCCGGTAGGTGGCCAGCTCCTTCTGGTAAAGCTCCCACAACTGCCCGATGTTTTTATGAAATATCCCCCGATAGTCCGGCATGGCCACATGAACGTCCGCACCCAGGGCAAACAGCTTGGAAATCAGCGCGGCCGACACATCGGCCAGTCCGCCGGCCTTGGCGGACAGGTAGTTGGCGACATTGCCCATGCCCTCGGGCAGGTAGGTCACTTCCGGCGTCACGATCAACACGCGGGGGTTTTTCGTTTTTACAGCAGCCATATCCGATTGCTTCCTTCCGGCTTATCCGAACCCGTGCCCGAAAACTATGCCCAGGTCAAAAAACCGGGGGTATATTTCACATAATCATCGCCCCGGGGCATGACCCGGGCGGTAAACCCGAAACGCCCGGCATATTCACAGGGAACATGGCAGGTATAACGAAATTTACCGTCACCCATGTCCTGATCCACCGACATTTTCACCACGCCGCTGTCGGCGAGTTCCTCCGCGGATCGCACCCGCCCGTAATAAAGCTCTACCTCGACTTCATCCGGGGTCAGCTCGCCGAGTTCGACTTCCGTTGCCACCTCGAATTCGTCGCCGACGCGAAACGGCACATCGGTTTCACTGATCGGTTGATGGACGACCACATTGGGCCAGAGTTGGTTGAGCCGCTGTCGCTGTTCCAGTAACTGCCGGGCCTCCCGGGCGTCGTTTTCGGTGAGTTGATAAAAATTATGGGTGGCCGGGATATAATATTTCTGCTCGTATTCCTGGATCATCCGGTTTGAAGAAAAAAACTGCATCGCGGTTTTCATGGATTCTTTCATCATGGCCACCCACTGCTCGGGGGTGTCGCCGACTTTTTTCTCATAGAAGGTCGGGATGACATCATTTTCCAATATATTGTAAAGGGCCCGGCTTTCCACGGCATCCTGGTAGTTCCAGTCCTGGTATTGCTCACCGTTGCCGATGCGCCAGCCCCGGTTTTCGGCGTAACCTTCCACCCACCAGCCGTCGAGAACGCTTAAATTGAGCACGCCGTTTACCGCCGCTTTCATCCCGGACGTGCCGCAGGCCTCATAGGGTCGCCGAGGGGTGTTGAGCCACACGTCCACCCCCTGGACCAGGTGCCGGGCAATGTTGATATCGTAGTCCTCTATAAAGATAAACCGCTGCCGGACATTGTGGTTTTTGGCGAACTGGACCACCTGTTTGATCAGCTCCTTGCCTTCATTGTCCTTAGGATGCGCCTTGCCCGCAAAAACAAACTGAATGGGCGTCTTGCTCGACTTGATCAGCGCTTCCAGCCGCTTTGGATCCATAAACAGCATATACGCGCGTTTATAGGTGGCAAACCGGCGGGCAAACCCGATGGTCAAAACTTCCGGATCGAGCACGGATTCGGCCTCGTCCATGACCGCCTTTGGCGCATTTCGACGGCCGTACTGCCGCACCATCAAGGACCGGCAACTGCGCACCAATCGCGAACGGCTCATTTCCCGGGCCCGCCATAGCTCTTCATCGTAGATCTGGTCGATGCGGCCGGCCATATCCGCTTCACTTAAGTTATTGACATACCAATTCGGTCCCAGGTAGCGCTCAAACAGCATGTGGTTTTCAATGGAGATAAACGACGGGATATGGATGCCGTTGGTTACATGGGAAATCGGCACTTCCTCGACCGGCCGCTTGGGCCAGACGTGGGCCCACATGCCGCGGGCCACGGCCCCGTGGAGTTGACTGACGCCGTTGCAGTACTGGGCAAACCGAAGGGCAAGGACAAACATGGAAAGCCGGGTCTCCGGGTTGAAGTGGTTTTCATGCTGGCCCCAGGAAATCACGGTTTCCACATCCGTGCCCAGCCGCGCGGCAAACGGCTGCAGATACGGCCGGACCTGGTCGACGGAAAATTCATCGTGGCCGGCGGCCACCGGGGTGTGGGTGGTAAAAATCATGCTCCGCGGCACGATCTCCAAAGCGGTCTGCAAATCCACCTGGTGGTTTTCCATGACCTGGGCCAGCCGCTCGATACAGGCAAAGGCACAATGGCCCTCGTTTAAGTGACATATGGTCGGCGCAACCCCGAGCGCTTCGAGTACCCGCATGCCGCCGAGGCCCAGCAGGATCTCCTGGGCCAGGCGCAGGCTGGACTCGCCGGGATACAACCGGGAGGTCAACTGGCGTTTTTCCGGCTTGTTTTCCGGCACATTGGTATCGAGCAGGTACAGCGGCACCCGGCCCACCGACAGGAGCCAGACCTGGGCATAAATTTCACCGTCAGGGCCGTTTACGGAAACCACGATATCGTTGCCGGACCCATCCTTGGCCCGGCGGACGGGCAGATGGTAAATATCGGTTTCCGGATATTCCTCCTGCTGCCAGCCTTCGTGGTCTAAATATTGATGAAAATACCCCTTCCGGTACAGCAGCCCCAGTGCAATCATCGGGATCTGGTTGTCCGATGCGGCCTTTAAGTGATCGCCGGCCAGCACGCCCAACCCGCCGGAAAAAAACGGCAGGCTTTCGTGAAGGCCGAATTCCATCGAAAAATAGGCCACCGTGCCGCTGTCGCCATAAGGCGTATCCGCGTAATCCACGGACGATTTGATCTCTTTTTCAAACTGATCCTGCACGCGGTCGAGGTGGGCAAGGAAACCTTCATCTTTGGCGAGTTTTTCGAAACGCTCCTGGGCAATCATGGTGGAAAAAACAATGGGATTTCGCCCCGACTGTTCCCAGAGCCGGGGATCGACACGCCGGAAAAGCTCAATGGCATCCAGCCGCCAGGACCACCAGAGGTTGCGGATCAGGGTCTCAAGAAAGGCCAGTCGTTTGGGGATCCTTGGAAATACTTGATAGGTTTGTAACGAAGTCATGATTTTTCCCTGTGCGTTATGGATTGCTGTTGTATTTTGACTCTTACTTTCCCGCCGGAGTTGAAGTCGACATCCATTGCCAGACCCGGTAGAGCTCGCTGGCGCTCCAGGCCTGGGCATCACAGCCCCGCTGGTAATGAGGAAAATCGCCGTCAACGATTTCCGGCATATGCCCCAGGCAGTTTTCGTTGATCCGCCGGGTGCTGCTGGCAAGCCAGGCCCTGGCCGTCTGCATCCCGGCCTCCCCGTAGCTCATCGCCCAGGCTTCACAAAACGAGGGAAACACCCAAGTCCAGGCCGTGCCGTTATGGTATGCCGGTTTCCGGCAGTGGTCTTCATCGCCCGTATACCGGCCGCGGTAGGGTCGGTACGGATCACCGAGCAGTTCACCGTTATGCCGGATCTCAATGGGATACGAAACGGCGCGGTCCGCCAGGCTGCGAATGGCGCCGGGCACCACCAGTTCCGATGTGGCCGATAAGACCTGCCGGCAGATATCGAAATCCGAAACCGCACCCATGGTAATGGCAAACAACTGGTTGGGCCGCAGGGCATCGTCGGCCGCCGCGTCTCCGGGGGGGCACCCGGGGGCGCCGTGACGGCAGTCGGATAAAAACCCCCGGGATGGATCATAAAAATAGCTCCCGATGGCTTCGGCCACCCGCTGGCCGATGGCATCGACATCCGGCCAAGGCGCCGCGCCTTTTTCCGGCGGCCGGACCCGGGATAAAAACGAAAGCCCCGCATACCACAGCGCCTGAATTTCAATTGGATAGCCCTGCCGGGGGGTGCCCGCCGGAAAATTGGTGTCCATCCAGGTAAAATGGGCGGGGGAATACACCAGACCGGTCTCGGCGTCCATTTTGACCCCGTTGGACGTGCCGGCCGCATATCCGGCGGCGATGGAAAACAGGATCTCGCGGATCGTGCGATGGCCGCAGGCTTCATCGAGAAAAGCCATTGACGAATCTGCTTCGACCATGTCCCGGCAGGCCACCATGAACCACAGCGGCGCATCGGAGGTATCCCGGTTGCCGGCGTTATCGCCGCAGATCATGTTCGGCAGTGTCCCTTCTTCTTCAAACTGCCCGAAAAGCTTGATGACCGCGGCGGCTTCCGCGCGCTTGCCGGCGGCGATCAATCCCCGGCAGAAAATCAGCGAATCGCGACCCCAGTCCAGAAACCACGGATATCCGGCAATCACGGACCTCAGATGCTGCCGGTCGACTACGAAATGGTCCATGGCGTCTTCCATGGACGTCGCAATATCCGTATGAGCGGCCATTTTCGGCCATTCAAAAGAGAGATCCTTCGGCACCGGGGTTTTCTCCAGCGGCGCTTCGGCCATCCCCACCCGGGCGTCCAAAACGACCGACCGGCCGCCGCGTAAATGGGCCTGGAAATAACCGGGACTGAACAAGTCCGAATTCGAATCCAGGCCCCGTTCGGCTTCCAGGGGCCGGTGGACCATGTAGCGCCATTCCGGTTCCCAGACAAAGGCCGCGGACGCCATGTCTATATCGAGCCGATGATCGGCGTCGGGCACGAAGGCAAAACCGTTTTCGCCGGCCCGGACAGCGGCCGGAAAATCATGCTCCGGGCCGGTATAAGCCTTGGTGGTTTCATGGAAACTCCGGTTTTCCACGTCCGGCCGGACGATTAACCGGATCGGCCGTTCATCGGCCAGCTCCTCGGCCGACTGGCTTTCGTGGCGGTAAAAATGCAGCCGGATGCGATTCTGACCGGCCACCATCTCTGCGGCCACGGAAAACAGAATATGGCGGCCCAGCCCGGTGGGGATCCGGTATTGCCAGAACGCCCGGCTTTTTGCATCCCATGACAGCTCCACGATGCAATCGGTGCGCAGCGCCTGGGAATAATCCTGGTAAACCACCCATGCCCGGCAGCAGCTCAGCATAATCCATCGATCCACCGGCATTTCCCGGTTCATGTTGGCCGCCAGCAGGGCATCGTAGCGCGAGTTTATCCGGCCCCACCATGTGTTGGCCCGCATCACCGCGCCGGTCCCGTTGGTGGCAAGCACTGTAAACGGCCGATCCGTGAGCGTATCGCGGAAAAGTGTCCGCGATACGGCCGGCCCATCGGGATTTGCCAGGTAAAGCAGCGGTGCCTGCCGATGCTGACAGCCGGCTTTGGCATACACCGAGAGTTTCAGTGCAACCGACCGGTGGGCCGGGGCGGATTCGAGGGGTACAAACAGGGCAACGTATGACCCGGAATCGACTTCGATGGCCCGTTCAATGGCGATCACCCGGTCATCGGCCACCAGCCGGGCCTCGAAATAAAGCGGTACCACCACCATCAAAAAATGACCGGGCGGGACCATGACGTCCCGCTGTAAATCCTGCGGCCACTGCCAGCGAATGACCCGCGATTGTTGGCCTTGCCGGTTAAGCCGGCGGCAGAAGGCCTCCGGGTCGGCCCGCAATTGTTCGGCCTGGTAATCGACGTCAAAATCGCCCACGTGGCCGATGCCATAAACATACTGAAATACATCCAGGGCCTTGGCCCGCAGCCGCTGCCGGCCAATGCGCCCGGGCACCTCGAGGGTCCGGGCGGCGGCGGCGTCGATTGTTTCGCAATCGACGGCATCGGCGGTCAGGCACCGGGCCCGGCCCGGCGGCATGTCCAGACCATAGCCCAGATCCG
>JBNJEA010000134.1:0-8263 GCA_051745395.1 Thermodesulfobacteriota bacterium | reverse complement strand
TGACCACATACCTGAGCGTGGAAAACATATTCGACAGCGTGGACAATGAAAATATCGCGCCTGGTGCGATCTACACCGGCGGGGTGAAGTTTGAATTTTAGCGTTTTTACATCAAATAGGGAGTGCTATACATGAAAAGCCCGAAAATAATTCTGCCTGTTCTGCTCATCGTTCTCTTTTTATCTGCGCCGGTTTTTGCCCACCATCTCTGGGTGACAAATAAGGACGGCCTGTATGCGGTCAACCGGGGCATGATTTCGGAGCGCATTGACGCCTATGATCCCGACTGTGTCCAAAAAGTCCGGGCATACGGGCAGGATGGAAAAGAAATACCGGTTCAGCGGATCAACGAAGCCGAACAGGTGAAATTCAAAACGGAAACAACACCGGCTATGACCCGTGTGGTCAGCAAATGGGGAGACCGGGTCAACACCACCCGGGGCAAAAAACTGATGAGCCGGGAGCAGGCCGAAAATGAAGGCTTGACCGTGATCAGCACGTTTTTTTCCACGCAGTTTTCAAAGACTCTGTTTGAGTCGTCATCGCAAAACCGGAAACCCCTGGACATGAAGTTTGAAATTGTCCCGCTGCAGGATCCGCTGGCCGCAGATCCAAACGAGCCGGTGCCGTTTCAGCTTTTGTTTGAGGGAAAACCCCTGGCCGATACCGCCATTTATACAAATGACGACCGGGAGATCAAAACCGATGAAAACGGGGTGGCCCGGATTGCCTGCGGGCAAACCGGCGCGCATCTGCTGTATGCCAAACACCGGACCCCGCCGGAAAACGACGAAGCATACGATTATTTGAAATTCATGACATTTCTGACATTCGAGGTGAAACAATGAAACGGTCGATTATATGGATCCTTGTGATGACGGGGCTGTTGGCCGTGCCGGCCACTAGCCTGGCCCACGGCACCGATTACCGGGTCACAGAAGACTCCCGGGTGGTGGCCGCGGAATTTTTCTACTCGGATCAGTCGCCCATGCGGTATGCCGAAGTGCTGATTTTCAGTCCGGAAAACGACGAGGTGGAGTTTCAAAACGGCCGAACCGATCGAAACGGCCGCTTTGCCTTCTGTCCGAAAAAGCCCGGGAAATGGCATGTGAAAGTAAACGACGGCATGGGCCATGCGGTCGACGCGGTCATCGAGGTCCCTGCTTCAAATGCGCAAAAAGATGCCGCTGACAATGCATCGGAAAACGAGCGTACTATAGTTGGCGGGGCATCAAAATTCATGAAAATCGGGCTGGGGTTGAGCCTGCTGATCAACATTTTTCTGGGCATGTATGTGTGGCAATACAGGCGCGAAGCGTAACCGGAAGTTTGACAAAGGAAGGGTAAAGATGGCGCATGTTTGCCGTATATACCGATATGCATCAATCGCTTGTTTCGTGTGGATGGTGATGGCGTGCATGCTGATTGCCGCACCTGCGGTTTTCGCAGAAGCCGGCAAGTGCGTGGAAAAGGATACAAACGACGACGGTGCAGTGGACCGGATTACTTGTTTCGACGAAAACGGAAAGATCCGCCGTTTGAAGGTCGATACCAATCAAGACGGGACCATGGACCGGTTCCAGTATTACGAAAAGCAGCAGGTCGTCCGCATGGAACAAGACATAGACCATGAAGGCGGCATTGATTGCATCGATTTTTTTTCCGACGGAAAACGCATTCGCCAGGAGCGGTTAAATGAAGAGGGCAAAGTCAATCGGCGGACGTTTTTCGATGAAAACGAAAAACCCGTGAAAATGGAAGCCGACACCAGTGGCAGCGGTTTTTTCGACACGATGTATCACTTTGAAAACGGTAAGCTGGCCCGCTCCACCCGGGACACGGACGAAAACGGCACGATCAATGTCTGGCAGAGCTATGCCGACGACAAACCGGTCAAGCGTCGGGTGGATGAAAACGAAGACGGCGATTACGAACGGGTGGTGTTCTATGATGGCCAGGGGCTTGCCGAAAAAAGCCGCCATGACTTGGAGCAGGACGGGAAAATGGAAACCACGCGGTTTTATGAAGACGGGGACGTGGTGCGCCAGGAAAAAGACAGAAATTATGACGGTACAATCGATTCGGTAACCCGATTTCAAAACGGCGATCCGGTCGAGCAGAAAAAGGATTCGAATTTCGACGGGGCATTCGATGTTTTCACCGAGTTTGAAGGCGGCGATCCCGTATCCCGGGAAAAAGACACCAACCACGACGGCACCCGGGATTATTTTGCCCGGTTCGACGAAAAGGGGCGCGTAAAGAAGGTCGAAGAAGACAGCCGGCATACCGGCACCATTGACCGGAAACGGTTTTTTGAGGCCGGCCGGCAGGTCCGGGTGGAATATGATGCGGACGCAGACGGGTTTTTGGAAACGGTCACCTACCTGGAAAACGAAAAGATGGTACGGCAGACAAAAGATCAAAATAAAGACGGCCGGGTGGATATGACCCTGTTTTTCAATGCCGGGGAAGAAAAGGAAAAAGTCGAAAGCGATACCAATTACAACGGCACCGTCGATACCTGGCAGTATTACGAAGATGAAGAGATGACCAAGCTGGAAAAAGACGAAAACGAAGACGGCGACATTGATCTGCGGGCCTTATACAGCGAGGGCCAAAAGCGGAAACAGATCCGGGATGCCGACCATGACGGCCATTTCGAGATCACGCAATGGTTTGACCGCCCGGAGTGGTCCATGGTGATGGAACAGGACGCCAACGCGGACGAAAAGGTCGATGCGCGGTTTTTCTATCAAGACGGCGCGCTGCGGGAAAAAGCCGTTGATGAAAACCGCGACGGGCAGATGGATTTTCGCGAGTTCTACGATGCCGATGAAAAGCTGGTCAGGGCCGTGGAATATGCCGATGGCCCCGAAAAGGCGGACCTTGTCTGGTTTTATGACGACGAAGAAAACCCGGTGCGGGCCGAAAAGGACCAAAACGGCGACGGCGCCGTTGACGTATGGTTTTACTATGCCGGCGGCGGCATTGAAGCCGTCGAGGAGGACACCAATGCCGACGGCGAGCCGGACCTGTGGGAAACCTATGATGATACCGGGGCCTTGGTACGGCGGGAAAAGGACCTGGATTATGACGGCAAGGCCGACGTGGTAGAAGACAAGCGCAAAGAAAAGGCGGCAGAGCCGGCCGACGACCGTGCGGCCGGGTCCGATTTGCCGGCGCAGAAGAAAAACCCAACGAAAGCGAAAGATCCGGAGGAAAAAGCGCAATGATTGAATTTCTATCCAAAGGCGGGGTGCTGGTTATTCCGATTCTGCTTTGCTCGGTGGTGGCACTGGCCATATTTGCCGAACGGGTGATCCGGTTTGCCCGGTTGAAAAGCCGGGGCGCCGGGCTGGCCGAAAAAGTGGTCGCGTTGATCCGGCAGGACAAGATCGAGGACGCCCACGATGCGGCCATGCAGAGCAACTCGCCCATGGGACGGGTGCTTTCCCAGGCCATCGGGGTCAAGGACCAGGACCGCGATGTCATTGAATCCGTGCTCTCCCACGCCACGGAAAACGAGGTCCGGGATCTGTCGACCTACACCCAGGTGCTGGCCACCATCGGCAATATCGCCCCGCTGCTGGGGCTGCTCGGCACGGTGATCGGCATGATCAAGGCGTTTATGGTGATTCAGCAGATGGGCGGCAAGGTCAATGCGGCCGTGCTTGCCGGCGGCATCTGGGAGGCCATGCTGACCACCGCACTCGGCCTTGCAGTGGCGCTGCCGACCATGGTGGCCCATTCCTACCTGATCGCCCGGATTGAAAAATATGAAGCCAAGCTCCAGGACGGGGCGGTGGCGTTTTTAAAGGCCATCGCCGTCCGCCGGTAACAAAACGGCCGAAACATCGAGGAACAAATAAATGGCACTGACCTTTAAAAAACAACAGCGTTATACCATCCAGGCGCCGCTGACCGCGTTGATCGACATTGTTTTCATGCTGCTGATTTACTTTTTGCTGACCACCAATTTCATGGTCGATGAGGGCATTGATGTCGATCTGCCCCAGGCCAAGGCATCCGCGCCGCAGACCCAAAAGGAAATCACGGTCTACGTGGACAAAGACGGCCAGCCCTATCTCGAAGACCAAAAGATCGAAATGGATATGCTGTTTCGCAAGCTCAAGCAGATGATCGGAAAAGACAGCGACCGCCTGGTAATTGTCAAGGCCGATCGCAGCGTGGTGTTAAACAAGGCCGTCAAGGTCATGGATTTTGCCAAGGCGGCCGGCGCCGAGCGGCTGCGCCTGGCAACGGAGAGGGACTTTTAAAACATGTCCGCCGCGGATGAAGACAAAAAACGTCCCAACCGGGTTTTGCAGGTCATGATTGCGATTTCTTTGGGTATTCACTTCGTTATTTTTTTATATATTGCCGACCTGTATCATTCGGAAAATTATCGATCCATTGAAATCGAAGTCTCCGATACCAACGAAATGGATCGGCGTGTAATCCCGCAGCCCCGGCAGCCGCACAAACCACCGGAAGTTGATAACGTCGACAAGCTCGATGTGAGCAAGCAGGAAGTGCCGCGGATGAAACCGGAAGCCGTTGAAGATGTCCGTTCTCCGGATGTGGACATGGATGAAATCGCCATGCCGGATACAAGCGGGCTGTCCGCCGATGTCAACGAATACCAGGCGGCGGGGGAAGCGCCCCGATACATGAGCCGCACGGAGTATTTCGACATGCTGCGGTTAAAAATCGAAAGCCACAAGCAGTATCCGGAATCCGCAAAGAGAAGGCAGATCGAGGGCCGGGTGGTGGTCGAATTTACGGTTTTGCCCGGCGGCAAAGCCACGGACGTCCACATCGTAAAAAGTTCACGCAATGACAGCCTGGATCGGGCGGCTATAGATGCGGTGCGCAACTCGGCCCCGTTTGCATCGCCGCCGTCGAGCCTGTTTTCCGGGCCGTTGCAGATGAAGGTTACGATTTTATTTGAACTGACATAAGAAAAATGGAGGCAGCCGCGCTCCGCCAAGATCGTCGGCTGCCTCCGGTCGGGCATCCCCCGTGGAACCGGAAGATCATTCAAAGGGGTTGACCGGCGATTCGTGGGTGACCGAATGGCGGCAGCAGGGGGCCAAAGCGGCCAACGAATTCCAGCCTGCCGAGGGCCATGTCATCACCGCGGGCATGGAACTGGAGCAGTGCTATGACGGCTACGAAGACGAAGGCGGCCCGGACGAAAAACGGATCGAAAACATTGCCGGCTTTTGCCGGCATGAAGGGAGTATCATCGACGGCCTGATATTGACCGCCGGCCTGCGCTACAAGGATGACACCATTTGGGTGGGCAATGACGACGACGGTTCAACGGGCACCTGACCGATTCGATGGATTTTCTTTTGGGTTATGCCTGACAGGATTTCGAATACAAGGGCGATCAATACGTGGCCTCCGCAAAGGATGAACTCGATGAACGCGCAAAGCATTTCGTGACCGCGAAATTGACCTGGCGGTTGTCCGAGGCGACCCGTGCCACGCTGGATTACGAGTATCAGGACGACCAGGTTGCAGAAACGGTCGAGGAAATCGAACAAGACGTCTACAAAGTCAACCGGACCGCAATCGACGCGTTCGATCTGCTCGGCATTTCGGTCAAACACCGCCTGTTTGAAAAGTGGCAGGGCATCCGCTTTGACGAGTAACCCTGTTTTGGTTTTACGGCTGAGCGGCGGCGCGAAAAAGTAAGTTTGCTCGCTCCAGGCGCCGTAAAGAGGCGCAATTTCCGCTCGCAAACCCACTTTTCCCCGCCGCCGTCAGGGCCGCTTCGTGCCATTTTGCGAATGCGGAAAAACCAAGCCCGGATTGTTGAAATGCTTTGAAAATTAAGGAGGAAAAAAATGAAAAAGATCGCACTAAGCGTTTTATCCGGTTTCATGTTGTTGTGCCTGGCCGCATCGGTGCAGGCCCATATGTTATCGCTGACACCGGGCAGTGATGCCGTATCGGTTGGCGAAACCGTGCGGGTGGAAGTCGGTTTCGGCCATGAATACCCCCACGGCAAAATGGAAAAAGAAGGCCGGCTGAAATCCGTTTATGCCGTGGCCCCGGACGGTACTGAAATCGACGGCAAATCCCTTTCGCCGTCGGAATACACCTTTACGCCGAAGCAAAAGGGCATTTACTGGGTGTATGCAGTGATGAAACCCGGTTTTGTGTCCAATACCACGCAGGGGCGCAAGCAGGGCAACAAGCAGACGCTGGAAGGCGTGCTCTCCTGTTTTGCCTATCGCATATCGGCCGTCACCGCGGTGCGCTGCGGCAAACCGAGCGACTATACCGTGTCAAACGGCGCCCGCGCGCTGGAAATTTTTCCCGCAGATGACCCCGCCGGAAAGGGCGAAGGAGACACCATTGCCTTGAAGGTTCTGTTTCAGGGAAAACCGCTTGCCGAGGCCCCGGTAACCCCGGCTTCCGCAGCGCATGACCATGGGCATGGGCATGGGCATGGGGATGGCCACGGCGGCCATGGCCACAACAAACCGGTAAAAACCGATTCAGACGGCATCGCCCGCATAGACCTGACATCCGGCGGCGCCTGGCTGTTTACGGCAAAGCACAAAACGCCTTACCCGGATCGCGACAAATGCGATTCGTATTCTTACATCACTTCATTGACGATGGATTTTCAATAGGGCCCGGAATCATTAACATATCCGGCGGGAGTTGGCGTCCAGGATCCGTACGGCCGTTGCCGACGGCAAAAACGTTGCGGTTTTGGGCAGCGGCGACCTGATGATATACGGCGGCCCGTACCGCTGGTATCTGGCGGCGCTCGACGATCTGGATCCCGAAATCATTGCCGGGGTGAGCTGTTTAAACGCCGCCAATGCCATGCTGGGCCGCGACATTATGCTGGGCAAAGATACGCGTTGCGCCGTGCTGATGCACTATCGCGACATCGACAAGTTCGCCGGCCATGAGCCCACCTTGGTCATTTTTACCATGCACACGGACTTTGCGGACCTGGTGGAAAAGTTAAAGACCCATTACCCGCCGGCTACGCCGATCGCCATCGCGTTTTATGCCGGTGACAAGGAAAAAGAATTTCAGATCACCGGTCGGCTGGACAATATCCTGGAAAAAACCAAGGGCAGGGATTTCCCTTTTGAGCATCTGGTATATGTGGGCGATTTTTTGAACGTGTAGACGCCTATGCCGAATATGGGCGGCAACGGGCAGCGCTGTCTTAATTTTTACAATGACAACTTCTACAGACATGAATTGACCACATCGCCCTGATCATCCTCTTTATCGTCACCGGCTTCGTCTTCGGCGACGGCTCGTTGCCCCATTTTTATACCGCTTCTGCTTCGGGCGCCGCCTCCATGCAATCGTTTGCCGAATCCTTTGCCGTATCCCTGATTTTCGTGGCCTTTGCCTACAGCGGCTGGAACGCGGCGGCTTACCTGGGCGGCGAGATCAAAAACCCCGGCCGAAACATTCCGCTGTCACTGATTGCCGGCACTTTGGTGGTGATCATTCTGTATCTGCTGTTAAACGCGCTCTACATCTATGCCGTGCCGGCGGACCAGATGCAGGATGTGCTCGATGTGGGGGCGAAATCTGCGGTGAACCTGTTTGGCGAAAACATAAGCCGGTACTTTTCCACTGCGGTCGCGCTGGCCATTTTATCCGTGCTAAGCGCCATGATCATGACCGGCCCGCGGGTCTATTACGCCATGTCCAAAGACGACGTGTTTTTCGGGCTGTTCGCCCGGGTCAACAGCAGGCGCAAGACGCCGGCGGCCTCGATTTTTCTCCAGGCCGCCATTGCCATTTTGATGGTTATTACCGCCACGTTCAACGCCCTGCTGGTCTACATCGGTTTTACCCTTTCGATTTTCGCCCTGCTTACGGTAATCGGTCTGGTGCGGCTGCGTTATACCCGGCCGGCAGAGACCCCGCCTTACAAAACCTTCGGCTACCCGCTCACCCCGCTGGTTTTTATCCTGGGCAACCTGGGGATCGTGATTTATGCCATTCAAAGCCGGCCCTTGAATTCCCTGTACGGATTGGTGACCATTGCCGCCGGCATTCTGGTGTATGCAAGTTTTGCCTGGCGGGAAAAGCGGACCGGCAAAGCGACATCCCCGAATCCGTCCGAAAACCGCCGGAATCTGTCATCGCCCGGTCCGAAAGCGGCGCCGGAGCATCAGGATCCATGAATGAAAGCGTTTCATGTGCGTGACTTTTATCTAAAAAAGCCCCACAGACTGGAGGCGGCGGCAGTCAGTGCCGCATCCGG
>JBNJEA010000133.1:0-8273 GCA_051745395.1 Thermodesulfobacteriota bacterium | reverse complement strand
GCGCACTACTGCAAACAGCGTGATATCGTTGGCCGAAGGCGGATTGACGGACAACTGCCGGAAGCAGCGCAGGCCGTCGGCATAGTCGATGGCAATGGCCAGGCTGCGGGCGGCTTTCCGGCGCCTTCGCAGTTCGGCGCCGATTGTTTCAACGATCCGGTATGCGGCCCGCTCAACACGGGCCACCGCGTTGGTATCATTGGCAAACGCATACGATGCCGTGATTTTGGCCGGCTTTCCGCCGGCGGGCAATACCGGGGAAAAATCAATGCCCCGCACCGCTTCGTAGATAAAGCCGGCGCGCTTGCCAAAGACGACCGCGAGTTGATCCATTGTCAGCTCGGCCACCTGCCGGACCCGGAAAAGGTTGAGCTCCCGCAGCCGGGCCATATCGTCGGCTTCAATGCCGGGCAGCAGGTCCACGGGCAGCGGCGAAAGAAAATCGGCTTCCTCGCCTTCTGCCACGACATATTCGCCCAGGGGCTTGACCAGGCGGGTGGCGACCTTGGCCACCAGTTTGTTCGGCGCCACCGACCAGATCGGCGCCAACCCCATCGTCTCCCGGATCTGCCGGTACATATGCCGGGCCACGTCCGCGGGCGGGCCAAACAGGCGGCTGGTGCCGGTGACATCGATGTAGAGGTGCCCGTCGGTTTCGCCCGATTCAATCCGCGGGGAATACGGCAGCACCTCCTTAAACAGATCGGCCATGGCCCGTTCGTAGCGATCCGGGCGGGGCGGGCGGAGCGTGGCGTCGGGGCAGAACCGCTGCGCCCGCCAAAGCGGCATTGCCTTGCGGACCCCGGCTTGGTAAGCCGCCTCGCTCATGTCGTAGACCACGGCGCGTGCCGCGCCTTCCGGGGCAATGACAACCGGCCGGTCGGCTATGCGCGGCTCCGCCAGCCGTTCGACGGCCACGGCGAAGTCGGCGACGTTTAAGTGGACGATGGTGCGGGGGCGAAAGGATGCGGACATGGCTACAACCGCTGCATAACGTCCGGCCCGCGGTGAATGCCGATCACCCTTCCCTGGACTAAGACCTCGTCAAACCCGTAGCGCCGGGATTCATAAGCCGGGTTTTCCGGTTGCAAGACAATGTGGTCGGCCCGGGCGAAAAAGCGTTTCACCGTGGCTTCTTCGCCGCCGATTAACGCCACCACGATCTCGCCGTTTTCGGCATACTGCCGCGGCTCGCAAATGGCGACATCCCCGTCAAGGATGCCGGCGGCAATCATGGAATCGCCCCTGACCCGGAGGGCGAACAGGTTGCCGCCCTTGTAAAAGTCAGCGTCCACGACGATGCTTTCCTCCCACTCCTGCTGGGCGTACATGGGCAGTCCCGCCGTGATCCGCCCGATCACGGGCACTTCCTGCCACCGCTGGAGCCCGGCGGCCTGTCCGATTTTATTAATGAGATGGACGGCCCGGCCGTAACGGCCCTCCCGTTGGATCAGGCCCTTTTCTTCCAGGCGTTGCAGCGTCTGGGCCACGGCCGTGTGGCTGATGCCCAGATCCCGGGCGGCTTCCCGCAGGGAAGGCGATGCGCCGGTTTCGGCGATCGCCTCCCGGAAATAGTCCAGGAGCCGCTGCTGCTTGGATGTCAATAAAGAAGGCATGGCAACACCCCGTCTTTTTCGCTTTTCCTTTTCGGGGCCGCAGGCACGGACCCGTTCGCGCCCGTGGCTCCGCAATGGACCGGCTACGGGATTTGAAAAAACAATAACGGAAAAAAATGTAAATGTCAATGTAAAGTTTATGTAAACCAATTGTAAACCAACCCAAAAGCGATCCGCCCATCGCCTGATCTCTTGACATTTACCTCGGTTCCCCCTACTTATAGTGCCTAAACGGGTGGATTCCATGCTTTTCCGCCGCCGTCATTAACCATTTCTCCACACAAGGCAGGCTACTATGACAATGGAGACGCCAAAAATCGGGGTCGTGGGCGCCGGGGCCGTGGGCGGCATCACGGCCGCCTTTATCAAACAGGCCGGCTATGACGTGGAAATCGTGTGCCGGCATGAAAGACTCGCCCGGCAGATCCGCAACGAGGGGATTTCCGTTTCCGGGGTCCGGGGCGAACACCGGGTGCCCATGCCGGCTGTCGCCGATATCGAGGAGATGAAAACAAACAAGGACATTGTTTTGCTGGCCACAAAGGCCACGGATATGATCCCGGCGGCAGAGGCGCTGCTGGATTTTCTGGAACCGGAAAGCCGGGTGGTATCGCTGCAAAACGGCATTTGCGAGGAAACCCTGGCCGAAATTTTCGGCCGCGAGCGCACCATCGGCTGCGTGGTGGGCTGGGGCGCCACGGTCCATGCGCCCGGGGAACTGGAAATGACCTCGGATGGCGAATTCGTCATCGGGACCATAGACGGCCAGCCCGTGCCCGATCTGGCCACTATAAAATCCGTTCTGGACACGGTGGTGCCGACCCGCATAACGGACAACATTTTCGGCGACCTTTACGCCAAGCTGATCGTCAATTCCTGCATCACCTCGCTGGGGGCGGTGTGCGGCCTTTACATGGGGCAGATGCTTTCGGACCGAAAAATCCGGAACCTGTTTATCGACATCATGAGCGAGGCCATGGCCGTGGCCGATGCCATGGGTTTGCAGGTGGAAAACGCCGGCGGCAAATTGAATTATTACGGATTTATGGCCGGTTCGGGCTGGTCGGCTCAACTCCGGCGGCACCTGCTCATCCGCCTGATCGGTTTCAAGTACCGCCGGCTGAAATCGTCGAGCCTGCAGTCCCTGGAACGCGGCAAGCCGACGGAGATCGATTATTTAAACGGCTACATCGCCGACAAAGGCAGACAATTCGGCGTCGCCACGCCGGTAAACGACAGGATCATCGAAATGATCAAGGAGATCGAGGCGGGCCGGCGAAAAATATCACACCGGAATTTTGATGAATTTTTTCGATAGCAATACAGCAAAGGAGCCACCGATGGAAGCACCCCAACGCAATCTCGCACTGGACCTGGTTCGCACCACCGAAGCCGCCGCCCTGGCCTCGGCCCGATGGCTGGGCAAGGGCGAAAAGAAAGCCGGCGACCAGGCAGCGGTCCAAGCCATGCGGCTTTCCTTTTCCGCTCTCGACATCCACGGCACCGTGATCATAGGAGAAGGCGAAAAAGACGACGCCCCCATGCTGTTTAAAGGCGAACAACTCGGCACCGGCGAAGGGCCGAAGGTGGATGTGGCCGTCGATCCGGTGGAAGGGACAAACCTGCTGGCCTTCGGCCGGCCCAACGCCATATCCGTGGTGGGCGCCGCCCCGGCCGGCAAAATGTTTGATCCGGGGCCGAGCTATTACATGGAAAAACTCGTGGTCTCCGCGGCCGCCAGGGACGTCATCGACCTGGCCGCCCCCGTTGAGACGAACCTGGCCCATATCGCCGACGCCCTGGGCAAAGACGTGGCCGACCTGGTGGTCTTCGTGTTGGACAAACCGCGCCATGAAAAGCTGATCGAAGACATCCGGCACGCCGGCGCCCGGATTCAGCTGCATTCGGACGGCGACGTGGCCGGCGCCCTTATGGCTATTGATCCAAGTTCGGAAATCGACGTGATGATAGGCACCGGCGGCACGCCGGAAGGCGTTTTGTCCGCCTGCGCCATCCAGGCGCTGGGCGGCGAGATGCTGTGTCGGCTGGATCCGCAGAAGGAAAGGGAAAAAAAGGCCCTGGCAGAGGCGGGAACGGATCTATCCCGTATTTTCGATGTCGGCACCCTCGTAAAAAGCGATGACGTATTTTTCGCCGCCACCGGCATTTCCGGCGGCACCTTTCTGCCGGGGGTAAAATACAGCGGCAAGGGCGCCAGTACGCATTCGCTGGTCATCCGGGGCAAGACGGGAACCATCCGCTACATTGAATCCCGTCACAACTGGGACAAGCTGATGCGGTTCAGTTCGGTGAAATATGACTAGATCCGGGGCCTGGCCTTTGAAGAAAACAAAATATATGGCCAGCAGTGCCATCAAAAGCAGCAACAAAACCCACAGGGGTTTTTTGCTTTTCTTCCGTCTAAAGCTCAGACGGGCATTGGGTTCTGTCCGGAAAGGGTTTTTCATAATACAGGCCGTTTCGTGTCAGCAGATCATTTCTGAACCATACCGAAAACCATCCTTACATTCTAAACTTGACAGTCAAAAGTTTTGTTGAAGTTGTTGATTTTAAAAAGAAACCGCATTGTCTCTCGAAGTCATTCCCGCGAAGGCGGGTCTCAGTTCAAGGCTTTAGCCGCAATCCAGAATAATCCGTGGGTTATAGATTCCTGCCTTCGCAGGAATGACAGAACTTTGGACTGTCGAGTTCTAAAGAAGCCTACTCTTATTTTCGTTATATTTCAAGGACAAAGGTTTTATCCCCTGTCGACCTACTGATTGCCAAAGCCGTTTAGCTCCCCGCAGTCGGGGCATTGCCAGGTAATGCCATTGCACGACATCTGCGAAATATTTTCCTTCATGCAAACCTGGCAGGCGGCAAATCCGCAGCGGCAGGTCCAGCAAAACGGGGCCGTCTGGCGGCAGAAGTGACAGGTGCGGTCCCTGGTGCGGCGGCGGCGACTGCGCCGCTGCCGGGCGGCATTGGCCGCTTCAAATGATGATTTCATGACATTGCCCATTTTTGCCGGGAAAAAGCGCCTCTGCAATGACGAACCCTAAAACCCGAAATAAAAACCGATCCCGTAAGACGTCATCTCGTAATCATAGAACTGGCCGAAGGGAACGAACCCGTCGTAAAATTCGGCCAAGACCTTGATATTGCGATCGGGGCGCCCCAGGTCTTTGAAATTCAAGCCGGCTTTGACGCTGTAGGCCGGGGTCCAGCTCAGTTGCTGGAACCCTTTGACATCCAGGCCGAAAAGAAAACTCCCGTAGGGCACGATCTCTTTGGTGCCGTTGTATTCCAAACCGCCCTGATACCCCCATCGATCCAGATCCGCCGGCTCTCTTTTCAACAACAGATGGGGCCCGCCGTATACGCGAAAGCCCCGCCAGTGAAGCGCGCCGAGCCAGTCGACGGCTTCGTAGTCAAACCCGGTACTCCGGCTCGCCACTGCCGGATTGGCCTCTATGAACTCGTCGCCGATGTGGGAACTCTGGTGGTAAGCCCGCAGGCGCATGGCCGCGTGCCTGTAGCGATACGTCCATAGAAAACCGATGGTATAGTCCGAGTTCAACAGGTTGTTCGAAGAGGTATCCATGTTAAACTGGGAAAAAAGCCCGCCCCGGACGCTGAACTGCCAGGCGTGCTGCGGGCCGAGATTTTTGCGCAGAAAGCCGAAGGTCTCCCCGTAGCCCACCGAAGCGCCGGTAAAGGCCCCCTGGAAATTGTTGTCGAAGCGCTGAAGGCTCGCAAAAAACCGGGGCTGCTTGGGGTCGGCGACAATGGGGGCAAATACGTCGCGAACCGGAAACAGGACCACATCCTTATTGCCGTCCGAATGGTTATCCGATACGGCATGTCCCGCCAAGGGGGTGGCCATCAACACCAATACGGCAAAAAGACCAAGCAAAAAACCCGGATGCATTTTCGAAGATGAGGGGACTGCCATTGGGGAACTCCATGAAACGCTCAAGTTCGGTGAAAAAAACATCGAATCGATTTATCCGATTGAATCTATGGCACTGATATGCCCGAATGTCAAGTTCTTACAAGCACATCACCCGGTGTATGCCCCCCCCGGCGCCTTTTTCTGCCTGCCGGCCACCGGGTGATTGACATGGCAAACCGGCTGTGGCAACATTATCTTTAAAGATATCAAGATATGTTGATCAGAAAGATAATATGAAAACTGTCCATTACTTCAAAGCCCTGGCCGACGAAACCCGGCTGCGCCTCTATCATCTGTTGATGGAATATGAATTCAACGTCAATGAAATCGTATCCATCATGGGAATGGGCCAGTCCCGGATCTCCCGGCACTTGAAAATTTTGACCGATTCCGGCCTGCTCGCCGGGCGGCGCGACGGCAGCTACATGTACTACCACAGCGTCAACTCCGATGAACTCGAAGACCTGGCCCGGTTTGTTGACAAATCGCTGCATCGGGAGCAAGAATTTCACCAGGACCAAAATCGGGCCCAGGAACTGGTCCGGGAACGCAAAAGCCGCACACAGCGGTTTTTCAATGACATCGCCGAAGAATGGGACAGCTTGAAGCGCGACGTGTTCGGCGAGTTTGACCTGGTGGCCCGGCTTGCCGAAAAAATCGCTGCGTGCGAGGTCGCCGTCGATCTGGGCTGCGGTACCGGAGAACTGCTCATTGCCCTTGCCGGAAAGGCCGAGCAGGTCATCGGCGTCGACAGTTCGCCGAAAATGCTCGAGCAGGCCCGGCTTCGCAGCACGTCGGCAAACCAACGCATTGAGCTGCGGCTGGGCGAACTCGAACACTTGCCCGTGCGCGACGCAGAGGCCGACGTTGCCGTCTACAACATGGTGCTGCACCACCTGGTCGTGCCGGCCACCGGCATCCGGGAGGCACACCGGATTCTCGCCCCCGGCGGTCGCCTGCTGATCGCGGATTTCAACAAGCACAACCTGGAAATGGTCCGGGACAAATACGGGGATCCCTGGCTGGGGTTCGACCGGTCCGAAATCGAGACATGGTTACACGACGCGGGTTTTGATTTTGAAGGAATTGAACAATACAACGTTTTGCAAGGCCTCACAGTCAATCTCTTTACCGCCAGGCGGTCCTGAATCCCCGAACAAAAAGAACCCGTCCGGACCCATCCGGCAACGCTTCAGCTTCAGCGCATCTTTCAAACCGAAAATATTATAAGGAGGAGACGCGATGATGGACAAAGGAGCCAACTACGAAGTCAAACAAATCGCCCTGTCCGGCCAGGGGGCCAAAAACATGGAACTGGCCGAACTCAATATGGGCGCCCTGCAAGAAGTCCGCAAGCGCTTTGAAAAGGAACAGCCCTTAAGCGGCATCCGTATCGGCCTGGCCCTGCACGTGACCAAGGAAACCGGCATCCTGGTGCGCACCCTGATCGCCGGCGGCGCCGACGTGGCGATTACCGGCTGCAACCCGCTGTCGACCCAGGACGACGTGGCCGCGGCCCTGGCCGAGGAAGGCGTCAAGGTCTGGGCCTACAAAGGCGAAACCACCGAGGACTACTACCGCTACATCAACAACGTCATCGCCTTCAAGCCCCATATCACCATCGACGACGGCTGCGACCTGGTCTCGGAGATCCACAAAAACCATCCCCACCTGATTCCCGATATCATCTGCGGCTGCGAGGAAACCACCACGGGCATTATCCGGCTCAAGGCCATGGAAAAAGACAACGCCTTGAAATACCCGATGATCGCCGTCAACGACAACAAGACCAAACACATGGTCGACAACTACTACGGCACCGGCCAGTCCACGGTCGACGGCATTCTGCGGGCCACCAACATGCTCTATGCCGGCAAGACCTGGGTGGTCTGCGGCTACGGCAGCTGCGGCAAGGGCGTGGCCATGCGGGCCCACGGACTGGGCGCCAACGTGATCGTCACGGAAGTCGACAACTTCCGCGCCCTGCAGGCCCACTACGACGGGTTCCGGGTGCTGAAAATGGAAGACGCCGTCAAGCTCGGCGACGTTTTCTGCACGATCACCGGCAACAAGCACATCATCCGGCTCGAGCACATGAAGCAGATGAAAAACGGGGCGATCCTGGCCAACTCCGGCCATTTCGACATCGAGCTCCACCTCGAAGCCCTGCGCAACGCCGCCAGTTCCCAGCGCGAAGTGCGGCCATTCATGGAGGAATTCGTCTTAGACGGCAAAAAACTCTTCGTGCTCGGCGAAGGGCGGCTCATCAACCTGGCCGCCGGCGAGGGCCATCCCAGCGAGGTCATGTCGACCTCCTTCTGCGGCCAGGCGCTGGCCTGCGAATACGGCGTGAAAAACAAGGGGAATATGCCCAACCAGGTCATCGGGCTGCCCGAGGAATTAGACGATGAAATCGCCGGCCTGCAGCTAAAGGCCATGAACGTGGAAATCGACACCATGACCCCGGAACAGAAAGAATACCTCGACAGTTGGGAAGAAGGCACCTAATCGCCCAAAACGCCGGAAACGGCGCGGATGAATCCACTCAGCAAACGGCCGCCGGCAACCTGTGCCGGCGGCCTTTTTTGTGCTCAATTTCGTTTCCGCCGCGCGGGACAATCAAAATTCACCCGGCAATCGATGGCTTTCTCTCCAACAAAGTCCAATCCGTTATGTCTTGCACACATACTGTGTGAGCTGAA
>JBNJEA010000132.1:0-8385 GCA_051745395.1 Thermodesulfobacteriota bacterium | reverse complement strand
AAATCAATTCATCGGCCGCTCCATTGTGGTACTCGCATGGCTCCTCCCCGCACTTGCCGTTATCGGTATTGTGAAATCATCTCGGAAACCAATTGAGAATGGAAATGTTTTTATTGCTGTCCATCGATCAGAGCCAGTTTTTTTGCCCGGGACAATTTTTTGATTTGAATTTCACGTTTCAGAGCCGATGATCGGGTTGGGTGGGGTTCCTCATAAACAAGTATAACCGGGGTACGGGCTCTGGTATAATTGCCGCCCGCTTTCTGATTGTGTTCTTCGACCCGTCGGTAAAGATCCGTTGTAACACCCGTATAAAGGGAATCGTCAGCGCAGCGGATTATATAGAGATACCACATTTGAATTTTTTACCGGTTTCGCAACTGTTTTTTCCGTCCAGAGCCATCTGCTCAGTGAACTTTTTCTGTATCCATAGCATTGATAATATCGTTTGCCGTCATCCCTTCTTGAGGCCATCGGATCTGTGGCGCTTTTTCCAGGTAGGTTGTTGCAAGGGAATTGCCGAGCCATTGGCGGGCCTTCTCGGCATCATGGAATTTAGCATGGGCGGGGCTGCAGGTTACGGACAGGTCCTTGTAGAGAAGGACCCGGTACAGCGAAGTGGCCGGATAAAGCGGCATCATCTGTTTTTCCCGCCGGTATGCGTTAATGCGCAATGGAATGTCAATGCCGGCAGGGTCCAGGTCCCCGAAATAGGCGATTCCGTGTGCCGCTAACCGGGTTTCGATTTCCATCAGCCCATCGCTGGCCCGCTCGGTTGCACATGCCTGAAAACCCTGCCCGTAAACTACTGCGGCATAAGCTCCTGATGTTGCATTGGCGTGACAGCAACTCCAGTAGGTACAGGCGTTTTCCACCACCAGCAGCGGCTTTTGCCGGGTCTTCAAACGGTCCATGGAGAATGGCCGGAAGGGCAGGGGCTCTGGGCAGTAGAAACAGTCCAGATCGGCAAGGGTGATCCGGCCGTTGAAAAGGCCCTGTCGCACGTAGCGATCGAGCGCCTTTTCATCGCCGAAGATCGCCAGGGCCCTTTCCCGGTGGGGAATCGACTTCGTTTCCGGATTCCTGGTCAGCAGGTAGGTGTTGACCCGTTTTGCCCGCTTGAGTTCCTCGACATCTTTCAGCGTATGGGCAAAAGACACCATTCGGGTAGGCTCCCAGGCCGTAGTAAAACGCAGTTCATCCATGAGCTGTTTTCGTCTCTGCTTTTCAGCATCGGCCGCTTCGCGAACGGCGGTCACAAATTGGGGAAGCCCGGTTTTTCGATCCCAGCAGCGAGCCGTGGCCGGCAACCGAATCCGGTTTTCTCCGGCCAACGCTTTCAGGATGATCAAAAGACGATCCCGGAGCTCGAAATCGCTGCAGTAGCCCGGAGCCTGCCTGCGGGCCGCATCGACAATGGTTTCGATGGCCACCCGTTTTTTCCGGCTGGACTCAATTTGTGCAATCACCACATCACGCAGGATTTGATCCATGTTGTTTTTCCAGGTTCAATTCGGTTACTTCAAGGCAATTGTAGACCACGTTATCGATCTCAAGACATTTGCCGCCTTTCCGGATGGCCACCCGGAGTTCGAAAAGATCCAGGGATTCCCGGTCATTGATGCCGGTCAAATAGACGCACTGGATACCCATGGCCCGGGCCACTTTGAGTTGGGCGTCCAGAAAGTCGGATCGGTTGCATACACCCAGAGGGTTGTCTAAAAACAGAAATGCCGGAATCCGTCCATCATCCTGTCGTCCCCTTTTTTTGCGCATGGAGATGAGCAGCGAATACAAGAGCACGGCAGTGGTCAAAGCTTCACCACCGGAACCCAGGTCCTTGCCCACAGGTTCGTAGTTCCGACCCGTATCGTCGCACTTGAGCAGCCGGATGCCGAAGTTTTTCTTGCCGGTCGCCGCAGACAAGAGCTGGTAAAGCACTTCCGCGCCCAGACTGTTGCCGGCCCGGGCATTGACCTCGGGCATGCGGTTTTGCTGAATGAGTTCATAGAGCCAGTTTTCCACGGCCTGCCGAAAAACATCGCTGTGTTTGGCAAAATCAAGGCGCGTGCCGGCCCGCAGAATCGGTTTTTTGCCGTAGATATAAACGTCTTCGGCGATGGTCTGCTGGGCGGCGGTCTGGAGTTTTTGGTGATATTCCCGGCTGCGCTGCAGGATCATGTCCACCAGGTTGTCGACGATTTTCTGAGAAATTTCAAGATCGCTTTCAATATTGCGGGCAATGTCTTCGCAGCGCTGGATCATCTCCCGACTCTGGGCGCCCAGAGATTCGGCGTCATGCGCCTTTAGTTCGTCAACGACTGCCGGCAGATGTCGTTTGTAGTTATCGCCCTGGAGATCGGTCATGAGCCGTTCGAAAGCAGCGCCCATCTTCCGGCGAGCATTTTCCATGGCACTGCGGGTTTCTTTTTCTGCGGCCATCATTTTTTGCACTTGGTTTCGCATCGCACGGACCTCTTCGATACGCGCCTCTTCTGTTTCCGTGTTGATGAGCTCCGGCCATTGCACCCGGGGCGATTCGTTGTCCCAAGCCGGCGGATAGGGGCGGGTCTCAGCAATGCCCAGCTGGATTTCGTGGTGCCAGGTATTCAGGATTTCGGCCTGGTCTTGGAGCGCCTGGCATCGGGTTTCCAAATGTCGATGGGTTTCGGCGGACTGCCTGCCAAGGCTTTCCAACTGAAGCAGCAGGCCGTCCAGGTCTTGTTTTGCCATATCCGATTCGGCCAGATCGGAAACAATGCCTTTTTCAGAAAAGGTGGCCAGCTCGGCGTCGATTTGCCGGAGACGTTCCTGCAGGTGGTCGATTTCAAATTTCAGCCGGATACGAGCGCCTTTTTGCTCTTCAAGACTGTGGGCCAGGGTATCTTTTCGCTTTTCTCTTTCCATCGAGCTGCGCGCGGCCCAGGCATCGGCCGTGGCGGTATCGTGGGGCTGTCCATATCGAAATGCTTCGAGCCGGGCTTCTTGATTGGCCAGGGAACTCTGAATGGCTTCGTACTCCTTTCGAAGGCTTTCAATGCCCAGTTCGTTGGCCATCTGGCGGTGGTTTTCCCGACATTGTTCATAAAGTTGCCTAAGGGTTGTCAGGTCCAAATCCAGGGCGGCCTGCTGTTCAACCGGGGAAAGGGCCATGTCCCCGGGCCGGGGCACGTCTCCGGCCCGGCTGTCGATGCCTTCCAGTTGGGTTTGCTTTACACGGATGTCGACGGCAAGCGCTGTGATTTTTTGTTGAATTTCGCTTAACTGACAATTTTCGTCGGCTATGCGATTGATCAACGCCGCCCTGGTAAGCTGCAATTCTTCTTTTTCCTGTTGCCAGGTAGGCAGATTTTTATAGCGTTCAAGCCATTTATCAACTTGGTGCAGCCGTTCGGTTTGCCGGGTCAAGTCCGCCGTGAGGCGTCGATGCAGTTCTTCCTGCTGCTGTTTTTTGTATCGCCGGTCTTTTGTCGCCGATTCGATTGCACGGATCTCTTGGGTGACCTGCGAAACATCCTCTCCCTGCTCCCGGACCTGGTCGGCAAGAACGGTGACGGCGTTGCGGTTCGGATAGACTTTCTGATACGCATGCAGCCGGTGGCTGACGCTTTCCATCCCCTTTAGCGCTTTTGTTTCGGCATCAATTTTCTGCTTTTCCGCCTCAATCTGTTGTTCAAGAAGGATCCGGATGTCTGCCATGTGATGTTTGGAGTAAACCCGCGGATCGGGCGGACAAATCACGTCATGCGCAATGGTGGACAAAGATTCAGGCGGACCGTGCGTGGAGACGACCACCGGACGGTTCAGCCATTCTGGTACCGGCAGGTTTCGCACCGTTTCTATGACATCGGTACGGACGGCCATGATGCCGGTAAATCGACCGGGGTCCTTTTCTATCAGAGTCGCCATATCTTCGGGGGCCTCATAGAGGCTGGCCAGGTATTCCGGGAAGGATTTGAGCTCGCCCGGTTTCACTCCCACCTCCTGGTAATGGGAGATCAGGCGATGTACCTGCTCATCGGCGGCAAGGGTTTCCGTCCGGTGCAACCGCTCAAGGTCGTTTTCCAGGGCCAATTGCTCCCGCGTCTGTTCCGTGATCCGGTCGGTGCGGCGGGCAATGGCGTCATCAAGGCGGGAGGCGAGTTCGGCGGAAGTGGGCTCAAAGCCGGAAGCGCCGGCCGCGCGCTGAAGGTGCGGGTCGTTGAGAAGGTCAGTACGCCGGCGGTTTTCTTCGTCTCGTTGTTTTTCTGCCCGCTCGAGGCTGGCTTCAAGCTTTGATGCCCGGCTTTGCAATTGCCGCAATTTATCCTCATTGGCCGCAACTTGGTCTTCCAGGGCGGTAGTCTGTGCAACGGTTTCCTTGATGCGGCCTTCAATTGCAGCCGTTTCATCTTTGATACGCCTTCTTGCATTTTCCGGCATTTCCCCGGATGCCAGCTCCAGCGCATTACGGCCGTCTTCTGCGGCCTGAATTTGTGCAGAGATCCGGGACAGTTTTTCGTCGGCGGCCTCGCGTGCTTCGTTTGTGTGGCGGATGCGGTCGGCAATCGTCTGCCGTGTCTGTTCGGCCTCGATTTGCTGCGCTTTTAATGTATCAATACTGTTGCGGAGATGTCGGCGCTCATCTTCCAGGCGGAAATGATAGCGTCCGGCCATGGCATCGATCCGGTCCATGACCGGGGCGAGTTTCGCATCGGCTCGACGCAGGGCCTGGTCCTTGTCTTCTGCTTCCGTACGGTTCTTCCGAATTTCGGCGATCATCTCGGCAGCCGCCAGGGCGGCTTGTTCGTCCTCCAGTTGCGAAATGGCGGTCCCGGCTTTTTCGATGCCGGTTTCGGCCGCAGAAACGGTCTGTGCGGTTTGAAACCGCTGGGCCGCCTGTTGATTCGCCCGCGTCGTTTTTAGTTGAAAAAGCGCCTTATTCCGTTCGGCCTTGGCTGTTTCAATCTCTGTTTGCATCCTATCCAGTTTTTCGTCGGCCACCCGCTCGGCCTTGGTCAGCAGATGGGAGGCTTCGGCCAGTCCGTCATGCCGGTCTTTGATTTCATCGCAGGCATTGCGCCATTGGCAGGCGATGGCTTCAAAAGCGGTGATCTGTTCCTTGAGATGCCGCGCCGCCTTGGACCGGGATATTTTCTGCGGCCGGTCCTCTATTTTTTGAATGGACTGGGAAAGGGTGCTCCGGAGGGTGGCTGCGGCTTCCATGTCGGCCACGCATCCCAGAAAAAAACTCAAAAAATCCGTTTCGGAGCGGAATTTAAAGGCATCTTTGATGCCGCCTTCGTTTTTGGCAAAATCGATTTGTCGGTCGATCAGCCATGGATCGAGGCCGAGCCGCGCCAGGTTGTCCGTCCATTCTTTCTGAGAGGTGGTCTGCTGGACTTTCGGGGTAATGAAGTCCCTAACGGCCGTATGTGGCTGCTGCTGCCTGAGCAGGTGGTCCCAGTTTTGGCGTAATTCATCGAAAAAGTCGGCGGACTGGGCGATGAAATGGGTACGGCTGATCTTGTCCGGGGCGCTGCTATGACGGTAAAACATCTGCCCGAGGACCAGATGATCCATGAAAGCCGAACTGAAAAGGCTGCCTGACGGTACGGTGGTCAGATCCAGAAGCACAACTGCAGGCCGTCCGGGGATCAGGTATTGCTCCAGGCTCTTGTCGCCGCCGGATTGCAAATATTGCACGAACCGGCGCTTTTCCGGGGAAAAGACATTGAAAATGAAGGACAACAGAGTGGTCTTGCAGGTGCCGTTGGCCGCAAACAAAACGCCATGGTCGCCGTCGCCGTTCTCACGGAATACCGGCACATAGGCGTTGCGGAGAAGATTTTCCCCGGCTGTGATGTCGCTGACAAAGAGTCTACTGAGTCGATACATCGGATCCGTCTTCCTCGGATTGCGCCGCATCCTGCCGGTGCTGTTCCTCATTTACCAGGTCGCGAAATGCATGGAAAGAATAGACGATGCCTTCGCGCATGGCAGACTGGTATGCCGGCGTGGGACGATATTCGAGCGTGCCGGCTGTTTCTTCAAAGGCCAACAGGTATCCGGTTTCCTCCATGTGCTCCAGGATTCTTCCGATCAGGTCCACCCAGCTGTTGCCGGCCCCGGCGCGGCGCTGGTCCGGGTTTTCCTCCGGCAGGTCCAGCAGGCGGCGGGCCACGGTTTTAACCTGCGGATGCACGGGGTCATCTGCATCGTCTGTGCCGGATGCTTCCGCCCGCATCTCAGCTTGGGCGAACCGCCGCAAAATATCGATGACATCCGCCATGACGATGGCTCCCAGGTCTTCCACTGGCGCATCCAAATCAGATTCTGCAGGGAAAAATGCGGTGGCAATCGCACAATGCACCGGCAGCACTTCAGCTGCTTTGAGATCGGTTCGGGCCATCAGTTTGCCGTAGTCGGTCAGAGTGGTGGCGAAAAAACTGTCCGCACTGCGCGCGGACAACCGCAGGCCGTTGTCCTCGACGGCCAGAAGGTGTAGCGACATTCCGCGCAGCCCGGCATCGACCATCTCCCGGAAGATGGACTCGGATTGAAAACGCTGGATCAGTTCCGTCATTTCCGTGCTGTTCTGGGTGACAATGCGCTTGTTGCCGCTGCTGTAAGCCATGCTCAAATAAATGAGTCGGGTGGCATCATAAAAGTTATCCTTGTCCATGGCGTCCTTTAAGTGTTTTTTAAACCTGAAAGATGGGTTTAAATTTCAGGTACAGTTCATGCCCGCGGTATTTTCGACCGGCGGGCAAAAGGCGTTCAATGCGGCTTTCCGTATCCAGCATTTTCACCTGGATTTGACAAAACCGGGCGATGCGGGGGTCTACTACGCACTGAAAGACGGCCATGGCCACGGCAACGGGGAATATAACGCCGAACTCGGCAACCGCTTCCCCGATCATGCTTTTTTCGAGCAGACGGCTGAGCCGTATTTCGCCTTTTTTCTTAACGGTGTCGTGGAGCATGACAAAGGCCTGTTCCATGATGGTTTCGTCAAGGTCGGGCACGAATCGTTCGATGGAAGCTCCGTCGACTTCGACTACGGTCTGACGCCTGTCATCTGCTCCGTTTTTTCGCTCCAGAGCCCGGTCGCAGGCCTCGATGACAGCCGCCGGATCAAAAATAGGCCGCTGTCCCGGCGGATCGATCCGGGCGATAAATTCGGTTCCGACATTTGCCGCATCATTTTCGGCCATAGATAATACACGTCGCATGACTTGGTCCATGGGGGGGAAGGCACCGGAAGACCGCCTGCGAAACAACTTGTGGCTGTGGTTATGAAAATCTTCCGGGAGGTGCTGCAACTCGGATGAGAGTTTCATAAGCTGATGATTAACCCCTTCGAGCAGGTCCGCCAGATGATAAAGCCGCCGCCCGTGTTTTTCTCCGGCGGAAACCGGCAGATTTTCGATGACCATGTTGTGTAGTCGGGCGCTTTCTTTTTGGATATCCGTGCCTTGATGAATCCCTTCTTCGGCAAGCGTTTTGACCTGCTCGAAATCCACCGTACGAATGTTTCGCTTGATTAAGCGACGGATATTGCGAATCTCCAGTGCTTTGCGGATACATTGTTTACGGTTGCCTTCAGCGACCGATATGGCGTCATCAACGTTTCCCCGTTCGATGAGCAGTTTGATGCGCAGGTTGCCGATGGCCGTAGCATCCAGTGCGCTGGTTTCGTGCAGCCCGAAATAAGCCGTATATCCCTCTTCGGTGAGGGAGAACAAGGCCTTTTTGCCCTGGCCGGTATATATCGTTTTGATCAGCCAGAATTTGCGGGAATGGTGACGATTGGTCGTGCCGTCGAAATAGGTGTAATCAAAGGGTAGATACCGGTTATCCCGGTTCACCAGATGATCGAACACCTTACCCAACACCTTGTAAAGTCCGTCGCCCGTAAGTGTCAAGCCGAAAGCAGTCGTTTGCCTGCGGATTATGGGAAGAATTTTTTCGAGCACTTCATCCCGGGTGGCCCCGAGCTGGTATTCGGAGAGCTCAGAAATGGTGTCCAGTACCGCAAAAGCAATCCACATGAGGTCAAGCTTCTGCCAGATGGCCGGGGTATCGTCGGCGTCTGTTTGCAGAAAACGCCGGGTTTCGAGCTCATAAATGGGCCTCATGATCAATGCGGAATGTACGGCCCGGGTCACATCCGTGGCAAAGCCGGTTTCAGAAGCTCCGTTAGCTTCAGGTACTGGCGGGCTACCGGATTCCGTTTTTTCAAAGCTTACGGAATTCCTAGAGAAATTAATGAGGTCGAGTTGGATTGGCATGATTGTATTGAATAGGATTGAACAGTATAACATTTAAACAGAAATATTGTATCCTATGTTATTTTGTTTGTTGGATTTCCCACAGTCTATTCAACCGTCCTAACGGCCCTTC
>JBNJEA010000029.1:0-27729 GCA_051745395.1 Thermodesulfobacteriota bacterium | reverse complement strand
CGAAAAAAACATTGATTTCATGATCGATGCCATCCATCGGCTGAGCAAGCGGGCAGAGCTGAAATTCCGGCTTCTGCTGATTGGGGAGGGCCATCAGCACGAACGACTCCAGCAACGCATTGAAAGCCTGGGACTGGAAGATACATTCATCCTGGTCGGGGCAGTGCCGCCGAAGGACATGGCCACGTGGTTCTGCCTGGGCGATGCCTTTTTATTTACTTCCAAATCCGAAACCCAGGGCATGGTGATACTGGAGGCCATGGCGGCCGGACTGCCGGTGGTTGCCGTGCGCTCCAGCGGCATTGATGACGTGGTCAGGGAGGGTTTCAATGGCTTTAAGACCCCAGAAAAACAAGAACAATGGTGCAATCGGGTCCAGCAGCTGCTTGAAGATGAGGGCTTGAGAAAAAAGATGGCTGGCCATGCTCGTCAATTTGCCCGGGGTTACTCGGTGGAGCATTTTGCTAAAAATATCCAGGAGATATATGCCACCACGCTGGCCAGGGTGTCCGGAAAATAGAGGAGCAAAGAGCAGATGCCCAATGTTTCGCAGTCATAGACAATCTAATTCTGCGGTAGACATAATTGAGCCATCAAAATTTCCTCAAGTTGAACTGGGATATATAAAAATCGGTCAGAAATGGTGATGCTGCCCAACGCCCGACTTTTTAAGCGGCGATGGATAGAAAGGTTTTCATTTCGTGTCTTAATTTTATAGCAGCGTCTGGTCGTCGCCGCTCGCCGCATAACTCTTATCTGGATGCGCGTATCTCCTCCCGTACAACACGACGGAGAATATCTTCAAGGGGTTGATCTTGATGTTCTATGTGTTTTCTAAGAGCGTCATTAAGCATTGACTGATAGTTTCCCCCGCCTTGTTCCTCAACTTTGGAACGGAACCAATCGAGAATGTCACGGTCAAGCCTGATGGTTATCCGAACCTTATTTCCCCCTTGCGGGAGGACGGCACCACGCTTGCCTTTGCTAAAATCATATTTCGCCTTCATATTGATTCACCTCACTACGCACGGCTTTACGTGCTGAAATAATGCGAATATTATCGCTACGCCATGTGTAGACCACCACCAAAATGCGACCAAAAGCATCCATTCCTATAGTGATATAACGCTGTTCATTTGATCCACAATCATCAAGAGTTACAGCGTTTGGATCATCAAAAACCGCGAAAGTGTCGGCAAAATTAATGCCGTGTTTTAATAGGTTTTTTTGGGCTTTTGATTTATCCCATTCAAACATAGCAGGCTATATATAAGCACAATTGTATGTACATGTCAAGGTTTTCAAAAACGGACAACAAAAACGAAGGTTTTACGAAACCCTTTCCTTTTATTTTTACCGGGGACCGGCTCAAGTGATCGGGTTCCCACAAAAAAAAGCCCCTGGAGTGGCAGCTCCAGGGGGCAATGGGATATCCAACCGGGATATCCGTCATGAGAATAAGAAGATCAGAATTTCTTTAAAACCGCAAGAATCGGATGGTGACCCCAAGGGGAATCGAACCCCTGTTTCCGGCGTGAGAGGCCGGCGTCCTGGACCGCTAGACGATGGGGCCATAGTTTGATGAATTTAGGCTTGAACGGAAATTTTGTCAAACATATTTTTCAGGATACCATATCCGATTTTCTGCCCCGGCGGAAGCCGAAGATCAGGTAAATCAGCCAACCGAGAAACGGCAGCAGGGCCAAAATCCACCAGGCGGCTTTTTCCCGGCCTTTGCCCGGAAACTCCTTCATGGCAACGTCCACGAGGGCCCAGATGGTGAGCAGAAAAAACGGAATGGTTACGGTGATAAAAATGGCTGCGTCGCCGAGGTTCATGATTCACCTTTCAGCCGATCGGAAATCTTGGTAAGGATGTTGACATAGTAGGAGCTGTGATTGTAATGGTGCAGCACCTTTTTGGCCCGGGCCCGGCTGATGCCCGGCTCCCATCCGTAGTGGTCGAGGTAGTTGGCAATGCTGAAGATGGCGTCTTCATGGTCAAACAGGTCGATTTTGCCGTCTTTGTTGCCGTCTTCGCCCAGCCGCAAGATGTTGCTCGGCATGAACTGGGCAATACCCAGGGCGCCGGCATACGATCCTTTCAGTTTGAACGGATCCATGTCTTGGCTGCTGGAGTATTGGAGCAGGGCCTTTAACTCCCGGTAGGCCCACTCGGACTTGGCGTCGGCTTTGCTTTCGAAGCGCGAGCGGCTGATCCGGTCTTTTTCGGGCAGCTGCCGCCAGAAGGCCTTTCGGACATCGGGGTCGGACAGGGCCGCCATGGTGGCTAAGATGTTGACGACCTTCTGCCGGCCGGTGTAGGTGCCCAGCCGGGTCTCCACGAGGGCGACGGCGGTGATGATTTCCTTGTCCACGCCGAATTTTTCCTGGGCGCGGGTCAGGGTGTCCTTGTGTTTTTCCATGTAATTTCTGGCGTTTTTGATGGAGCGGTCGGACAGGAACTGGTCATAGTTGAGCTTGCTTTCCCGGTGTCTGAAATACGAAGAAATGCCCTTTGTTTCAAATTCCAGGGAGGGGCTCGAAAACACGGTGTTGACAAAGTCGGCGGACAGCTCGGATTTGTCATCTGCCAGCATTTTCTGCTGTAAGGGTTGGAAATGGTTCGGGCTGTCCTGGCCTGCGGCCGCCGGGGCCAGCAAAAAAACAAACAAGGCGGCGGCAAGGCGGCGCCCGAAGCGTTTCGGCCATAATGCGGCAAATCTCACATTACACCTCCGGTGGTAAGGGGGTCGTTTTTCGGTAACGGCATTGGGATTTCGTAACGGCTGCGCCGGTTAAACCCGGCAAGGGATCGATAGCCGGCGGATTGGAGCAATGCGATCGCATCATCGAAGTGCCGGCCCACGTCTTGCGGGCGATGGGCGTCCGATCCGACCGTGACGCCAACCTGCTTGTCATGGCAGGCCCTGAGCATTTCGGGGTCCGGATAAACGGTTTTTGCCGGATGGGTCAGCCCGCTGGTGTTGATTTCCAGTACAAGGCCCTTATACTGGATTTTTTCCAGAATTGCATCCATTTTTTCATAAAACCATCCCGGCGGCAATTGGCCGTGTTTTTTGACCACGTCGATATGGCAGACTATGTCGAAATAACTGTATTCCAGCATCTGCTCGACAAGGTCCAAATATCGTTGGTAAAACCGGGTGTCTGCGTCGACGGGGTCTGTCCGGGCCGTGCGGAAGCTGACGATGTTTTGCTCGTCCACGAAGTGAACGGAGCCGCCGATGACATCAAAGGAAAACCGGTCGACGATGTCGCCGATCTGTGCCGCAAATTCCGGGGTGAAATCGACCTCCAGGCCGGCGCGGATGCAGATGGCATCGCGGTATTTGTCCTGAAGGCGCCGGGCGGCATAGTAGTACAGGGGGACTTCTGACGGGGTCATGGAAAAATGGCGCCCTTTTTCATGTAACGTCAGGTGGTCGAGAAAGCAGATTTCGCGCATCCCGTTTGCGATGGCCTGCCGGATGTATTGTTCCATGCTGCCGGTGGCGTGGTTGCAAAGGGCGGTATGGACATGGTAGTCAATCATTGGAAAATACACATATTTGGAATCGAATTGATTTTTTTCAATCGCCCGTATATGATGCGGTACCGTTGCGCCGTGCACACGGTGCAAAAGGGGCGGATGGTTTTCTTGTGCCATCATGTGCGCCCGAATGTCAAATCGCAAAAGCGATAAAACCGGCCGGGGTTTTTGTGAAGAAAAATGCCAAAGTGATATATTGCTGCCAGGCCTGCGGCCACCAGACGCCCAAGTGGATGGGGCGGTGCCCTGAGTGCGGCCAGTGGGACGCCCTGGTGGAGGAAGCCGACCGCGGCAGCTCTCGCGGGGCAAAAGCCGCAAGCGGGGGCGGACGAGCTTCGCCGTTGCCCATCGATGCCGTGGAGCTCGGCGGTGAAGAGCGGATTTTCACGGACGTGGCCGAGTTCGACCGGGTCCTCGGCGGCGGCATCATCCCGGGCAGCCTGGTTTTAATCGGCGGCGATCCGGGGATCGGAAAGTCCACTTTGATGCTGCAGGTATTGCACGGTTTGACCGCAAAGCAGCGCAAGGTCCTCTATGTCTCCGGCGAGGAATCCTTGCGCCAGCTCAAGATGCGCAGCCAGCGCCTGGCCACGCTTTCGCCGATGATGTACGTGGTCTCGGAGACCGATATCGATGCCGTACAGGAAATGGTAAACCGGGAAAAGCCCGATGCCCTGGTCATCGACTCCATCCAGACCATGTATTGCCAGGAGGTGGGCTCGGCTCCGGGCAGCGTCAGCCAGGTGCGCGAGGCGACCATGAAGCTGATGGTCATGGCCAAGCAAAGCGGCGTGCCGACGTTTCTGGTCGGCCACGTCACCAAGGAAGGCGCCATTGCCGGCCCGCGCCTAATGGAGCACATGGTCGACACGGTGCTGTATTTCGAAGGCGATCAGAATCACGTGTTCCGGATACTGCGGGCGGTGAAAAACCGGTTCGGGTCGACCAACGAAATCGGCGTGTTTGAAATGAAGGAGGCCGGCCTGGCCGAGGTGGCCAATCCCTCGGCGGTGTTTCTGGCCGAGCGGGCGACCAATGCGCCCGGTTCCGTGGTTTCGGCCTGCATGGAAGGCACCCGGCCGATTCTGGTGGAACTGCAGGCCCTGATTTCCAATTCGGGCCTTTCCACCCCGCGGCGCACGGTGCTGGGCCTGGATTACAACCGGCTTTCGCTTCTGGTGGCGGTGATGGAAAAAAAGCTCGGCTTGAATATTGCCGGCCATGATATTTTCATGAACGTGGCCGGCGGGGTGAAAATCACCGAGCCGGCCGCGGACTTAGGCATTGTCGCCGCCGTGGCGTCGAGTTTTCTGGACCGGTCGATACCGGAAGGGCTGCTGCCGCTGGGCGAGGTGGGGCTGACCGGGGAAATCCGGGGCATTTCCCACCTGGAAGCCCGGGTGGCAGAGGTGGAAAAGATGGGCTTTACCCGGTGCATCGTCCCCGAAAACAGCCTGAAGCGGCTTTCGAAAACCGGCGGCATCGAGTTGACCGGCGTGAAACGGTTGCGCGATGTAATGGAGGTTTTGTTTTAGACATGATTGCCGGAGTTGCATAGAGACGGATGCGATGAAACGACGAAAAATAAACGACCGCAGCCGGCCGGATTTTTACAGCCAGCGGGCCAAAAAGGCAAAATATTCGGCGCGGTCGGTCTACAAACTCGAAGAAATCCAGAAAAAATACCGGCTGATCCGCCCCGGCGACGCCGTGCTCGACCTCGGGTGCGCCCCGGGGTCCTGGCTGCAGTACGCCGCCGATATCACCGGGAAAAAAGGCCGGATCGCCGGGATCGATCTCAAGGCCGTAACAGCGGATCTGCCCGATCATGTCCGGGTGTATACTGGCGATGTGCTGGAAATGGATGAAGCGTTGAAGGCATCGGTCGGAAAAGACTACGATCTGGTCATGAGCGATATGGCCCCGTCGACCACCGGGAAAAAAAATGTGGATGCCGCCCGTTCCTATGTGCTTTGCGAAGCGGCGCTAGACATTGCCCAACAGGTGGTAAAGCCCGGCGGCCGGTTTGTGGCCAAAATATTTCAGGGCGAGGATTTCGAGGATTTTATTAAATCCGTGCGGCAGCAGTACGAGACGCGCAAGATTTTCAAGCCCCAGAGCTGCCGGAAAGACAGTAAAGAGATCTATGTCATTGGCATTGGAAAGAAATAGGAGGAAGTAAATGGCAGGACACAGCAAATGGGCCAATATCAAGCACAAGAAAAGTGCCGAGGACGCCAAGCGCGGCAAAATATTTACCCGGATCGTCAAGGAAATCATCGTGGCGGCCCGGCTGGGCGGCGGGGATCCGAATGCCAACCCCCGGCTGCGCACCGCCATCCAGAGCGCCAAGGCCAACAACGTGCCCAAGGACAACGTGGAGCGCGCCATCAAAAAGGGCACCGGGGAACTCGAGGGGGTCAATTACGAGGAAACCGTCTATGAGGGTTACGGCCCGGGCGGGGCGGCGGTATTCGTCGAGTCGCTGTCGGACAACAAAAACCGGACCGTGGCCGATGTCCGCCACATTTTCAGCAAGCACGGCGGCAACCTCGGGGAAAACGGGTGCGTGTCGTGGATGTTTGACAAAAAGGGCTGGATACCGGTCAAAAAAGACGACGCCAGCGAGGAGACCCTCATGGAAGTCGCCCTGGATGCCGGTGCCGAAGATATCCGCGAAGACGACGGCATCTTTGAGGTGCTGACCCCGCCGGATCAGTTCGAGGATGTGAAAGCCGCGCTCGACGAGGCGCAAATCCCCTATGAGAATGCGGAAGTGACCATGCTGCCGCAGACCACGGTTGCGCTGACGGGCACGGATGCGGAAAAGATGTTAAAGCTCATGAATGCGCTCGATGACTATGACGATGTTCAGCGGGTGCATACGAACGCGGATTTGCCGGAAGAGGTGTTTGCGGCGATGTCGTGATTTTGGCTTGATTTTAAAAAAAGCGCCGGGCAATGGGTTCTCCCTCGCCCGGCGTTTATTTGTGTTATTTCGTGGATGATTGCCGTTATTCGACTTTGAAGGCGATCTCGTCTCCTTCCACGTCCGCGGTGATCCGGCTGCCGTCGGTGATCTCGCCGTCGAGCAGCTTCATCGACAGCGGGTTTTCGATGTATTGCTGGATCGTGCGCTTCAGCGGCCGGGCGCCGAAGACCGGGTCGAAGCCGCGTTTGGCCAGCATGTCCTTGGCGTCGTCGGACAGCGTGATTTCGATGTTTTTTTCCGCCAGTCGTTTTTGCAGGTGCCGGAACTGGATTTCCACGATTTCACGCAGTTCGGCGTTGGTCAGGTTGTGGAAGATGATGTTTTCATCGATCCGGTTCAAAAATTCGGGCTTAAATGTCGCCCGCAGCGCCTGCATGACTTTTTCTTCCATCTGGCCGCGTTTTTCCTCGCCCAGTTCGAGTATGGACTGGCTGCCCACGTTGGAGGTCATGATGATCATGGTGTTTCGAAAGTCCACGGTTTTTCCCTGGCCGTCGGTCAGCCGGCCGTCGTCCAATATCTGGAGCAGGACGTTGAACACGTCCTGGTGCGCCTTTTCGATCTCGTCGAACAAAATGACCGAATACGGCCGGCGCCGGATGGATTCGGTCAGGTAGCCGCCTTCCTCGTAGCCCACGTATCCCGGGGGCGCGCCGATGAGCCGGGCCACGGCGTGTTTTTCCATGTATTCGGACATGTCGATGCGCACGATGGCCTGCTCGTCATCGTAGAGGAACTCGGCCAGCGCCTTGGCCAGCTCGGTTTTGCCCACGCCGGTCGGGCCGGTGAAGATAAACGAGCCGATGGGCCGGTTCGGGTCCTGCAGGCCGGAGCGAGACCGCCGGACGGCGTTGGAGACGGCTTTGACGGCCTCGTTTTGGCCGACTACGCGGTTTTTGATCCGTTCTTCCATGTGCACCAGCTTGTCGCGTTCGCTTTCCAGCATCTTGGCCACGGGAATGCCCGTCCACTTGGAGATGATATAGGCGATGTCTTCGGCGTCGACTTCCTCGCGCAGCATGCGCCGGTTCTGCTGCAGGTCGGCGAGTTTGGCGTTGGCTTCGTCCAATTGCTTTTTTATCTCGTTTCGCCGGCCATAGCGCAGTTGGGCCACGCGCTCGAGGTTGCCTTCCCGCTCGGCTTTCTGTTCCTCGGTGCCGAGCTGGTCGAGTTCGGTTTTCAAATCCCGGATGGTCTGGATGACTTCCTTTTCATTCTGCCAGTGGGCGTTCATCCGGTTGAATTCTTCCTTGAGCGTTTCGAGGTTCTGCTCGATTTTTTCCAGCCGGTCGCTGCTGGCCTGGTCGGAATCTTTTTTCAGGGCCTCGCGCTCGATTTCGAGCTGGGTGATGCGGCGCTGGATTTCATCGATTTGCGCCGGCTTGCTGTCGATTTCGATGCGCAGCCGGGATGCGGCCTCGTCAATTAAGTCGATGGCCTTGTCCGGCAGAAACCGGTCGGTAATGTAGCGCTCGGAAAGCGTGGCCGCGGAGACGATGGCCGAATCCTTGATCTTGACACCGTGGTGGACCTCGTATTTCTGTTTCAACCCCCGCAGGATGGAAACGGTGTCCTCGGCGCTGGGCTCGGAGGCCAGCACCGGTTGGAATCGCCGTTCCAGGGCGGCATCTTTTTCAATGTGCTTGCGGTATTCGCTGATCGTGGTGGCCCCCACGCAGCGCAGGCTCCCGCGGGCCAGGGCCGGTTTTAACATGTTGGAGGCATCCATGGCCCCTTCGGCCGCACCTGCGCCGACCAATGTATGCAGTTCGTCGATAAAGAGGACGATCTGGCCTTCGGCCTTTTCCACCTCTTTTAACAGGGCCTTTAACCGGTCTTCGAACTCGCCCCGGTACTTGGCGCCGGCAATGAGTGCGCCCATGTCAAGGGCCACGATGCGCCGGTCCTTTAAGGTTTCCGATACGTCGCCTTCCACGATGCGCTGGGCCAGGCCTTCGACGATGGCGGTCTTGCCCACGCCGGGTTCGCCGATTAAAACCGGGTTGTTTTTCGTCCGGCGGGATAAAACCTGGGCGATGCGCCGGATTTCCTCGTCGCGGCCGATCACCGGGTCGAGTTTGCCCGTGCGGGCTTCTTCGGTTAAATCCCGGCTGTATTTTTCCAGGGCCTGGTATTTGTCTTCCGGGTTCTGATCGGTAATGCTCTGGTTGCCCCGGAGATCCATGAGCACATTCAAGACATGGTCTTTTTTCAGGCCGTGTTTTTCTAGTATTTTGCCGGCCTCGCCCGCTTTGCCGTCCAGAAAGGACAGAAAAACGTGCTCGATGCTGACGTACTGGTCGTGCATGTTGGAAGCGCTCGTAAAGGCACTGTCCAGGCACTTTTTCGTTTGGTTGGAAAGATAGACATCGCCGGCCGCATCCCCCTCGACCTGCGGCAGTTTTTCAATGGCGGTCCGGGTTTCTTTTAAGATGTTGTCCGGTGATACGCCGATTTTGCGCAGCACCGACACGACTATCCCCTGGGGGTCTTCGAGCATGACTTCCAGCAAATGGAGCGGTTCGATCTGCTGGTGATGGTATTGGCTGGCCCGTGAATGGGCTTCCTGGATTAATTCCTGCGATTTTACGGTAAATTTGTCGAAACGCATTTCGGCCTCCTGCTTTATACGGATATCAATTCCGTTGTGACTGAAAACGGTTTGTATTTAAATTTATTGTTATATTGGTCTGTTATTGGAAATATAATAAGCACTGCTGATGGGATGTCAATACGGGGGCGGTCATGACTTTCAGGAGGGATAATTTTGATTGACCCGGATTGAGACATTCAATATACTCCTACAATACGATAGAAGTGCTACTAGATCTTTAGAAGAAGATTTGCGAGCGGCACCTGAAACCGTTTTTTTTCGCCCGGGTGCGGCCCTGTTGGGGCACCCATCACTTTCTGGGCTTTTTATGCTTTACAATCTAGATCGATATAATGGCGGGATGGTTGGGGTCATTTTAGAGACCATAGAAGAACTCAACCATCTACAGGATGTCGATACCATCCTCGATAAGATCCTCTATGAAGCCCGCCGTATTTCCAATGCCGATGCCGGATCGATATTTATCGCAGAAACCGGGCAGCTCCGATTCGGCTACGTGCACAACGATACCCTTTTTTATACGGATGCGGGCCGCGAAGCCATTTACGTGGATTTTACCGTGCCCCTGGATGAAAAATCGATTGTCGGCTATGTGGCCGCCAACCGAAAGGCCCTGGCCATAGAAGACGCCTACCGCCTGCCGCCCGATTCGCCCTATACCTTCAATCCCGAATACGACCGCAAATCGGGATACCACACCAAATCCATGCTCACCATTCCGTTGACCACGCTTCAGGACAAGCTGGTCGGGGTTATGCAGTTGATCAATGCAAAGGATGAAAACGGTCGGGTCACAGGTTTTTCCGAGGACAGCCAGGTGTATGTACCCTTGTTTGCAAACAATGCGGCCGTGGCCATCGAGCGGGGGTTGATGAACCGGGAGTTGATCCTGCGGATGGTCAAGATGGCCGAGCTTCGCGATCCGGCCGAAACCGGCGCCCATGTCCAGCGGGTGGGGGCCTATTCTGCGGAAATCTATCAGCAGTGGGCCACCGATCGGGGCTTAGATCCCAGGGAAATGAAAAAAGGCAAGGACCTGATCCGCCTGGCGTCCATGCTGCATGATGTCGGCAAGGTCGGCATTCCCGACAATATTTTGAAAAAGCCGGGTAAACTCAGCGACAAGGAGTTTGAGATCATCAAGTGGCATACGGTTTACGGCGGGCAGTTGTTTACGAACCAGACCTCCTCGCTCGATGCCATGAGCGCAGAGATCGCGTTACACCATCACGAAAAATGGGACGGCGCCGGCTACCCCGGCCGGATGGCTAAAATCGACAACCCTGGCGCAGACCTGGGGGTTGGCAAGCAGGGCTCAGATATTCCCCTGCCCGCACGGATCGTGGCGTTGGCCGATGTCTATGATGCCTTGTCTTCAGCCCGGGCCTACAAGCAATCCTGGTCGCAGCAACGCGTGCTTGAAGCAATTGAATCCGAATCCGGGCGCCATTTCGACCCCGAGCTTGTAGCTGCTTTTTTCAAGATCCTGGGTGTCATTCAAGCCATCCAGAAAAAGTACAAGGACCTGAATTGAGCGTTTCAGATTTTTAACAACACGATTTTGTAAAGAATTATCGCAATTTAGGTATAACCGGCTCCGGGTCGGATCTTTCAAGGGCTGCACACCTTTTCCGGAAAAGGCAAATGAGCAAAGACCCTGTAAAACTCTATGATTTAATTGAGAACCAGGATCCGGAAGCGATCCATGCAGAGATCCAAAAAATTCTGACCCTTCTCGATGCCGGCTCCGTTATCGAGCCATTCCGCTCCGTCTACTCAGACATCGTTGCCCTTTTCAACGGGCAATACCCGGGATACCGGGCGTCGAACACCAAGTATCACAATCTGGAACACACCACCATGGTCGCCCTGGCCACGGCGCGCCTGATTCACGGCTGTTTTGTAAACGGTTTTGTTTTTGAACGGCAAAACATTCTGCTGGGGCTGCTCGCCGCGCTTTTTCATGATGCGGGCTTGATTCAGACCGAGCAGGATCTCAAGGGCACCGGCGCGAAATATACCATCGGCCACGAGGATAGAAGCGTGGGGATGATGCGGGACAACTTGTCTGCCAAGGCGTTTTCGCCCGTCCAGATCCAGGACTGCACCCATTTGATCAAATGTACCAATCTGGATATCGATATCCGCAAAATTCCGTTCCGGTCCGCAGAAGTTGAAACCCTCGGCAAAATGGTCGGCTCAGCCGATCTGCTGGCCCAGATCGCCGACCGGCATTACCTGGAAAAACTGATTTTGTTGTTCAAGGAGTTCGAGGAAGCCGGCATTCCGGGCTTTGATTCCGCAGAGGAATTGCTGCGCAAAACCGAGGGGTTTTATGAACACGTGGCCCGGAAGCGTCTGACCGGGGATTTCGGCAATATCGCCGCGTACATGAGAGGGCATTTCAAATCGCGATGGGACATCGACCGGGATTTGTACGAAGAGTCGATAGAAAATAATATCCGTTACCTGAAAGCCATTTTTTGTGACAGCCAGAAAAATGATGATGGCCGGTTTTATCGTTATTTGAAACGGGGGGGGATCGTCGGCGACGCCAAAGATCGGACAATCGGGGACCGCAAGAAGAAAAAATGACCCTGAACAAATTTTCCCGCCAGCGTTTTTCGCCCTTTGCTTCAGAATTCATTTTGTACCTGCCGACTCGTAAACGGATTGAGTCCTAAATTGAGCGATTTTCAAGTTTGCCGCAGATACAAGGAAGATGCAGACGAGCGATAGTGGACTATGCGAGGCTGCATCTGACGCAGTAGATGCGGCAAAATTGGAAATCCCGGAGGGTTTCAGATTTTTAAATATAAATTGCTATAATCCTATACAAAATCATTTTTTTAAAAATCTGAAACGCTCAATTTAGGTGAGTAAAAGGGTTGCGTGTGTCTTTTGATCAAAAAGAGTCTTGTTATTTCGTTATTTTTATTCGGTTCCGGGACGTAACGCACACTTTTGGGGAGTAAGCCATGCAACGAATGCTGTTTGTAGCTGTGATGACCGGGTTGGTGGCCATATGGACCTGTGCGCCGCTGGCCGCTGGCCCGGGCCGGACCAGCGGCTATTATGACCTGGGGGTTTTCGCCTATGAGCAGGCCGACTACCGGCAGGCGCTGGATTATTTTTCCCGGGCGCTGAAATCCGATCGCTATGATGTGGGGCTTTATCACTACCTGGGCAAAACCTGCCTGAAACTCAATCAAACAGAAAAAGCCGCCCATTATCTTCGGATGGTTGAAAAAGAAGAACCGGACCGCGTGGGGCTGACCTACGACCGGGCGCTGCTTGCGCAGCAGCAAAAGGATTTCAAGGCCGCCCTGGACCTGTTTGAAAAACGCATCAAAGCAGATGAGACCCATGTGCTGGCGGTTTACCGGGCGGGGATCTGTCTGTATGAACTCAAACGGTATCAAAAAGCCATAGACTACCTTGATCGTGCCAAACGGATGAGCCCGAGCGTGCGGGCCAACGCCGACTATTATGCCGGCATTTGCCTGTTTCGGCTGGAGGAACCCGACACCGCGGCGGAACGGTTTGCCGCCGTTAAAGCCGGCGCGGCATCGGATCGGTTAAGCCGCAACGCCGAGCAATGGCTTGAGATTATAGACGCGCAAAAGCAGGGGCGCAAACGCTACCGGCTTTATCTGCAGACCGGGGTGCAATACGACGACAATGTGCAATTGGAGCCGATAGACGAAGACGTCTTCGCCGACGAAAGCGACTGGTCCTTCGTGGGGTATTTTTCCGGGCGTTACCACGTCGTCAATCAGCACAGATTTAAAGCCGGCGCCGGCTACAGCCATTATCAGACCCGGCACGGCAAGTTAACCGACTATGATATCACCGGCAGCATCGGCGACATTTATGTAAAATACCAGGCGGCGCCCCTGGCATTGGGCATTTCCTATCAGCCCGCCTACTACTGGGTCCACGCAGACAGTTTTCTGATGCGCCACAGCTTCTCGCCGCAGATGACCTGGCAGCTCAACGAACAGCACCATGCCCGGCTCCGGTACCGTTACATGATAAACAATTATTTCGAGGGCAGCGGCCGCGACGGTCATGCCAATGCCGGGGATCTCGACGTATTTCACGCCGTCGGCCCCGGTTATCTGAGCTGGGGCTTCGGGTTGGAAGATAATTCGGCCCGCCGGGACGACGAGGCGCATGACGAGTTTGAAGCCCGGATCCGGATGGGGTGTCCGGTTGTCGAAAAAATCGAGGTGACCGTCACCGGCATTTATGATGAAAAAGATTATGACCAGCCGGATGCGGTAATCGGAATCCAACGGGAGGACAACCGCTATTATGCGGCGCTTTCCCTGGCCCGGCCGGTGGTTTACGAATGGCTGCGCCTGGCCGTGGATTACAATTTTACACGCAATGACTCCAATATCGGTCTGTATGACTATGAACGAAACGCGGTCACCGTCTCCGTGACAGCAAACCTGTAACAGGAGCAGATGCATATGAAGCTAAAGATGCCCATCTTTGCCGCCCTGCTGGCCCTGTGTGTGTGGGGGGTGACGACCGGCGCCGTTTTTCCGGCGGCAGCAGCCGAACTGCTGCCGCCGGACATGGTTGTCAAAAAGCAGTATCAACCGGGAGTCGGGGCGCCCGTCGGCACCATTGACGATGTGCGGGGCGAAGCCGTTATTATTCACCCGGACGACCGGTCGGTCGCATACAAGGCGGCCAAGGCCGCCTCCATTTATAAAAACGACACCCTGGTCACCCTTGAAGACGCCCATCTGGGGTTTTCCTTACAGGACGGCAGTTACATGACCCTTTCGCCGAAAACCCGGCTGTCCATCAACAAAAGCGTGTATTCGCCCGAGCAGAAGACCCGCTCCTCGTTTTTGAGCATGGCCCTCGGCAAGGCGCGCTTCATTGTCAAGAAACTCGTTGATGCCAGGCATTCCGAGTTCAAGGTCAAAACCGAGACCTCCGTGGCCGGGGTCAGGGGCTCGGATTTCGTCATCGCGGCTTCGGCCGGTATTACCGAGATCACGACCCTTTCCGAGACCGTGCTCGAGGTCATCAGCAGCGACATGCCGGATTCGCCGCCCCTGGTGCTGCGGGATTTTGAGCGGACACGGGTCCGTCAGGGCGAAGCCCCGGCGGCCGCGCAGAAACTCGAAGCCGAAGAAATCGAGCGCCTGCTTCGCGAATTTACGCTGCAGCCGCCGGAGATAGAAGAGTCCGGCAAGTTTGAAACGGAACCAAGGCCGAAGGCGGCCGAAGACCGCAAAACGGAAGCAGAGGCGGATATCGGGCAAGAACCTCTCCGGTTCAGGGTGGCGGAAGAACAGTTGGTGCCGCCCGTGCCGGCAAATGAGGTTTTCCGGCGGGACGGGGATTTGAACCCGGAGCCGTCCCGCCACATCGAGATCAATGAAACCCGCGAGCAGATCCAGGAAGTACACGATATTCAGGATGAAGCCTTTGAAGAGAAATCCGAACCCGAACTCATAGAAGAAACCGCACTGCCGGAATTCCCCGGTGCACCGGTTCAGTAAGGCGAAGGAGAGCAAAAGATCTATATACCTTTGATGAATGAGGGATCAAAGGTTTTCGATACTTAAACTGCAGGAGGAAATCGATGGGGTGCAGGGCGATTATGCAAAAAATTTTGAAAATCGCGGCGATACTAATCTTTTCAGGCATGATCATGGTTCCGGTTTATGCGGATGCCGCTTTGGTTGATGAGGATGGGGATGGTTTGAGAAATAGCCGGGAATATAGCTATGAGACAGATTCTACCCTTGCCGATACAGATGGAGACGGCTATACCGATGGGGAAGAAATCGCACAAGGTTCAGATCCAAATGTTGAAACCGATCTGCCACAATACGAACCAGGACATTACTACGTAGATGCCAGCAGTCAGGAAATAGGATTGGGAACATTTGAAAGCCCATGGCGGTCGCTACATCATGCCATACACCATATCAACAATAACAACAGTACCGTTTCCGCCTCGGAAAGCGATCCCTACGTGATCCATGTCTTTCACGGCATTTATTCGATGGACAGAAATGAAGCCATCGGTTCTTTGAGCACCGCCAGTGATGCGCCTTTACCCATAACACAGGGACATGTCGTCATTGCCGGGGCCGGCCCGGATAAAACCGTGCTGGATGGTACCGGCGCCTCCGGTTGGACGCGCGGATTTAACCTCGAAGGTTCGTCCATTACCCTTTACGGCCTGGAAATCCGAAACTTCGCAGAACACGGGATTGACATATACGGCGACAACAATGTGGTGGAGAACTGCCGGATTCATCATAACGGGGGGCATGGCATTTATGTGGATTCCCATGCCGCGGGCAATACGATCCACAGAAAATGTGAAATCCTTTTTAATGCCCACAACGGCATTCATATTGACGGAGCCGGCGGCAACACGGTCAGCGGCGTAATTATCGGCAACAACGGAGGGGCATCAGGTGGGTCACCAGGCGCAGGCGCCGGCATCAAGATTATCGGCAGCAATGCTTCAGCCAATCGCCTCTATGACACTGAAATCCGTTCCAAGGGATGGCCTCAGACAACGGGGATATGGATCGAAAATTCCGGGGCGGAGCAGGTTTATGAAAACCGGGTTTTCGGTCACTCTCATTGCAGTGAAAAAGGCGCTGCCATCCGGGTTATCGGGGCTGACCCGGATATTAAGAAAAATATGTTATATGAAAACATGACGGGCATCGCCATCCTGGCCTCGGGGACAAGTGCCGCGCCCGTTATTGAAAATAACCTGATATATGCCCCTGCCACCGGCATTTTGGACAGTGCGATTTCCATAGAAGTCGATTCCGGGGCCACTGTCAATCCAGTGATTTTCCACAACACGCTGGATCGGTTTTCACAAGCCGGTATTCGGGTGACAGATGACGGAACGGCAGCCGGCGAACTCGACCTTCGGTTCAACATCATTTCCGGCCCGGCAATATTGATTGAGAACGGCAGTGGGTCGATCGGTATAAACAGCGTGCAAAATTGTTTCTGGGGATATGATGCCGGGCAGCAGTTCAGCGCTTACAGCCCCGCCGAAACAGACCTCCTGACCAATCCTCAATTTGTAAGTGTTCAGGAGAACAATTATTATCTTTCCAAGGATTCGCCCTGCCGGGATGCCATATCAAATCCGCAGGTGACGGAGGATTTGAAAAGCCGGCCCCGTCCCCTGCCGGCCGCTAAGGCCGCGGATATCGGCGCCCTGGAATACGATGCTGAGGACGAAGATAACGACGGGATGTCCGATACATGGGAGCAGAATAATCTTGAATCCATTAGCGCATCAGACGGCCAGGGTGATGCCGACGGAGACGGCTTGACGGATTTGGCTGAATTCGAGCAAAATACTTTGCCATATAGCAGCGATTCAGACGGGGACGGCTACACGGATGGAGAAGAAATCGAAAAAGGCACGGACCCAAACGATGCCTCCTTGACACCCAGTTATGAGCCCGGCCACTATTTCGTGGGATGGTATTCGGGAACCGGTCTGGGCACACCTGAAGCCCCCTGGCAGTCGCTTTCTCATGCGATCCATCATATCAATGCCGGTACCGTTCCGGCAAGCGATGATCAACGGTATTTTATCCATGTAATGGCCGATGAATATACATTATCCGAATCACTGGTCATCACTCAGCCTAATGTGACGATTATCGGCGCCGGCTTCGACAAACCGGTACTGGACGGCGGCGGCGCTGGTTTTTCAGGCGTCCGGATCGATTCCGTCGCCGGTGTCGTTATCGAAAATCTTGAGTTCCGGGGCTTTGCTTCCGCCGTTGAAATCGGCAATACGCATGCGACGGTGACCCGGAACCGGTTTTCTGACAATGATTGGGCGATTGTTGGCACGATGCTGAATCCGGGCACCCAGAGCTCGACGATCATTAAGAACAACCTTGTTCTTATAGATTCCACGTCGCTCGGCGGAATTAATGTCACCCTGGATGACGGCTTTGCGGGTATTTATCACAATACCATTGATACCAGCGACGGCAGTCAGGTTTCAGGCACCACCGGGGTTAAACTGGATAATAATGCCAATTCGTCCTATCCGGAAATTTTTTATAACATTATTGCCAATCTCGAAGTGGGCATCAGTTATTTCGGTGCCGAACCACCGGGAGTGGAATATAATGATCTGGCTGGATTGGGGACAACCTATAAGGAAAATGGCTCAACAGTCACACTTTCCACCAACACTAACATAACGGATCTTCCGAGTTATGGCCCAGATAAGCGGCTTCTTGCCGGCACGGCGGCGGTCGATTACATTCCCATAGGCGATACCAGCGATCCAGTGAAACGGGATATCGACGGAATGGTCCGACCCGACAGTTCTTTTGATATTGGCTGTTACGAATCGCCTGTCTTGTCATGGGTGGGCGGTGCAACAGCGGCGCCGAATTCCTGGCACGAGCCTTACAATTGGCAACCCGCTCAAATTCCGGGAAAGTGGGATACGGTGGTAGCCGACCAGGATGTTATCCTGGAAATCATCGAAGATTTCGCCGCGGTTTGGAATCTTTTTCTTAATGACACGTTGTCGCTTTCCGGCTCCCCGCAGTTAAACGCTGAACTTGTGGTGGGCAATAAAGCCGTTGTCGATAATGACGGCGTTTTGGAAATGATCGACAGTAAAGTTTCCGTAGGCCGATACCTTCTAAATAAAGGCTCAATTGAAAGTGTCGGCGGTACCAATACGATGGATGCATGGCTGGTCTCGGATTACAATGCTGCCAATGCGCTTGTCGTGACGGACTCGGATTTGCATTTAAAATGGGGGTATCTTGGACCCAATAACGGGGATATTACATTAAATCCCGAAGGGGTGAATGCCTCCTTAACGCTCGGGAGCCGACGGCTTTTTAATCAGGGTACCATGAACATGTCGGTTGGGGCCGGCACTTCAAAGCTCAACTCTGCTTTGGAAAACGAGAGTCATTTTGATATCAAAGGCTCGGCAGAGATCGGATGGCTGCTTAATAAAGAAAACGGTTCGATTGGCATTTCCGGTGATGCGGCTACCGCAGATTTGATTACAGAAGGCCGACTGATTAACCTGGGCAGTATTTATGTTTCCGCCTCTACAAATACTGCAAGGTTATCGGTTCGGGATGCCATGTCTGAGAACGGCGGCATTTACAACCAAGGCAGCTTGAATACATCTGCCATGACGGAAACGGCGCCGGCAACCATCAGCGCAATATTGTTAAATCAAGGTTCCTTTTTTGCTTCCGGTATAACAAAACTTTCTTCCAGCAGTATTTGCGACCATGTCAACGGCGGCATTATCGGAGTCAGTTCATACGAAAGTTCCTCTGTCTTGACAATCACCGACTCCGGCTCCGGCACGGATTTGATCAACAGCGGTATGGCGTCTCTAAGCAGCGGAGGCGAGCTGCTGCTGGACAACGGCAATTTCATCAATACGCCGAGCGGACAAATCTATGGCAGCGGTACACTGAGTTTACCGTCAGGACTTTGCAACAATTCCGGTCAAATCATGCCGGATGGATCCGGTGAGACCGCCGGCGTACCGGGTACATTAGTGTTAAACGGTGACTTGGAGCAAACGGCCCCGGGGGCAATCCTTTTGGATCTGGGCGGCACATCCTATCATGATTCAATCGATATCAGCGGCGAGGCCTCTATGGCCGGCCTGTTGAGCGTGTCCCTGATGGATGGCTACTCCTTGAGTGAAGGCGATGCATTCAGTGTGATTAAATACGGCAGCACTGCCGGTGAATTTGCCAGCACCTCTTTTCCACCACTGCCGGACGGTCAGGTTTGGGATTCGTTTTACCAGGCCGATTTTTTGGAGCTCAAGGTGGCGCCGGATTCCGATGGAGACGGGGTGTCCGATAACTTTGACGGCTGTGTAACAGATCCGAATAAAACCGAGCCGGGCCAGTGTGGGTGCGGCACGGCCGATACGGATTCTGACGGCGACGGTACTGCGGATTGTAATGACGGCTGCCCATCCGATCCGAACAAGACGGAACCGGGCGCCTGCGGTTGCGGCACCGCCGATACCGACGCCGACGGCAACGGCGTGGCCGACTGTAATGAAGCCGGGACTTTCACGGTGACCTTTTCGGCAGGAGACGGCGGCACCCTGGACGGCGCCGTAAGCCAGACCATCGAAGCCGGCGGAAACGCCACAGCGGTCTCGGCGCAGCCGGCAGACGGGTATGCCTTTACGGGCTGGAGCGGCGATCATACCGGCACGGAAAATCCGCTGACCGTCACCGGTGTTGCCATGAACATGACGATTTCCGCGCAATTCAATCAAGTGTCGGAAAAACCGACACTGGTTGCCCCGGTTCAGGGGGGCATCGTCGACTCCCCGCCCGGTGCATCGACCGTGCGGGTGAATCTGAGTGCCGATACCTACAGCGACCCCGAAAATGACGCGCATGTGCAGACATGCTGGAAATACGGCAAATTCGGCAACCCCTTGATGGAGACAAGCTGTTCTTCAACCCATTTAAATGAGCTTCCGGTGGAACTGGAAACCGGCATGAAATACCAGTGGCAGGCCGGTTTCAAGGATGCGGGCAGCAACCGGGTCAGTTGGTCGGATACGGAAACCTTTATTCTCGGGCAAACGCAGGTGGACAAGGACGTGCCGCCGGTTGCAGCCGGCGATTCCATCGCCGGCTACCGGATGGTCTCATTTGTCCAATGGCCGGACAACCCTTCGGCGGAAGCGGTTTTTGCGCCGTTGATGGAACAAGCCTATGATCGCAACTACCGGATCGGCACCTATGATCCGACATTGGATGGTGTCGGCGGATACCGGGAGTATCCGGGTTTTGAGGTACGGCCGGGCCGGGCGTACTGGTTTCTGGCAAGACAGGGCATGTCCTTTGAAGTCGAGGGCGTCTACGTGAGCACGGGCACGGATGTCAACATCGGCCTGCTCTACAATACGCAATCCGTCAATGGATGGAACCAGGTGGCCCCGCCCAACAATGCCGGCTACCTCTGGGGAGACATCGAGGTGATTGAATTTGATGAAAGCGGCGCCATTGTCAATGGCCCGGTTGCCGTCAAGGACCTTTCCGGAGACAACGACTATATCGATATCGCCGTATGGTACTGGCAGGACGGGGCATACACGTCAACGACCTCTCATGCCCACAGGCTAAAACCGTACCGCGGCTATTGGGTCCGGGCCAGAAGGCCGAACGTGTACCTGAACTTTTCCCCGAATGTGCAGGCGACCTGGCGCAATCCGGAGGTTTTGATTGCCGGCTGGGCCGGGCGGGGGACGCAATGGCTGCGCGATTCGTTTTCCGGCAATGCCGCATTTGCAGACGGCGATGCCGCCCCGCCCATGCCCATGGGGGACCTGGATGGCGGCAGGGATTTGGGTGCCGATTCGGGCTGTTTTGTCGATACCGTGGAAAAGCCGGTATACGGCGATTTTGCTGGGTCCGGGACCGCCTTGATGGCGATTTTCGGAGTCGGCCTTTTCTTGCGTTTTACCAGCCGGCGGCCCGCAGGCTTTCATAAAGCGCCACGCTGACGGCACTGGAAAGGTTTAGGCTCCGGATGCCGTCGGAAATGGGAATATAGTAGGTGGCGGCCGGGTCGTATCGGTTCAAAATGTGCGGGCAAAGCCCCCTGCTTTCGGGGCCGAAAATCAGAAACAGCCGGTTTGCGGGGGGCAGGTCCCGGAAAGAGGTGCGGCCGGACTTGGTAAACAATGCCACTTCGTCGTCTCCGACGGCCATTTCGTGACGGAAGGTGTCGAAATCCGGCCAGACCGACAATTGCACGCGGTGCCAGTAATCCAGACCCGCCCGCTTGATATGCCGGTCATCGAGAGAAAAGCCCAGCGGCTTGATCAAGTGCAGGCATGCCCCGGTGCCGACGCAGCTGCGGCCGATGTTGCCGGTGTTCCAGTGGATTTCCGGGCATACCAGGACAACGTGTCGCTCATAGGATGACGGCGGCATTGGAAAAAGGGGCAATCCTCTTTTGTGGCAAACCCTAAAAATGACGGGGCTTGCAGACAATCTCCCGGATTTTTAAATCGAAGAAATTGGATTGGTGGGCCGGCTTGATCACGGCAGCGGCGTCGGCCCCATGGCCGGTGCCGCCGATGGCGACGATATCGTTTCCGGTCAGCGCCCCGCCGTCTGCGGCCATGATGGCGACCTCCACGGCCACCTTTGTGCCGTGTCCGAACAGCCGCAGGGTATCGGCGATGAGCAGCACCGGGTAGCTGCCGGTGTATTTCTTGGCAATCGATCGCTCCACACCGGAAAGCGCATGGGTGGCTTCAATGACCCGGACGCCTTCTTCTTCCAGGTCCTTTCGCACATCTTCTTTCATGGTCTTTTGAAATGGTTCCTTGAAGCCGCAGTGGTAGGTCACGGCAATGACCCTAAAGCCCTTGAAAATTTCCAGGGCTTTATAGGCGGTCGCGCCGGTCGAGGAAGCGATCACCACTTCGGTAATGCCGAGTTCCTTGGCCCGGTCATGGGCAAATTCAAGGGTCTGCTGAGTATTGACTTTCCCGGGCTCTTCAAAGTGCGAAAAAAGTTTGATCATGTCGTTCATGATTTGCTGCCCCTCATGATTTGTGCCGTCCCATGGAGTGCGAAGGTTGTGATCCGGGTTGCTGCGGCAAGCCGGCGGCTTTATATTGGGTTCGTGTCTCTAACGGTTCCAAGCTACTATATTGTATGATAACAGAAATCGTCAAGGCAAAAGAAAGCGCCGTTTGGACGGCCATAAGGAGAGAAGATGATTGTTGATGTGCACACGCATTTGTTCCCCAAGCGGGTCAGAGACCGCCGGGATGAATATGTCGCAGATGAGCCGGCGTTTGATTTGCTTTACGGCGATCCGGCCGCCCGCATGATCGGCACCCGGGAAATCATTGATTCCATGGACTTACATGGGGTGGATGTATCGGTTGTCTGCGGCTTTCCCTGGATAAAGGCCGATACCTGCCGGCATCACAATGATTATATCATGGAGGCTGTGGCCGCGTATCCGGACCGGTTAAAAGGGCTTTGCTGTGTCAATCCCTTTGACCCCGCGGCCGGCACGGAAGTCGAGCGGTGTCTGGCCGGCGGGATGTCGGGCATCGGGGAAATCGCCTTTTACCAGCCCGGCGGCATTACGGGCGAAGCGGTGGAAAAACTGGCTCCGGCCATGGCCCTGTGCCGGGAAAAAAAACTGCCGGCCCTGATCCACACCAATGAACCCGTGGGCCACCAGTACCCCGGCAAAACCGACAACAGCCTGGCCCAGATTTACGCCCTGGTCAAGGCCTATCCGGAAAACCCGATTATTCTCGGCCACTGGGGCGGCGGCCTGTTTTTTTATTCCCTGCTGAAAAAAGAGGTCCAATCGGTGCTGGCCAACGTGTATTTCGACACCGCCGCATCGCCGTTTCTTTACACGCCGGAGATCTATCGGGTGGCAACGGAAATCGCCGGGGCAGACAAGATTTTGTTCGGCACCGACTATCCGTTGATTGCCCCGGACCGGTATTACAGGGAAATCGAAGCCGCCGGCCTGGCAGAACCGGCCCGGCAAAAACTGCTGGGCGGAAATGCCGCCCCGTTGTTCGGGCTTTGAAGGCGGCTGTGATCGCCCTTCAAATTTTGATTCTGCCGGGCGCATTTTTTTGGTAAAATAAACACCATGAAGTCGATTTACAGGCAGCTGCAGAAAGAAGCGATTCGTGTCGCCGAAAAATATCCGCCGCCGGCTTTTTATACCGACCATGCGGATAAAGTGCGGCAGTCGCAGCGCTTTTTCAATTCTGATCCGATGGTTTGCCGGGGGTTTGAATACGTGCGCAACACCATTGACGATGATTACGGCCACGGGTTGGCACATGTCAAAAACGTGGCCATCGATGCAGGGGCGCTGCTTTTGATTGAAGGCGGCGCCATTTCATGTTCGGAGCCGGGGCTGACCCATGGGCTTCGGATGGCTCATTTTGCCGGATTGCTGCATGACATCTGCCGCAAGGAAGAAAATCATGCCGAAGCCGGGGCGGTCTTTGCGGAAAAAGTTCTGCCGGCCTATTCGTTTTCCGATTCGGATGTGGCCGATATCTGCCGGGCCATTCGCAATCATGAGGCCTTCGGTGAAAACAACACCCGTGACGCGGACCGCAGCGGGCAATTGCTTTCGGATTGTCTTTATGATGCGGATAAGTTTCGGTGGGGCCCCGAGAATTTTACCCAGACCATCTGGGGCATGGTGGCGTATCTCGATATTTCCGTACCCCAGTTCCTTGCGCATTATCCCCGGGGCATGGCGTATCTGAAAAAAATCCGGAAAACATTCCGGACCCGGACGGGACGGTTGTACGGGCCGCAGTTTATTGATTTCGGCATTGCCATCGGAAACGAACTCTATGATATTATCCGCACCGCGTATGCCGATTATCCCGAACCGCCGTCGTCTGCATAGGCCCCTGTTTTCAGGTCTTACGCGCTGGCCTCGGATTGGGCGGCTTTCTGGTGCCGGGCCGATAGAATCGGGGTGTTTAAAATCAGCGCCGAACTGCCTTCCGCCCGTTCGATATCCAAAGACAGCTGCTGCCGGTCGATTTCAAAATAGCGCGAGATCACTTCCACCAGGTCCTTTTGCAGGTCCTCGAGCATGTCGTCTCTGACTTCGAGTTTGTCGTAGACCAGGGCGAACTTCAGCCGCTTTTTGGCCACGTCCTTGCTTTCCCCCCGGTTCATCAGTTTTTTGAGCAGGGTATTAAACATCATCATTTGGCGATCCTGTTTTTTCGACCGATTTTTTTACCGATTTTTTTCCAGAACGAGTTCTGGCCCATGGGGTTTTCAATGGGCAGGTCCGGGTGGCCGTCCAGGCGCATGGCAATCCGGTTAAAGGCCATGCCGGCCTTGGATTCTTTTTGCATGACAATGGGCGTACCGGTATTCGAGGAGACCACCACGGCCTCGTCCATTTCCACGAGCCCCAGCAAATCGATGGACAGCACGTCGACTACGTCTTCATGGCTGAGCATATCGCCTCTTTCCACCATTTTGGGGGCGATGCGGTTGACCACGAGTTTCGGGGTGATCGAGCGGGCATAGAGCAGCCCGATGACCCGGTCGGCATCCCGCACGGAGGAGACCTCGGGCATGCAGACCACAATGGCTTCGTCTGCGGCTTCGATGGAGTTTTTAAATCCCTGCTCAATGCCGGCCGGGCAGTCAATTAAGGCAAAATCGAATTCCTTGCGGAGCTTTTTGCCCAGCCAGACCATGTTTTCAGGTTTGAGCACGTTTTTTTCATCGCTCTGGGACGCCGGGATCAAATACAGGTTTTCGATCCGGCGGTCTTTTACCATGGCCTGTTTGAGCTTGCATCGCCCCTGGACGATGTCGACCACGTTGAAAACGATCCGGTTTTCCAGGCCCATCACCACATCCATGTTCCGGAGGCCGATGTCCATATCGACCACCGCGACCCGCTTGCCCTGATTGGCCAGGGCCGCGCCGATCGAGGCGGTGAGTGTGGTTTTGCCGACACCGCCTTTGCCTGATGTGACAACAATGATTTTACCGTCCACGGTTCACCTCTTTCATCCAAAGTTATCATTCATGTTGCGGGGGTGGCGGGCACGGTCTAACGCACCTCAGGCCATGCCAGCCGTTTGAAGGGATTGCCCTTGATGTAGTCCATGACCACGATTTCATTGTCTTCGATCCGCGCGAATTCCGCATTGTCCCCCTTTGCGGCACTGCCGCCGGCTGCGACGAAACCGCCGATCTGCACCTGGGTGGGTCGGAAATCCATGGCCAGGATCATGGCATCTTCATTGTCGGGCTGGCCGGCGGCGGCATTGCCGAGCAGGCTGCCCAGGATAATGATGTCGCCGCCGGCGATGGCCTCTGCCCCGGGATTTAAGTCGCCCATGATGACCAGGTGCTTTTTGGCCTGGATTTTTTGCCCGGAACGTACCCGCCCCGTAATGATTAAGGCTTCGCTTCGATGAGTATGCCAGGCGTTTCCCAGGTCTTTTTCCCGGGCCCGGCTGACTTCGGGGGGCTTTTCCGGCGCCGGCGGGGTTACCTGGCCGACCTGAAACTGTTGTTTTAAAAACCGGCCCAGTTCCTCCACAAGCTTTTCATCGGTGCCGTCCTTGCCCGAATCGAGAATGACCCGGGCATTGACGGCCAGATGCTGCAGCCGCTGAAACGGCTTGATCAATTCGGTTTTAAGCTTTTCCACCGGCAGTGTCGGGTCAATGGTGACCCAGAGGCTGTCGCCGACCCCTTTGAGGCGGACGGGTAAACTGTCCTGGTCTGTCATATGCGGGGATCCATCATTATTTGAAATCGATTGTTTTACTTTGTGGTCGAAAGCCGAACGCATCCCAAAGGGGCGGACTGTTCTTTTACTACCCCGTATAATGTGTGGGTGGATAGAAAAAAGTAGTATATATTGTATATAAAAGCCAGGGATCGATGTCAAGAGCAAAAACCGATGCCGGGTGCCATAAAATGGCCAACAGATGGGAGATCGTCAGGCCGGAAAAGATAACCCCTGGATTGCAGGCCGGTCGAGGCCCTCATACCAAAATCCTAAATGGCGCGTTTCGGATTTTTAAAAACATCTTTTGTAAAGGATTATACCAAATTGAGGAAAATATCGCATGCCGGATTTCTTTTTGCGGTCCGGCATGCGATGGTTTTCTTTGTTCGGCCGCGCCGGCAAACGCCTATAAGGCCCCGAAGGCGTTTGCCGGGATCTCGACGGCCGCGCCGTTGGTTTCCGAAATCGCATCGAACTTGCCCATGGTGGTCGGCAGGATGTTCATGATGAAAAATTCCGCTGTCTTGTATTGGCCCAGGTAAAAAGCGGCATCCTTGTTTTTGGCCCCTTTTTTTCCGGCGGCACCTTGGCTATCGGCGAGTTTCTGGAGTTTCTTTGAGGCAATCGAGGCCCGCCACAAGAGCATCCACGCCATGGTAACGTCGCCGGTGACCTCGAGGAAGGGGTGGGCAAAGGCAAATGCCTGGGCCACATTGTCCGAGGCCGCGGCTTTGCCGAGGGTCATGGCGGTTTCGCTCAGGCGGTTGACCGCGTTTTCCACGCGGGCGGTCAAGGTTTCCAGTCCCTCGATCTGCCGGGCTTCTTCGACGGTCTTTTGCATTTCGCCCAGGTAGTCGATAAAGGGCTGGCCCTTTTTCATGCCCAGCTTGCGGCCCAGCAGGTCCATGGCCTGGATGCCGTTGGTGCCCTCGTAGATCGGAAAGATCCGGCAGTCGCGCATCAACTGTTCGGCCGGGTATTCCTTGGTGTAGCCGTAGCCGCCGTAGACCTGGACGCCGTGGCTGGTGACCTCCACGGTCTTGTCCGTGATGTAGCCCTTGATAATGGGGGTTAAAATGGCGGTCCGGTCCGCGTATTTTTCCTTTTCCTCCGGGGTTTCGGCCAGATTTTCCCGGTCATGGGTCAGCCCGCCGTAATAAACCAGGCTCCGGAAGCCTTCGACATACGCTTTCATGGTCATCAATTGCCGCCGGACGTCCGGGTGTTCGATGATGGCCACGGCCTTGGCATCCGGGTCCTTGCCGGCGGTTATGTGTTTGCCCTGGATGCGCTCGCGGGCGTAGTTGACCGCATAGCAATAAGCCGCAGAGGCTACGGCAAATCCCTGGAGGCCGACCAGTTGCCGGGCTTCGTTCATCATCAGAAACATGGCCCGCATGCCCTTGTTTTCCTGGCCGATCAAGGTGCCGATGCAGTTGCCCTTGCTGCCGAGGGTCAGCGTGCAGGTGCTGTTGCCGTGCATGCCCATTTTTTCCTCGATGCCCGTGCAGACCACGTCGTTGAATTTTCCCGGGCTGCCGTCGTCGTTGACCCGGTACTTGGGCACGAGAAACAGCGAAATGCCCGGCGTGCCCGCGGGGGCGCCCTCGATGCGGGCCAGAACCGGGTGGACGATGTTTTCCACCATGTCCTGCTCGCCGCCGGAAATAAAAATCTTGGTGCCGGAGATGGAGTAGGTGCCGTCTTCGTTTTTCGTGGCCGTGGTCTGCAGTGCGCCCACGTCCGATCCGGCTTCGGGTTCGGTCAAAAGCATGGTGCCCGACCATTTGCCGGAATAGAGGTTTTCCAGGTAATAGCGCTTCTGCTCCTCGGTGCCCAGGGTTTTGATCAGGTTGGCTGCCCCGTGGGACAGGCCGTGGTAGAGCATAAAAGAGGAGTTGGCGCCGATGAAATATTCTTCTGCGGCAAGCGATACGGTTTTGGGCATGCCCTGGCCGCCCCACTCGGGGTCATCGATCATGGCCAGCCATTCGCCCTCCTTGTAGAGCTCGTTGATGCGGTGAAACGATTCGGGCACTTTCACGGTGCCGTCTTTTTCAAGGGTGCAGCCCTCTTCGTCGCTTTCCTTCAACGTGGGCAGCATTTCCTTGATCGCCAGGGTCCTGGCTTCGGATACGATCATGTCCACGGTTTTTTGGGTGAATTCGGCAAATTTTTCGTGTTTGGCCAGTTCGCCCACCTGCATTTGCTCATGCAGGACAAAATCGAC
>JBNJEA010000028.1:0-27750 GCA_051745395.1 Thermodesulfobacteriota bacterium | reverse complement strand
GGATGGCCTTACAAGCATCCTCCCTTGTTTGCAAAGATTTCCAAGTTTACTGCATCTACTGCGTCAGATGCAGCCTCGCATAGTTCACTATAGCTCGCCTGCATCTTCCTTGTATCTGCGGCAAGCTTGGAAATCTCTCCATTTAGGATGAAATATAAGAGTCCGCTTTTCCCACAAACCGGGCCCGGTTTGTGGGGAAAAGCGGATTTTTCAGGTTGTTGTTTTACGCAATATCGCGCCGTTCGGCCATGTCGACCAGCTTGCGCTCCCGGGCCTTGTCAATGCCCAGGGTCTTGCGCTTGCTGTCGATATGGGCGATCATCATCTGGGCCATCTCATGGGGATCGGGTGAAAAGCCCCATTTGCCAAGACCCTGTTGTGATTCAAGGCCATCAAAAAGCAACTGGTGGAACTTCGTGTTTTCAACGATCGGAAACGTCACCCCGAAGACGGTGTATACACCGGATGCCACGAAGTAATGGCCGATGGAAATGGCCTTTTCACTCATGTATTCCGGGGCCGCGCCTGCGACCGGCAGTTCGGCAATGGTTTCGCCAAGCCCGCCGACCCGGACCATTTCGGAAGCAGCGATGAGAATGCGGCTGTTGTCCACGCAGGAACCCAGCCCCAGTACCGGCGGCATACCCACGGCTTCACAGACTTCGCTCAAGCCCGGGCCGGCCATGTAGGCGGCCTCCGGGGTCAGCATGCCGGCTTTTGCCAAAGAAATCTGGGAACATCCGGTCTGCAGCACCAGGATATCGTTTTTGATCAGTTCCTTGACCAGTTCCACGTGGACTTCATCGTGCTTGACCCGGGGGTTGGTGCAGCCCACAACGCCGGCCACGCCGCGGATGCGCCCGTTGATGATGTTGTCGTTCAACGGTTCATAGCCGCCGCGGAAGGTTCCGCCGAGCATGTAATTGATATACTCATAGGAAAAGCCATGGATGCCCGTATTGGTCATCTTGGGAATTTCCACCGGCCGCTGACGGTTTTTAAACCGGGAAATCGCCTTGATGACGATTTCATCGGTGGTTTCCTTGGGGGTATGCTCATGGAATTCCACGTGCTCGGCCCCTTCGATCTTGCATCGCGGATTGGTGGTAAACAGGTGCGTGCCGTAGCACTCGGCCACCTTGGACAATCCCTGCTGGATGCACTGCACATCCACGGCCATGGCATCCACCGCGCCGGTGACCAGAACGGCTTCCGTGGTGCTGAAATTGCCGGCATGGGGTACGCCGTGGCGCGACATCATTTCCGCGCCCGAACAGCACATGCCCACCAGGTTGATGCCGGCGGCACCGGCTTGCTTGGCCGCGTCGATCAGGGTTTTTGAGTTGACCGAACCCATCATGGATTCGAACAGGTTGGGTTCATGGCCATGGACGATAATGTTGACCTGGTCTTCTTTTAACACGCCCATGTTGACATCTGCGGAAACCGGCACCGGCGTGCCGAACAGGATGTCGGAGATTTCCGTGGCCACCATGGAGCCGCCCCAACCGTCGGACAACGCCGTTCGGCTGCACTGCTGGGTAATGTTTTCGTAATGCTGGTCAACGCCCATGTGGGTCCGGTGCATCATTTCCATGATTTCCCGCATGGCCCCGCGCGGCACGATGCCCAGTTTTCGCCAGGTTTCAAGGGTTTTTTCGGGCACCCGCTGGACAAATGGGATTTCGCCCTCCACCTGGGTATAGGTTCTTTCCAGTTCTTGGTAGAGTTCTTTGGCAATCTCCTCGTAGGATTTGCCTTCGATTTCGATTCCAATGGACAGGGCGACATTTTCCAGTTTATCGGTGTCCGTGATTTTGTAATCCTCGATGCGGCCATTGACCACTTCGCGGAATACATCCAGCATCGCCATGCCATGGTCCGTGTGAGCCGCTGCCCCCGCGGCCACCATCCGTCCGAAGTTGCGCGCCATGATGGTATCAATGGTGGCCCCGCAAACCCCGACTTTGCTGTAGGGATTTTTGGCATTCAAACGGCAGGGACCCATGGAGCAGTGCTTACAGCACGCCGACTCGGCGCCGATGGGACAGGCCTTCATTGTGGCCGCTCGTTCGAATTGGGTTTCAACGCCGTCGTTTCTGGCTTTTTTCAGCATCTGCCCGGTCGAATCACAGATGGTAAAATCTCCGGGTTCTGGAAGCTGCTTTTCACTCCCTTTTTTCTTTTCCATTATGGTCCTCCACTAATAATGAGTTTGGGCCAGGTTTGCTTTGCGCTGCCGGCATTCGGCAATGCAAGGAATAAAAGGTGTAAAACCAATATTCACAACTGGATAATTCAAAAAATATGCCATTTTAAATCATTTCGCCTTTGCACCTTCCCTTTGGATCATGCTCACCTTCCTTTTTTACGGGATTTTGCTTCGTGGCCATTTCATTGCTGGCCTGTTACCTCAAAAGTAATGCATGCCGGGGCGGGTTTCAACAAATTTCTCTCACATCGTGGCACATAATTGTGTCGGGCAGGCGCAACACGTGGGATCAGCGCATTCGGCACGTAATGTGCATATATTGAAAAAAAAGGTTTTGAGATTTCCATGTCACTCAGGACTTAGGGTTTTTCAAATGCCGCCCTGGAAACGGCATAAAAGGAGGAAACAACAATGATGAATCTGGAACAGCTCAAACAAAAGACCGATATTATTTACGACATCGATTGGGAAATGACGCCGGAGGAAGCCGTGCGCCTGTACCTGGAATGGGGAAACAACTGGGTTTACGGAAAATATGTTATCCAGTCGAAAGCCGACGAGTCATACTATTTCGTGGTCTATGCCTGGGACGATCCGCCGGTGATTTACCTGATCCGGCGAAATTCCGAAGATGCCGAAGAACTGGCCGAAATTGCGCTGCCCGATCACCTCCGGCACCGGTTTTTAGAATCCATTGGCCACAATAAAGGCGTTTACGCCTTAGACGGCGAACTCCGGCAGTGGTTGAAAAAACAGGTCGGAATGGCGCAATAACGGGCCGGCAAGTGTTTCATTTTTAAATGATACATCTGTGTATCAATTTTACCGATGAATCAGATGCAACCGACCGGGTTGGCGAAAACCGACGGCGGGAATTACTATTACAATAAACAAGTTCCGGGCCAAAGGGGATGTATCCATACGGCCGCAAAGGAAGGCGGGCAATGAATGAAACGGCAAAAGCAATGAATCGATTGCAAAACGAAAAAAGCCCTTATCTGCTCCAGCATGCCGACAACCCGGTGGACTGGTATCCATGGGGCGACGAAGCTTTTGAAAAGGCCCGGGCCGAAGACAAGCCGATTCTGGTATCGGTTGGCTACTCCACCTGTCATTGGTGCCATGTCATGGCCGAAGAATCCTTTTCGGACCCGGAAATCGCCGAATTGATGAATCAGTATTTCGTCAATATCAAGGTCGACCGGGAGGAGCGTCCCGATATCGATGAGATCTATATTTCCGCGGTGTCGGCCATGAGCGGATCGGCCGGCTGGCCGCTAAACGTGTTTTTGACCCCGGAGGGAAAGCCGTTTTTCGGGGGCACCTATTTTCCGCCAAGACAACGGGTCAGCCCGGCCTGGCGCGATGTTTTGGAGGCGATTCACCAGGGGTGGAACAACCCGGAAAAGCGGCAGCAAATCCTGGAATCGGCAGGCAAGGTCACCGAAGTGTTAAAAACCCATCTCTCCGGCCAGTCCCCATCGTCACCGGGGCCGGTGCAGCCTTCGGCCGAGGCCCTCGATTATGCGGTGGAAACCATTTCGGGAATGTATGATCCGCAGGCCGGCGGCTTCAGCAAAGCACCGAAGTTTCCTATGGCGCCGATGCTGGATTTTCTGCTGTTTTACGATCGGTTTTCCCGATTGTCGGGGCGCAAAACCGGGCAGGGGGCAAAAGCCGCCCGGATGGCGACGCATACCCTGGAGAAAATGGCCGATGGCGGCATCCATGATCATATCGGCGGCGGGTTTCACCGCTACAGCACGGATGGCCAATGGCATGTGCCCCATTTTGAAAAGATGCTCTATGATAATGCGCAGTTGATCGGCCTCTACCTGGATGCCTATGAAACGACCGGCCAGAACCGGTTCGCCGAAGTGGCCAGGGCCTGCCTGGCCTATGTGCTGCGCGACATGACCCATCCGGAAGGCGGGTTTTATTCCGCAGAAGATGCCGACAGTGTGTATTATGATCTAGGCCGGCCGGACGCCGACGCCCCGGCGAATTCGCCGGAAAAAGCCGGGAAAAAGCGCGAAGGCGGCTTTTACGTGTGGCGGTACGCGGAACTGGAAACGCTTTTGGGCGGGCACAACGCCGCGGTTTTTGCCCATTATTACGGGGCGAAAAACAACGGCAACGTGGCATCCGACCCCATGGAGGAATTCGGCGGCAAAAACATTTTGTATCGCGCCCGCACCCTCGATGACACCGCGGGCCGGTTTGATCTTTCCGTGCCCGGTGTGTCCGAAATCCTGGAAAAATCGCGTCAAATCCTGTTTGAGGCCCGCCAAAACCGCCCCCGCCCGCATCTCGACGACAAGGTGATAGTGGAGTGGAACGGGCTGATGATATCGGCGCTGGCAAAGGCGTACCGGAGCCTGGGCGACGATCGATACCTTGCCGCCGCCGAAAATGCCGTTCGGTTTATTTATGAAAAGCTTTATGACAACCAGGGCGAACCGCAACTCTATCGCCGATGGAGAGACGGCGAAAGCAAGGTTTCGGCAATGGCCGGCGACTATGCGTTTCTGGTGCAGGCATTGCTTGATACCTACGAGGCCGGTTTTGCGCCGTGGATACTGGAATGGGCCATTTCCCTGGCAGATGACATGGCCGATCGGTTCTATGATGCCGAAAACGGCGGCTTCTATGCCACTTACGAAGAACAGGACCGGCACCTGATTTTCCACGTAAAGGATTCCACCGACAATGTGATTCCTTCGGCGGCGTCGGTTGCGACCTTGAATTTAATCCGGCTGTACCGGCAGACGGGTCAGGATCGGTTTCATGCCATCGTCGAACAGACCCTGACATCCATGCAGGAATCCATTGATAATCATCCGGCCGGAGTGGTTACAATGCTGGTGGCCCAGGGCACGGCGATGCTTGCCCCCGTTGAGGTGGTCGTTTCGGGACAGGCCGATGCGGCCAATGCCGGCGCGCTGATTGATACCGTGCGATCCTGTGCCGGGGAAGCGGCGTCTCTGATCCGGATTGCCACCGAAGCCGACCGGGACCGTCTGGCCGGACAGATGGGGCATCTGGCGCAGATGCCGGTACCGGCGGGCGAGGCCGCGGCCTATGTCTGCTGCAATCAAACATGCCAGGCCCCGGTATCGGATAGCCCCAGTTTGAAAAAGGCAATCGAAGAGGCCCTGACGGCCCCGTTGCAGGCCATTTGACAAGTATGAATTTTGAAATCGAGGACCAAAAGGAAAGGGAGGTGCTGGTTTATGACAAAACAGCGGTACCAGATAAAAACCACCTGCCCCCAGTGCGGGTGCAGCGGCGTAACCCATTTAAGCCACGAAGAGATGATGGAGCGATATGGCGATGTGCCGAACGTGGAAATGGAATGTTCGGCGTGCATGGCCAAGTATGAGGAAAAAATGGAAAATGCGTGTCCGGAATGGGACGCGGAGTGCCGTAAGGGCGAGTAATGAATTTCATTAAAAAAAGGAGGATGGATTATGGACGTTAAAGATTTTTGCAACGGCATGCAGGCGGAATTGACGGCATGGAAGGCCAAGCTTTTCGACGTGGCGGCCAAAGCCGACCATCTGGGTACTGAAGACAAAAATCGGGTTTGGGAGTACTTCAACGACCTGAAAATGATCGTCAGTGACCTGGAAGCAAAGATTGAAACCCTTCGCACCGAATGTCCGTCCGAGTGGAGCCCCCAGAAGAAGCAAATCGAGGACGCCCACATGGACATGCGGTCCAAATACCAGGAATCTTTGGATTATATCGGCAAGGCCTCGCCGTTCTCCGTTCCGGGTTAATCGGGCGGCAAATGGTCGCATGTGCAAAAAAATGCCGGCATGCCGGGAAATTTCCCGGCATGCCGATTTTTTTATTTTGTGGAAAGTCGACATTACGGATACAACCGTTTCAGCTTATCCGCCGGTACGCCCGCGTAGTAGAGCGTAGACAGCAGCATGTTGCGGAGGGTACAAAACACCGGGCCTTCCGTTTCCCAGCGGCGCGATGATGTCTGTACCCGGCGGGGGATGAGTGATATCCGGTATCCGGCATGTGTTACGCGCTGCATCAGGTCGATGTCTTCCATGATGGCCAGGTCGGCAAACCCGCCGATTTTTTCAAACACCGCGCGACGGATAAAAATGGCCTGATCGCCGTAGGGAATTTTTGTGAGCCGGGACCGGATGCGCACCATGGTTTCAATCCAGCGATAGATTCGCCGGGGGTTGTCGATACCCAGTTCAAAGGCGCCGCCGGCCACGGCCCGCCGGTCTAATGCGTCCCGGATGCTTCGGTCCGCTGCGTCGGGCAGGGTGGTATCGGCATGGACAAACAGGAGAATCCGGCCCGCCGCGGCGGCCGCGCCGGCATTCATTTGCGGGCCGCGGCCTTTCGGGCCGATAAGCGTTCGTACCTGCGAAGACGTCACTGCATTGACAGTCGATCCGCCCGGATCGCCGTCGACAAGGATGATTTCCGAAGCCGGATCGGCTATCGCCGATTGCAGCCGGTGAATCGTATCGTTGATGATCCGGTGTTCTTCGAGCACCGGCATGATGATGGAAAATGCAGCAGGCATAGAGTCAGGCAATGATCGATTGAATTTTGGCTGCCAAGGCCATTTTACTCCATCAGCCCCCATTCCAGCAAGGCGTTTTCCGTGTGGGGCACCGAATCCGGGCTGTTTTTTACCCGCAATATCAGGTTTTTCAAATCCGCATAGGTGTCAATGTCCTGCCAGGGGGGCAGCACGTAGACCGGCTGCTGCAATTGATCGAAACGCTCCATGGTACGGGTAAACACTTGATCGGTGCTCCATTCGATGTTTGAAAAGACATCACCGCAAAAGCCATCCCGGCGGAAACCGATGAGGTAGTAGCCGCCGTCGGTGCCGGGGCCGAGTACCGCAGAAAAGCGGGCGAGTCCCTCAAGGGCTTCGGATACAATCGAGGCCGGCAAATCCGGGAGGTCCGAGCCCACCAGCACGGCATTGTCGTAGCCCATTGCAAGGCTTTCGGCCAGCGCCGCCGCCATCCGCTGGCCCAGGTCGTTTCCGGTCTGGGCCGACAGCGGCAGGTCAGTGCCCAGCCATTCGGTAATAGACTGGCGGCTCTCCGGCGGATCAAAATAGAGCCGCAAGTCCGCATTGACCGTAAAGAGCCTTTCCAGGCTGTCGGCAACAAAGGCCCGGTATAAGGCCAGGGCGGCCGCCGGGCCGGTTTTTTCGGCCAGACGGGTCTTAACGGTCCCGTAAACGGGCGCCTTGACAAAGACGATGATGCAGTTGCGGTGCCACATAGAAGTTGTCTTGCCTTTCGGGTCGGATTTACAGAGCGGATGCCCGGGCCCTTGTTTACCCCGGGATGGTTTTTCTGGCAAGCATATATTCGGCCCTTTAGATAGTGTCAATTCAATTGAAACATTTGCGGTCCCGCCGGGAATGATAATAATTAGGATTCTAGGTAATGTTTGCACGGATTAGATGCAGAAAGGAGAGTTATGGATTTCCAAGACTTGATCCATCAACGGCGGGCGGTCAATTTTTTTGAGCCGGATCGTGGTGTGGCCGAAGAGACGTTGCGCGATATGATCGAATTGGCGTCCCGAACCCCGTCGGGGTTCAACTTGCAGCCGTGGCAGTTAATGGTGCTGCGCGATCCGGAGGAAAAGATGCGGTTGCGCAAACATGCATGGAATCAGCCGAAAGTCAGTGAAGCGCCGGTCACCTTGATTGTCCTGGCGGATATGGATGCCTGGCGGCCGGGGCATCCGGGCCTGGAAAAGAATTTCAGTGAACTGGTGAAAGCCGATATGATGGGAGAGGACCAACGCCAATGGTTTGACAGTGTATGCGCTGCATTGTATGGTGCCAGTCAAGCCCGTCAGGTGGCGTTTGCGTGCAAGAACACCGGCTTTTTTGCCATGTCGTTGATGCTGGCGGCCAAGAGCATGGGGCTCGATACCCACCCCATGGATGGATTCGATATCGACGCGGTGAAAACGGAGTTCAACATACCGGACAATTACTGGCTGCCGCTGTTGATGGCGGTGGGGTATTTTCGTTCGGACAAAACATTGCCGCCGCCCAAATGGCGGAAATCCTACGATGAGATTGTGGTGCGTTTCGAATGACTGAAACCGAAAAGGAGTGGTAAAAAATGGCGGATACACCGGAAGTCAAGGTATACACCTTAAGTACCTGCGGACACTGTAAATCGACAAAGAAATTGTTAAGCGACTGTAATATCGAATACGATTTTGTCGATGTAGATCAATTGGAAGGCGATGAGCGGCAGGCGATTTTAGAGGACGTCAAGCAGCTCAATCCGAAATGCAGCTTTCCGACGATCAAAATCGGCGAGCAGGTGATTGTCGGCTACAAGGAACAGGAAATAAAGGAGGCGCTCGGACTGTAATGACTGTCGAGGAACTCTACGAAAAGTTAAAAAAAATCCAGGAGCCCAAGGGATATTATTTTAACAAGGACTGGGGTCTGGTTTACGACTTGCTCAATTCCCTGCTGATCAACAAAAAGCGCTACGGTCACATGGCCTGCCCCTGCCGGCTGGCATCCGGAAACTATGAAGCAGACAAGGACATTGTCTGTCCGTGCGTGTACCGGCAGGCCGATGTCGAAGAATACGGCAGTTGTTATTGTCACCTGTATGTTTCCCGGCAATGGAACGAAGACAAGATCCCGCATGTCGTGGTGCCGGAGCGGCGGCCGCCGGAAAAGATTTTCTGATAAATGGATACAATGACCGCAACAGATGCCCACGGGCGCAGTCTTCCCTTTGTCAATTCATACTGGGTTATCCCCGATCGCCTGATGGCGGGGGAATATCCCTTAACCGTTCACCCGGAGGGTTCGAAAAAACGCCTTGCCGGTCTGATCGACCATGGCATCCGGTTGATCATTGATTTGACCGAACCCGATGAAATTTACCGGCTGGGCGGCGATCACTTTCCCTATGAGGCCGCGGTCAACGAGGCGGCCGAAAAACGGCAGTGCGAGGTGGTGTATCGATCCATGCCGTTTGCGGATTTAGGGATTCCCACGCGTTTTCAGATGATGAAAATACTCGATGCCATTGACGAATCGCTGTCGGACAACCGGCCGGTCTATGTCCATTGCTGGGCCGGCATCGGGCGTACGGGCACGGTGGTCGGCTGCTGGCTGGCCCGGCACGAGTACGCGGCCGATTTCCAGTTACTGGATATGATCCGGCAGTTGCGGTCGCATACCGAGACCGCATTCATGAGTTCGCCCCAGAGCCGGCAACAGCTCGATATGGTGCTGTCCTGGGTTGCCGGTGAATAACGACAAGCGACACAACAGAAGCCGCTGGAGGAAACAAATGTCACACAATGCCAACTGGGTGTACATGACCGCCGGCAGCAAGGACGAGGCGGTTGCCGTGGGCGAGGCGTTAATTGAAGCCGGGCTGGCTGCATGCGTCAATATTATCGACAGCATGAATTCGATATTCATGTGGGAGGGCCGGGTCGAACAGGACACGGAAACAGTGCTGATCGCCAAAACAACTGCGGAACGGGTGCCCGAACTGGTGGAAAAGGTCAAGTCCGTTCACAGCTATGAGTGTCCCTGCATTGTCAGTTTGCCCATTGCAGACGGCAACCCGGCCTTTATCGACTGGATTGCCGAGCAAGTCCGCCGCTGAATTTTTTGATCCACCTTTTCAATGAGGTGTTGGTCAGCATCATTGTATGCAGTCATTGCAGCAGTTCCGATAAAGGAGTAGGGTGTTGGCCCCGAAAAAATACATTCTCATCATTGATGATCATCCCTTGTATCGTGAAGGCCTTAAATCCATTATCAGCCGGTCCAAAGATTACGAGGTCTGCGGAGAAGCCGGCACGGCCGCCGAAGGGTTGCAGCAGTGCCGGAGCTTTCAACCCGATTTGCTCATAATCGACATTTCCCTGCCGGATCGAAGCGGCATTGAATTGACCCGCGAGATTCGCAACGTGGCCGAAAATGCTCGGGTGCTGATCGTAAGCATGCATGCGGCCATTAATTACATCACCGAAGCCTTCCAGGCGGGGGCCACGGGATACGTGGTCAAGGAATCCGCCCATGAACGGCTTATCGAGGGCCTCGATACCATCGCGCGGGGCCGTTATTTTTTGGACAGCTCAATTTCCCAGGAAGTGGTCCAGACCTTAAAGGGCAGCTCGGTCCATGAGGCGCGCAATCAGGATACCCAATACGGCCGGTTGACCGCCCGGGAGCAGGAAATCATGCGCCTGCTCGCCGAGGGCTTCAAGTCCAGGGAAATCGGTGAAATGCTGTGTATCAGCCCAAAGACCGTTGAAAATCACCGGACCAATATCATGCAGAAACTCGGACTGCACAGCACCATTGAACTGGTGCGTTATGCCGCAAAAATCGGATTGATCGACGTGGATCTGTGGAAAGTGTAGCCCCCCTCGCGTACCTTTCTTTTCAATTTTTCCTTTAAAAATAAGAGCTTATCCCGATATTTTTTCGCCGGGAGATTTGCCTACCAAAATGAGTGTATCCCTCTATGGATATCTTTGGCCGGAATTGACATATTGTACTCAAATCCCGGGACAGAGAAAAAATCACATGATGAAAAGAAAAACCAATTCAGAAAGAAAGGAATTATGAATCCAACAGCCAAGACCAAACGGACCCATCATGGTTACCAGGGCAGGCAAAATGTTCCCGAGGTCATGTACAAACGGCATGGCAAAAACATGGTCGATGTGACCTCGCTGATTCGAAGCATTCAGAAAAAAGAGGGCAATACGGATTGTTTCAGGCGCCCGGAGCGGTTTGCGTGTCAGCGCAAGGATTGTGCCTGGCGTCTTTACTGTATGAAGGATTAAATACCCGGCACCGGCGTAGAGATTTTGTTTCGGACGGAAAAGGGGAGTGGATCAATGCATACCATTGTCGTTGTATCTGAAAACGCGCAGGTGGACAATAGCCTGGTAAAACAGCTTGAGATGCTGTTTCCGGATTGCCGCATCAAGATTCTTCATAAAACCCCGCAGCACTCGGATCGAATCGACGGCCAAGCCGCCTGGGCCTCAAAACGGCCGCAAAACAATTCGAATGGATAAGGATGTGCCGGCATAAAATCGGAAAGTCCGGCAGTAGTGATGCAATAAATGCAATTTGCAATCGAGAAATGGGTCAAACAAATGGCGAAGAATTTCAGAATTGAGACCAACCGTACAAATCGTAGCTATTACCTGGAGTTGATCGGTGATTTTGACGGCAGTTCCGCATTTGAGCTGTTGAACTTGCTGGCGGAAAAAATCACCATGGCCAACCAGAAAGCCTTTATTAATACCACGCAGTTGAAAAAAATTCATCCTTTCGGACGAGACGTATTTTCCCGGAATTTCCCCCCCATTGCATGCGATTACGGCCACAATATCGTATTTACCGGCCCCTATGCCGCAGAGATCGCCCCGCCTGGAAAGTCGAGACCATCCGCACGCCAGGACCGGAAACAAAGCCAGCCGTTTTTTCACTGGCCGGATCGTACGCCCTGCCAGGCCAATCCGCAACCAATGCCAGGGGGAGAGTAAATATGGGTGTTATTATTGTCGTTGATGATCAGCCTTATACACAGATGCATGTCCGTCGGGCCCTCAGAGGGTTCGGGCATGAAATAAAAACCGTGTCAAAGCTTGCATTGTCAGATGTGTCTTTAATGGAGCAGATCATTGAAAAACTCCGGCCGGCGATGGTGTTGATCAACCGGCAGCCGTTGCGTTTTGACAGTGTTACCGTGTTTATGCATCTCAAGGAGAAATACCCGGCAATGCCCGTATTGCGCTATGCGCTTCAAAGCGATACGGCCATCGATAGCCTGCCCCAGGTTGTTGCCATGGTATTGCAGGAAAAGGAAAAAAAAGCACCGAAAATCCAGCCCCTTCAAAGTTATCAATCGGCAGCGTTGTTGAGAAGGATGTAGTTTCGCCCCCCGGTTGCCGGATGCAATTTTTATCCCCCCGCCCGGATGCCGCCGGACAAACCCGAACGGCGGCATCCGGGCAAGCAGTCTATGAAGCGGCCCGCGGCCGGCGCCGCTTGTTTTATGCCTTCTGTTTGAGTCCCGCCTTTTTTGAGCCTTATTTTATCCGACCAATCGCATAAAATTGGTCTTGCGCCGCTCGCAGGGAACAATTATAGTACATGGTTTCAAGCGTATGCGCATTAATCGGATCGGGTATAAATCCACGTATTCACCATACCGAAGCGAAGGAGGGTTTTATAGATGTCTTCCAAAGTGGTTGTCATTGGCGCTGTGGCAGCGGGTTCCAAGGCGGCGTGCCGGTTCAAACGCCTGGAGCCGGATGCGGATGTGAAATTAATCGATCAGGACCGGCATATTTCTTACGGTGGCTGCGGCATGCCGTATTATGTCTCCGGCGATGTCAGTGACGAAAAGGAATTGCGTTCCACGAGCTTTCACATGGTGCGCGATGAACAATTTTTCAAAGATGACAAGGGTATCGAGGCCATGCCGGCCACCCGGGCGCTGGCCATTGACCGGCAGAACAAGACGGTGTGCATTCAACAGCAAGACGGCCGGCAGACCGATCTTTCCTATGACAAGCTGGTGCTTTCCACCGGTGCCAAACCCAAGACCCCCGATATCCCCGGGATGGATTTAAAAAATGTCTTCAGTGTCGGCTGCCTGGATGATGCCATTGCCATTAAGCAGCAGGTCACCACCGGTCAGATCGAAAAGGCCGTGATCATCGGGGCCGGTTTTATCGGCCTGGAAATGGCCGAAGCCCTGGCCGACATGTGGGAGGTCGAAACTTCCGTGGTGGAATTCTGCGACCAGATCATGCCGGGTTTTGTCAGCAAGAACATGTCTTTGATGGCCCAGCGCAAAATGGAAGAAAACGAGGTGACCTTTTATCTCGGCGAAAGCGTGGCGGCCATCGAGGGCGACGGTGCCGTGGAACGGGTCAAAACCAGCCAGCGGACCATAGAGGCCGATATCGTCATTTCCGCTGTGGGCATTGAACCCAACGGGGACCTGGCCAGACAAGCCGGCCTGGACGTGGCCCCGGGCGGGTTTATTAAAGTCGATGACCGGCTGCGGACCTCGGACCCCGATATTTATGCCGGCGGCGATTGCGTGCAGGTGCTGAACTTGATTTCGAAAAAACCCGGTTATTTTCCGCTCGGCTCCATTGCCAACCGCCAGGGCCGGGTGATCGGCACCAACCTTGCCGGCGGCGACGCCCGGTTTGAAGGCGCAGTCGGCAGTTTTGTGGTCAAATTGTTCGACGGCGCCCTGGCCGGGGCGGGGCTGACCGTGGAAACCGCGGCAAAGGAAGGCTTTGATGCGGCCGGCATCCAGGTCGGCCAGTTCGACCGGGCGCATTTTTACCCGGAAAAGGAAATTGTCTTCCTCGAGCTTGTCGTCGACCGGCAAAGTCGCCGGGTGCTGGGTATCCAGGGCTACGGCGGGGAAAGCAGCGGGATGTTTGCCCGGGTCAACGCCGTGGCCTCCCTGCTGAAATTCGAACCGAAGGTCGAAGATATCAGCAACCTGGAATTTGCCTATTCGCCGCCGTTTGCCTCGGCCATGGATATCGTCAATGCCGTGGGCAATGCCGCGGAAAACTACATAGAAGGCCGCTACGAGCCGGCCCATGCCCAGGACTTTATGGAATGCTGGAACAACCGGGACTGCGGCCGGTATTATTTTCTGGACTGCCGCGCCAGTGCCGATGCCCGGCCCTTTGAGGAAAAATACCCGGACATCTGGAAAAGCATCCCCCATGACCAACTCCAGTATCGCATCGCCGAGGTCCCTACGGACCGCAAACTGGTGCTGGTCTGCAATACAGGCGTTCGCTCCTTTGAGGCCCAGGTCAATTTGGCTGAACACGGCATTACGGACACCGTCAGCGTGGGGTCCGGTATCGCGGGGATGAAGGCGTGCGGGATTGAATTTTAATAAGGCACTAAGGCACTGAGGCACTGAGGCACTAAGGGACTGAGGGACTGAGGCACTAAGGGACTGAGGGACTGAGGCACTAAGGCACTGAGGGACTGAGGGACTGAGGCATTAAGGGACTGAAGGTCTGACTTTTTTTACCTTACACCTTATACCTCGCACCCCTTATACCTTACCCTTTCGTGTCCCCCCATCTTTTTTTAAAATTGACTTTGCAGTGGCTATCGTTTAATTTTTGCCGAATTAAGACGCATTTTTTTACCCCACGTACAAGGCGATTTTACTTTGGAATTTCAAAGCCATTTGAAAACGGCGATCCGGGCGGCCATAGATGCCGGAAACGCGGCGCTGGAAGTCTATGAAAACGACATCGAAGTCGAGGAAAAAGCCGATCACTCGCCCTTGACCCTGGCCGATCAGCGGGCCCATGACATTATCATGGACTACCTGCAACCGTTCGACATTCCCGTATTAAGCGAAGAAGGCGCTGCTGTTGACTATGCGCAGCGCAAGTTGTGGCAGCGCCTCTGGATCGTCGACCCGCTGGACGGCACCAAGGAGTTTATCAAGAAAAACGGGGAGTTTACGATCAATATCGCCCTGGTCGACCGGCAGCGGCCGGTTATAGGGGTCATCTTCGTACCGGTTTTGGATCGTCTCTATTTTGCCGCCGAAACCCTCGGGGCATACCGGATGGATCGCAAGGATCTTTTCCCGGACGGGCCGGAGGATTTCGAGGCCATGATCCGTGCAGCCCAACCGCTGCCTCTTGGGCCGCCCGATACCTCGCGGCCCTATACCATCGTCGGCAGCCGCTCTCATGCCACCCCGGAACTCGAAGCCTTTGTGGCGGAAAAGCGTCAACAGCATGATACCGTTGAATTCATATCCGCCGGCAGTTCGCTTAAACTCTGTCAGGTGGCCGAAGGCTTTGCCGATATTTATCCCCGGCTGGGCCCCACCATGGAGTGGGATACCGCTGCCGGCCAGGCTGTGGCCGAACAGGCCGGCACCGCCGTGTATTTGTACGAAAGCGGCCGGCCGTTGACCTACAACAAAGAAGATCTTAAAAATCCTTGGTTTATTGTCGAAAAACGCCAGCCATCCACCTAAGGACCTGTTTATGACCGACACGCAAGCAGACGCCCATGGCGGCCGTCTCGTCCAGCTACTGGTTGAGGAAGAGCGGGCGGCCCTGCTCAAAGAAATTGCCATGAACCTGCCGGACGTGATTTTAAACGAGCGCAATCTCTGCGATTTCGAGTTGCTGGCCACCGGCGGATTTTCCCCCCTGGAAGGCTTCATGGTCAGTTCGGACTATGAAGCGGTTTTGGACCGGATGCGGCTGCAAAACGGGGTCCTGTGGCCGACGCCGGTATGCCTGGATGTGGCCGCAGCCCAGGCCAACAACCTGGAAGTCGGTCAGTCCGTGGCCCTTCGCGACCCGGAAGGTTTTTTGCTCGGGGTCATGCATGTGGAAGACATTTGGCCGGTCAACCGTAAAAAAGAAGCAAGGCAGGTCTTTGACACCCTCGATGACACCCATCCCGGTGTGGATTACCTGCTGCACCGGTCGGGCGATTTCTACATCGGCGGTCGCATGGAGGTGGTGAGCCTGCCGATCCATTTCGACTTCAAGCAGATCCGGCTGTATCCCCGGGAACTGCGCCAGACCTATGAAAAGCTGGGCTGGCAGCGGGTGGTGGGATTCCAGACCCGAAACCCCATCCACCGGCCCCAGTTCGAAATGACGATCAAGGCCATGCGTCAGGCGCGGGCCAACCTGTTGATCATGCCGGTCGTCGGCATGACCAAGCGCGACGATTTCGACCATTTCATCCGGGTTCGCTGCTACCGGAAAGTGGCCGAGCATTACCCGCCCGATTCCCATGTCATGTCGCTTTTGCCCCTGGCCATGCGCATGTCCGGTCCGCGGGATGCCCTTCTGGACACCATCATCGCCCGCAACTACGGCTGCACTCATTTTATTGTGGGCCACGATCATGCCAGCCCCGGCAAGGACAAAAACGGCCATCCGTTTTATCCCGGCGACCGGGCCCGCCAGGTGGCCGGGGAGGCGGCCGAAGAGATCGGCGTGGAAATCGTGCCCTTTGAAGAAATGGTGTATGTGCCTTTTGATGATGAATACAAAAGCAGCGACCGGGTGCCGGCCGGCACCCAGACCATTTCACTGACCGGTTCCGATATCCGCCAGCGGGTCCGGGAGGGACGCAAAATCCCGGAATGGGCGACTTTTCCGGAAGTGGTCACCGAATTGCAGCGGGCGTATCCGCCGCCCCACCGACAGGGATTTACCGTGTTTTTAACCGGGCTTTCCGGTGCCGGCAAATCCACCGTCGCCCGGGTGGTGTATTCCAAGTTTCTGGAAATCGGGGATCGGCCGGTTACGCTTCTGGACGGCGACATTGTACGGCGGAATTTGTCGAGCGAGCTCAATTTTTCCAAGGAACACCGGGATATCAACGTGCTGCGTATCGGTTTCGTGGCCAGCGAAATTACCAAAAACCGCGGTATTGCCATCTGTGCGCCCATCGCTCCCTATGAAATGACGCGCCGGGAAGTCCGCAATACCATAGAAGCCTACGGCGGGTTTATCGAGGTGCACGTGGCCACGCCAATCGAAGAGTGCGAAAAGCGCGACCGCAAGGGCATGTATGCCAAGGCCCGCGCCGGGCTGATCTCCGGCTTTACCGGTGTTGACGATCCCTATGAGACCCCTCAAAACCCGGAGTTAAGCATTGATACCACGGACTTGTCACCGGCCGAGGCCGCACAGGAGATTTTGCTGTATTTGAGCAATCGGGGCTATATTTAACTCAAACCAGAAAGCAACAAACACATGATCAAAGATGCAACCATAGGCGTTATTGGACTCGGGTACGTGGGACTGCCGCTGGCCGTGGCATTCGGCAGGCAGTTTCGCACCATTGGCTACGATATCAAGGCCGATATCCTGGAGTGTTACCGCCGCAGCGAAGACCCTACCGGAGAGCTTGCCAGCGAAGAATTCGAAGCGGCAGTGCACCTGACATTCACCAACGAGCCGGACGACTTGAGCGAGGCGGATTTTATCATAGTGGCCGCGCCCACGCCCATCGACAATGCCCGCCAGCCGGATCTTTCCCCGTTGGTTTCCGCCACCCGGACGGCCGGCAAATACATGAAAAACGGCGCGGTCGTGGTTTTTGAATCCACCGTTTTTCCCGGCGCCACGGAAGAAGTCTGCGTGCCGGTGTTGGAAGAGGTCTCGGGCGGGACCTGGAAGCGCGATTTTCACGTGGGCTATTCCCCCGAGCGGATCAACCCGGGTGACAAGCAGCACACCCTGACGTCGATTTTAAAGGTGGTGGCCGGCGACGACGCCCGGACGCTGGATCAGTTGAGTGCGCTGTACGGCGCAATCATCACTGCCGGGATCCATCCCGTGCCCTGTATCAAGGAGGCCGAGGCTGCCAAGGTCATTGAAAACACGCAACGGGATCTAAACATCGCCCTGATGAACGAACTGGCGGTGATTTTCGACAAGCTTGATATCGATACCCAAAACGTGCTTGCCGCCGCCGGTACCAAGTGGAATTTCCTGCCGTTTCGGCCCGGTCTGGTCGGCGGCCACTGCATCGGCGTGGACCCGTATTACCTGACCTACAAGGCCGAAACCTCCGGCTACCACCCGGAAGTCATCCTGGCCGGCCGCCGGATCAACGACAACATGGGCAAGTTCGTGGCCGAAAAAACGGTCAAGCTCATGTGTGCGGCCGGCAGCAACGTCATTTCCGCCCGGGTGGCGATCCTGGGCCTTACCTTCAAGGAAGACTGCGCAGACCTGAGAAACACCCGGGTAATCGATATTGTCACGGAACTCAAGGCCTACGGCATCACGCCGCTCATCCACGACCCGCTGGCCGATGCCGCCTCCGCCGAAGCCATCTACGGCCTGTCGTTGTGCGCCTGGTCGGAGCTCGACAACCTCGACGCCATCATCATCGCCGTGGCCCATGAGCCCTACCGGAAAATGCAGCCCGCTGACTTTGCCGGCCGTCTGAAAAAAGGCGGCTGTCTGCTCGATATCAAGGGCGTGGTCGACCCGGAAGCCGTCAAGGACAACGGCATTTATTTCTGGCGGTTGTAATAGACGTTAATACCGCCGCGCACCTTTTCGTAAAAGATGACTTCCGCGGGGATTTCGTCCTGGAGCAGGGGTTGGTCCAGGAATGTCACCGGCTTGATGGACACGGCATCGGTGCCGATATAGCCGTCAATGCCCTTGGACTCCTCTGAAGGGTCCGCCGGCCGGTACGGCAGATCTTTTTCCTCCGCCATTTTTTTCAAAATGCTTTTCTGGAACCGAAGCCCCACATAGGTCTTGGTCAACACCAGCTCTTCGATCCAGCGCCGAACCATTTTCCGGTCGATATCAGCCATGGCCCGCCGCATCTTTTCAATCATTTTATACGTCCGGTCCGTGGCCGTGTCAATGGCATCCGGGCGCCTGTCCAGATACCATCGGACCCACTGGTCATAGCTGTCGCCGTCAAAGTCGTTGATAAGTTCCGACATCTGGCCCACGTACCGCGCCCGGGTCGACTGCGCATTCCGGTTGGCGATGTTTATGAGCTGGGTGGTGTACTTGGGAAAGGTTTGGACCTCGCCCGTGGCGTAGCGGATCATCTCGTCGGTTTTGAGCTTGAAGGCCTTTTCCGGCGGCTTTACTGTTTGGGATTCCGCATGCAGCAGCGCTGCCCCTCCCGTGGCCGCAAAAACGAGCATCATCCATAGAATAATCCGGAGCTGTAGTGAAATTCTAACCGTTTTGGGGATAAGGATATGCATTATCATGCCTCCAATCGGATCCGTGGGTCCTGAATTCAGGTTGAATATAGGTTGAGCGGTTTTAAGCCGGAAAACCGGGGGTTTTAAAAGTTTCCCCCGGTTTCTTTTTGCCTTGGGCCGATGGGATTGCGGGAGTGTTTTGCTGTGGGAATGTAGAGAAAAAACTTGTTTGAAACGTTTTTTCAATGCTGCTGCATCCCGCCTTTAATTTCGGCGGCTCGCACCATGAAAACCGGCATGCGTGCAGATCGAAAAAGTTTCTCTGCCACGCTGCCCATTATCCAGCGTTTTATCCCGGAATATCCATGGGTTGCCATGATAATAAGATCGATATCCTCCGATTCCGCATAATCAGAAAGTTTTTTCGCCACATCGCCAATCAGGACCTCCGGGTGCATAGCGGTTTTTTTCTGTTTGAGACGCTCGGCGATCTTGTTAAGGTAATCTCTGGCTTCAGCCTTTCCCTGTTGTTCTACGTCACTCCAGATTTTCTGGGCTTGACGAATAAATTCCTCATTAAAAGTGTTGTCATAAATTCTTACATCGGGTTTGACAGGCTCTTTCACACGTATCAAAAAAACATCACTGATATTAAACCCATTGATGAAAGCCTCCACATGGGGCAATACGCATTCAGCAAGTTTTGAACCATCCAGGGGAACCATGATTTTTTTATACATTTTATTCGCTTCCTTTTCATTTAGATAAAAAGATTTGTCAATACGATCCTGCCAAACTTTGCACTTAATATAATCTTTTATCCCGGAAAATTCAAGTTTTGCATGTTAAGGAATTGAATTCATAATATTAGATTAAGAAAGGGAAAAAGGGACGTCCGGATTTGCGGTTTTTCGTTTTGGCTTGTCGGCGGAATATGTGGTAAAAACACAATAGAGATTTTCTTTCTTACGCGCTCCCGCGGCCTTGTTCGCAGGGGCTTAAGGACAAGGAGGGTTTATGCAGACGCAGAAAGTCATCGATTATATTGTCGACTGGATGCGGCAGTATGCGGCGGATGCCGGCATGGATGGTTTTGCGGTCGGTGTTTCCGGCGGCATAGATTCCGCGGTGACTTCCACCCTGTGCGGCAAAACCGGTCTTCCGGTAATGGCTCTAAACATGCCCATCCGCCAGGCCGTGGAGCAGAAAACGCTTGCAGATCAGCATGTGATATGGCTGCATGAGCGTTTTGAGAACGTAACCGGACACTCGGCGGATCTTACCCCTGTCCTTGAAGCCTTTGAGCAGACCCTGCCCGAAGAGATTCGCGACGCCCTTACCATGGCCAATACCCGGGCCCGCATCCGCATGACCACGCTTTACGCATACGCCACACACCACCGGCTACTGGTCGCCGGCACCGGCAACAAGGTGGAGGACTTCGGGGTCGGATTTTTCACAAAGTACGGGGACGGGGGCGTGGATATCGGTCCGATCGCCGATCTCATGAAAACCGAAGTCTACGAGGTGGCCCGCGGACTGGGGGTCATGGACGCCATTGCCGAGGCTGCGCCCACGGACGGGCTGTGGCAGGACAATCGAAGCGACGAGGACCAGATCGGGGCAAGCTACGAAGAGCTGGAATGGGCCATGCGGTTTGAACAATCCGGCGGGGACGAATCCGGGCTCGAGGAGCGGCGGAAACAGGTGCTTGCCATATACCGCGATTTACACCGCAAAAACCGTCACAAGATGGAGCCCATTCCGGTACCATGTGTTCCGCAAGAATATAAACAGTGACCAAATTGGCAAAAGGAGGAGATGTCCATGCTGGGTGCCATTGCCGGCGACATTATCGGCTCGGTATACGAGCTCCGGCCGATCAAATCCAAAGATTTCCCCCTTTTTTCCCATGGGTGCCGCTTTACCGACGATTCCGTGCTCACCGCGGCAGTGGCCGATGCGATTTTGCACAACGCGGATTACGCGGAAAAGTTTCACGAGTATTTTGCAAGGTATCCGCGTGCCGGTTTCGGCGGGTCATTCATGCAGTGGGCCGTGACGGGCTCGCGTAAGCCTTATTACAGCTTCGGAAACGGCTCGGCCATGCGGGTCAGCCCGGTGGGCTTTGCCTGCGAAGATATCGACGTGGTGCTCGCGGAGGCGGAAAAAAGCGCGGCCGTGACCCACAACCATCCCGAGGGGATCAAGGGAGCGCAGGCAACCGCGGCCGCGGTGTTCATGGCAAAAACCGGGGCGGGCAAGGACGAGATTCGCGCCTTTACCCGGGAGCGGTTTGCCTACAGCCTGGATCAGTCCCTGACAGAAATCCGGCAGGATTATCATTTTGATGTCACCTGCCAGGGTTCGGTGCCCCAGTCCTTGATCGCGTTTTTCGAATCCACGGATTACGAGGACGCGGTTCGAAACGCCATCTCTTTGGGCGGGGATGCAGACACCATGGCGGCTATCGCCGGCGCTGTGGCCGAGGCCGCTTACGGCCTGCCCGAGCAGATCGGCCAAAACACGCTGTCTTACCTGGATGCCCCGTTAAAACGGGTGGTGCAGGAGTTTACCGACAGGTTCATGGCCTCTTATATTTAAAAATCAGCTTTTATTCAGCTTCACTTTTGTACTTAAAGCGCCGTCCTTGTACACCTGCGGCGGGCAGGGCATCATTGTTGTCGCCGACCTCGGGCATTAACCGCCGATACGTCTTAAACAGCGCCTTTACATTTCGGCGCAGGTCCATCCGGCTTACGCTCATGATTTGTCTCCTGTGGATATGAGTTAAGTGTATTAGAAATCGGTTTGATTTGTTTTAAGAAAGATCGTAGTAACTCCTTTGAATCTTTTCAAAAACTCCCTGCCAGGAAAAAGCGGCGAGGCGATCTTTGACAGGGGTGAGATCGATTTCGGGCTGATGGCCGGCGGCAGCGATTTGCCGGAAGAGGGCATCCTGCAGGTTTTTCTCGAACGCCGCCTGATCTTTCACGACCGGCTGGTCCACATTAACCAGGCGCGGCATCGGCACCAGGTCAATAAAATCGGCGGCGCGCGCATCGCCGATGAGTTCCTTGACGCCCGGCAGTTCGGTGGCCACCACCCGGCAGCCGCTCGCCATTGCCTCCAGCAGCACCAGGGGAAGTCCTTCAAAAAAAGACGGCAGCACGAACAGGTGCGACCGGCCCATGATGCCGGCAAGGGTTTCCTGTGAGACCGCGCCGTATGCCGTAACCCGTCTGCCCATCCGGTCGGCCAGGTCCAAACATTCGGCCATCTCTTCGCCGCTGCCGCCCCCCAGCAGGTGAAGGTGCCAGTCCATGGCATCGATGCCGGAAAGGGCCCGCAGCATCCACGGCACCCCTTTGGCGCGGCTTAATTTCCCGGCATAGACGAGTTCAACCGGTTGGCCGGCGCTTTTATCCGCCTGGACGAACAGGCGGTCATTGTAGCCCGCGCCAACCACATGGATGGTGTCGGGCGGGATGGCATAGCGCTTGGCAATTTCTTCTTTCTGTGTCCGGCTCAGCGCCAATACCGCATCGATATCGCGGCAGCCGGAAAGCACCCGCTTCTGTAAATGGGGGCAGTTTTGAAACTGGCGAAGGTCGGAGCCGTGGCAGTTCGTGACCATGGGAATGCCCGGAAACAGCCGGCGGGTCAAAGAAGAGACAATCCACAAGTGGTGGCTGTGGATGATATCGGGGGCAAACGCTTCGACCGCCTCAGTGATCCGTTTGGAAAATGATGCCTCGTAAGCGTCGATTTCTTCTTCGGAAAGGGCGCAGAACCGGGTGCTTTCATAGGGCATGACATCGCTCATACCCGCGATTGAAAACGGCAGTTGACCGGTTTCGCCGAAGGTCAGGTAGCGGCAGCAATCGCCTTCGATATGTTTTAACGCTACGGGGCTGTCGCACTGAATGCCGGAGACCAGGTAATTTTCGTGGCCCTGCCGAAAAGCCTCCCGCAGCATCGCCTGTAGATAGATGCCGCTTCCCGTTGAATCCGGCCGCTGGCTGAGGATGTGGAGAATTTTAAGGGGGGTACGCGCATTCATCATCTGGTTTTACAATCGGATTCGCCTGTATACAATGTTGTTGAAATTGTCGAACCCAAATAACACGCTTTTCCATCTTTTATAACCTATCAGAAAGTTATCGTTTTTTGGAGTCCGGATTTCGTTGCAACACCGACTTCCGCGAAAAGAGCTGGCTTGCCGGATATTGTCTTGGCTAAACCGCGGAATGATTTCATCCGATACGATTTGTAGAATTGCAAAAACAGTGTTCATCAATCGTTTTTCTGTTGCAACTCATTAACAAAATCTATATCTCTGTCCTTTGTTTTACCGCCGGATCGTAGCGAATGAACATGGCGGCTCAAAAATCGGCAGCGGCAATATGGAAAAGGATATAAATCGAAATCTGATTTCGGTTGCTGATAAAGCCTCGATTCGAGACGAAAAGGTTCAACTGCAGCGTCGGGAGTTTAAAAAAGCTGTCGCGAAAACAGCTGAAAGTTAATTGAAAAAAGGAGAATCAAATGTCTGAAAAGCACACGTTTGTCACCCCCGGCCCTGCAGGACTCGGTGCCCTGGCGGTTGCCTGCTTCGGCTTCGGTGCCGTATTTACCGGCCAGGTCAGCCTGGGCGGCTTTCCCCTTCTTTCCGCGTGGCTCGTGGGCGGGGGAATCGTGCAGGTTATCGTGGCTGTCATGGAACTCAAAGACCACAACATCACCGGGGGAAATGTATTTCTTTTTTTCTCCGCATTCTTCATGTTCGCCGCGGCCCTTTCGGTATTTTCCAAGTACCTGATGCTTTCCGGCATAATGGGCAGCGTGGAGCCGCAGCCCATCGTGGAAGGTTACTGCTGGATGGCCGGCGCCGCGTTTCTGACCGCCGTAACACCGGCATATCTGAAAAGCCCCAGGCCCTTGTGCATGATTGTCATTTTGCTTGATGTGGCGCTCTGGCTCATCGTGGGGCTGGATTTGGGGCTGCTCGGCGCCTCTATGAAACCGGTTGTCGGATACCTTCTTTTCGCCGCCGGCTGGATTGCCGTCTATATCGTGGCCGCCACCGTAAACAACCACGTTTATGGCCGGGTGGTTCTGCCCACTTTCGGCTCTTTTGTGAAATAAGCCGCATTATAAAAGAAAACGGGTGACTTCGTAATTCTGATCAGTTTTGCAGATCACCCGTAATTTTTTTCGGGTCTTTTTAATCGAATCTTATAATGAAATTAACACATTCGGGTTGAGATATCCGATTTCTGCGCTTTTCCCGGTACCGTCCTGCCAATTGACAGGAATTTCATGTTCGTCCATATTTAAAATTTTTCCCAGAGTAGAGGCTCATGTCGACCGCTTCGCGTCTTCGGGTCGACAGAGAAAGGACGTCCCGTTTTCCGATTCAGGTTCTGAGCACCCGGCCGGGAGCCCGGGAGTCATCAATGAAGCTACCATTATGAACCATTTTCCGGCCATTGACAAATACATAGCGGATGCCGTCGGGTTTTGCCGGGATATTCAAAGGGCCTTCCGTATTGTCCGAGACGGTCTCCGGATCGAAGACAACCAGATCCGCGGCCATGCCGGGGGCGATTCTGCCCCGGTCTTTTAGCCCGAACCGTTCGGCACTCATTGACGTCATGCGCATAATGGCGTTTTCCAGGCTCAAAATACCCTGCTGCCTGACATATTTGCCAAGTATTTTCGGAAACGCCCCCAGGCCGGCCGGATTGGGATAGCCCCTCCGTCTTAGTATGGCGTCGGTTTCAAACAGGCACCGGTCGTGGGACAGCACTTTTAACATGGGCGCTTCGTTTTGTTCATCGCCGCTGTAAGCGGAAAAAAGCATTAACGCGCCCCCGGCGGATTGCCTCGCCAGACGCAGCAGGGCTTTAAACGGGCTGGTTCCCCATTTCCGGGCAACCCCGGTGATGGACAGTCCGTTTATGTCGTCGAAGTCCGGGACAAGCGCATCCATAACTTTAAAATCTTTATAAATAAAACCCACCAGCCTGAAGCCGATTTCCAGTTCAGTTTTCAGTCGCAACCGTTTCCAGAGGCTCGCATATCCCTCGGGCAGGCTGTTTAAAAACCAGTAAGGGAAAACCACATTTACCGTGGTGTTGCCGCAGGTATAGGGAAAGGCGTCTATCATCACATCCACCCCCCGGGCCGCCGCCCGGTCCACCAGCTCAAGCGCCTGATCCGCCAGGTGCCAGGAATGTCTTCCCACAAAAATAAAATGGGAAAGCTGGAGCCTGACGCCGGTTCTTTCGGCAATGGCGAGCATCTCCTTCAAGGCTCTGATATTGTGAGGTTTCAAATCGTATACCGGATACGCCGGTGATATTTTGCTCAAGGCCTTCATGTGGACGGTAACGGGTTTTCCGGTTTCAGCCGCCACCCGGCAGAAAGCCTCTATCTCATCGGTATCGCAAAACATGCCCGGGTCGTATCCCAGTCCGAAGCTCAGCCCGCAGGCCCCATCATCCAAAGCCGTTTTTGTTCTTTCAAGGCATTGCGTCATCTGGTCATCAGTCATTTTTCCTCTATGCCCGCCCGCTTCGCAAAGCCTGAGGGCCACATGACCGACCTGCTCGGCCACATTCAGGACCGGCGGGGTTTTTTCCATGCACTCGAGAAAACCGCCCATGGAATGCCATTTGTACGCAAGGGGCTCTTCGGCAAGCAGTCCTGCAAGAGAGGCATTTAACAGGATGGCGCTTTTGGGGGTTACCGGTGCCGGCGAAAACCCGCAGTTTCCGCCGACAATGGTCGTAATGCCCTGCTCAAGAGAGTATTTTAGCAGATCATTTCCCCATGGCTGAACAATCAGCCAGTCGGAATGGGAGTGCATGTCAATAAAGCCCGGAGAAACAATGCAGGCTGACGCATCGACGGTGCTGTCCGCCTCGGGCAGGACGTCATGCTCGTTGAAAACCGCCGTAATCTTATCTTCTTCAACCAGAAAATGACCGTTAAAGGCCCTTTTGCCGGAACCGTCTACAATGCGCCCGCCTTTAAAAAGAATCGTTGCCATAAAACACAAACTCCCAATCAGGCTCCCAATGAAATTGCGGCAATTTCGGATATCGTCAAGTAAATAAGTTAAAGGCGCGGTTTCCCATGTCTATTCTTATGGATAACTGTAGTATATGGGTCCCGAAAATGGCCTCATTTGGGAATTGGCTTCAGGCGGGCAATCTGTTTTGCTTCAGGGCTGTTCATTGCATGCCAAAGGTCCCAATCCTGTTGCAAGCCCAGCCAGAAATCTGCAGACATGCCCAAAACGCGGGACAGGCGCAAAGCAGTATCCGGGGTTACCGATCGCCTACCTTTGATAATTTCGTTAAGACGGGGGTAAGAAACGCCTAACCGTCGTGCAAGTTCTGCTTGTGTGAGGTTAAGCGGCTTGACAAATTCCTCCAAAAGCATCTCCCCGGGATGTGTCGGTGGACGATTTCGAGGCAGCCTCCGACCAACATCAGTGGTAATCTGTGATTTCGATCTCGTAGGCATGAGCTTCCTCCCATGTAAAATAAATTCCTTCTTCCTGTAATGCCTCTGGTGGTGATAAAATATTTTGGGCTTACCGGCTATGGCAGATGGCCAGAAAGCCTTCCTGTTGTAGTATGAATGCTTTTTACTGGCGAAATAACGCAATTCCTTGACAGGTGATGATTTTAACAGTTTTTCGTAAAAACCGTGTCAAGTCTTTTTTTACTTTTTTTGTCTTTTCGCTGAATAATTACAAAATGAATTACCCTCTTTCAATTCAGTTTCATTATTTTTATTTTGAGTCATACTCTCATGGTCCTAACTGTGGACAGCAGGTGATATCCCTGCCCGTCAGGCGCTTTATGATGGCCGCGATCGTTTCGTTGACCTTCTCTGGATAAACACGGTCCGGATTGATCAAACCCCGAATGAGCGCAACACATCTTCTTTTATGGCGGTGGTACAAAAAGCCGTAGTATCGGATTTTCACAAATCCGTCGGGCAGCACATGCAGCAGAAACCGCCGGATGAACTCCACGGCATCGAGAATCATCTGCTTTTTTTTATTTTGATCCCTGCGATCACGGTAGGTAAATGTGACCTGACCTTCATGGACCGAAACAATCCGGTGGTAGGGAGTGTTAAGGTTCTCTTTTCCAAGTACCGTATTAACGTAAGCCAGCCCTATTCATTTCGGCCGCTTCGGGTAAATCGAAAAAAATAAGGCGGCTTCAGTGAATGCTGGTGGGATGAAGCGTATCTCAGTCACGGACCATCGGCGCTTGCTCAAAAGTCCGACAGGTTCTGGTAAAACATCACCGTGGCCGGGCTGGTGACCGTGGGGTCGGTGACCACGTTGATGCAGGCGGGTTTGCCGGACTCCACTGCGCGGCCGATGGCCGGGACGATGTCTTCGTCGCGTTCGACGAGTTCGCCGTAGCCGCCGAGGCCTTCGACCATTTTTTCGTAGTGCCGCATCCCTAATTCGGAGCAAGTGCAGCGGTCATCGCCGAGGCTCATTTCCTGGGCGTGTTTGATCATGCCCCAGGCGCAGTCGTTGTTGACGATGCAGATGATGGGGATGTTGTGGCGCACAGCGGTATCGAACTCCATGCTGTTGAATCCGAAGGAACCGTCGCCGTTTAACACGATGGCCGGCTTGTCCGGGTGGGCCAGCTTGGCGGCCATGGCAAAGGGGATGCCGGTGCCCAGGCAGCCGAAAAGCCCGCCGGCCGGCACCAGCACGCCGGCGCGGTGCGAGGAGGTAAA
>JBNJEA010000131.1:0-8578 GCA_051745395.1 Thermodesulfobacteriota bacterium | reverse complement strand
GAGCGCCTGCGGATACCGGTTTGCCGGCGGGGGGAAACTGCCGGGCGATGTCACGCGCATTGCCGTGGAAATCCTGGATAACCGGAGCGGGGAAACCGGCATCGAAAATATCATCACCAATGATATCATCAACGAATTTACCCGCCGCGGAAACGTTGAAATCAGCAGCAAAAAAGCCGCCGAAGCCGTTTTATCCGGCGTGATCCAATCGGCCAAAGCCACGTCCGTATCCAACCGGTCGGCCTATACCACGGCCGAGCGGGAAGTCACGGTCCGGGTGGATCTGAAAATGACGGATTCGACGGGCAAGATCATCTGGTCTGCCAAGGGCATTGAAGCCGCCGAAGACTATATTGTTTTATCGGAAAAAATCCGCACCGAACAAAACAAAAAATCCGCTATCGTCGATCTTTCGGAAAGATTGGCGCAGCGGATTTATTATCGTTTGACGGATCAGTTCTAATTTTTACGGGCTTCGCAAATCGGGGGGCAAGGCGGTGGGGCCGCATCAAGGGGGCTTGGCTTGCCGGATCGATCGTTTCGATCCGGCATTGCGGGGCATAAAGCCAGGATAGAGCCTGACGGATGCGGCATCTTTTTACTTGACGCCGTCTTACTTGACGCGATCAGACGCGGCGGGCCAGCCGGGAAATTTTCCGGGACGCTCTGCGTTTGTGCACGGCCCCTTTTTTGGCCGCTTTATCGAGCATGGACTGGGCGGCCTTGAGCTCATCGGTGGTTTCGCCGCCGCTTTTGCGGGCCGCCTCGAAATTTCTGACAGCGGTTTTGACCTGCTTTTTGACCACCCGGTTGTGCATACGCCGCTTGGCATTCTGTTGGTTCCGTTTGATTGCAGACTTGTGATTCGCCAATGCGCCACTCCTTTTCAATAATATTTGAATCCACTCAAATGACCTGATTTAATATAAAAGTTTTAAATACTGCAACACCCCGACTGCTGTCAAGCAAAAATCACCTGCGGCAAAACCGGTTAAAAATCGGTGTAAGGTATAAGGTTTGAGGTGTAGGGTGGAAGGTGTGAGGTTGAAGGTTTCGTAAATAATCACAGGATGTGCTTATCCGGAAGAGTCCGATGTGATGGTTTTTTCATTTTAAATCGAGTTGTTATGCGTGTCAATATATGCCATAGAAATACAATTTGTACCGCCCGTCATGCCTGCGAAGGCAGGCATCCAGTTTTCAAGTCAAGCAAAAATCTCTGGTTGCCCGCCTTCGCGGGCATGACGGGCGTGGCAATTTCCTTTATATAGTATATCCTGACATTTATGCAACTCAAATTTTAAAATCAAAATCAATTACCCCTCCTCCGGCAACCTCGGGGGACAAAGTTAGGTTGGTTTGGGGAAAATGAACGAAAACAAACGCGCCACAAAGGCCGCCGGCGTGATCGGCAGCGCAACCCTGCTGAGCCGGATTCTCGGTTTTATACGGGATATGGTCATTGCCTGGTTTTTCGGTGCCGGCCGGCTTTCCGACGCGTTTTTCGTGGCCTTCCGGATCCCGAACCTGCTGCGCCGCCTGCTGGCAGAGGGCACATTGAACATGGCCTTTGTGCCGGTATTTACCGAATATCTCGCACGCGACGGCCGGCAGGAAGCGTTTCGCATGGCCCGTTCCGCCTTCCGGCTGCTTTCAGCCATTTTGGTGCTGGCCACCCTGGCCGGCATTGTCGGTGCGCCCTGGCTGGTTTCCGTGCTCGCCCCCGGCTTTACCGGCGCAAAATTCGCTTTGACCGTTACCCTCACCCGGATCATATTTCCCTATATCTTCTTTATCTGCATCGTGGCGCTGTCGATGGGCATATTAAACGCCCTCGGCCATTTCGCCGCCCCCGCCTTTGCCCCGGTGCTGCTAAACATGGCCATCATCGCCGGCATGCTGTTTATTTCCCCGTTCATTGAAACCCCGGTCATCGGCCTGGCCGTGGGGGTGTTAATCGGCGGCGTTTTGCAGGTCGGGCTCCAGGTCCCGTTTTTGATTCAAAAGGGATTTTACTTCTGGCGGCGGGCGGGCTTCTATCACCCCGGGCTTTCCAAAATCGGCCGTTTAATGGGCCCTTCCGTATTCGGAGCCGCCATTTACCAAATCAACATCGTTGTCGGCACCCTGCTGGCCTCTTTGCTGGCCGAAGGCAGTGTCTCCGCCCTTTATTATGCGGACCGGCTGGTTCAGTTTCCCCTGGGCCTTTTTGCCATTTCCATATCCGTGGCCGTTTTGCCGGGCCTTTCCCGCCAGGCCGCCGGACAGGATTTTACCGGCCTGGCCGATACCTTTGCCTATGCCGTGCGGTTGATCTTTTTTATTACACTGCCGGCCATGATCGGCCTGATCGTGCTGCGGCGGCCCATCGTGGCCCTGCTTTTCGGCCGCGGGGCCTTTGACACGGAAAGTATCCGCATGACGGCGTACGCCTTGTTTTTTTACGGCATCGGGCTGTGGGCCTTTTCAGGCGTCCGCATCGTGGTCGCCACCTTTTACGCCATCCAGGACACAAAGACACCGGTGAAAACCGGCATCATCTCCGTGGCGGCCAACATCGTGCTCGGCCTTTTTCTGATGGGCCCCCTGGCCCACGGCGGCATTGCCCTGGCCACCTCGCTGGCCTCCATCCTTAATTTCGGGCTGCTCGTCTTGGCCCTGCCGTATCGGCTCGGACAGCTGCCCTGGAAAAAGATCATTGTTTCCGTTATAAAATCTGTGATATGTTCGGCAGTTATGGGAGGGATTTTATACGGGGGGTATCGTATGTTTCCACCCGATTACCAAGCGGGCACCCTGATCCTGAGCGGCTATGTGTTATCGGCAGTGGCGGCCGGCATGGTCATATATGCCGTTTCGGCCCTGGTGTTGCAACGAAATGAAGTCAAGGCCGTCTTTTTGCTGGTGAAAAAACATTGAAACTCTTTGCCGAAAAACCGCATCTGCTCAAGGTTGCCTTCTACGGGATCGTCTTCCTGCTCTGCCTGTATCTCGGCCAGATTGTCTTCGGAAACCAGGGTTTTTTCGACTTGCGCCAACTGCAGCGCGAACTGGCAACACTCAAGAAAGAAAACGCAAAGCTGGAGAAAAAAAACCAGGCCCTTTACCGGACCGTCCAGCGCCTGAAAAATGATCCGGAGTATATCGAGCACATCGCCCGGCAGGAACTGCAAATGATCGGAGAAGATGAGGTGGTGTTTAAATTCCGGGATAACCGGGATGAAAAAAACAAGGACTGATATCCCTCAGTCCCTCAGTGCCTCAGTCCCTTAGTCCCTCAGTGCCTTAGTCCCTCACTCCCTTACTTCCCCTCCCCTACAACGCCGACTTGCGTCGCAGCGATTGCAAAATTTCCCGGAGGGATTCGGGTTCTTCGCTCTTTTGAAAATACTTGACAAACTTCAGGGCGGTCGGGCCCACCAGCGGGACTTGCCATACATAGGGCAATGTGAGGTCCAGGTTAAAAAGCCTTGACTCCCCAGCGCGGATGGCTTTGCTTTTGGCCGTCCGGGTATCGGCTTCCGAGATCAAAGCCGCCACGCTGAAATTGACCCGCAAACCGGAACGCGATAACACCTGCTTCTGACTGACGCTTTGCCGGGTTTCGGCCTCTTCTCCGCTGTCTTGCCCCTCCGGCCTGTTTTCAAGCCGTTCCATCAGCTCAAAGGCCGAATCCACCTTTTCCCCCTGACCGCCCTGCGCCATACTTAAACCACCGGCGGACGGATTTGCGGAACCTGCATCAGGCGCGTCACCGACTGCTGCCGGGGTCTCGGCCTGGCGTTTGCTTTCAGTTGACTGTGCGGCCATATTTTGCCTCCCAGGTCATAATCAATTGGTTTGCGATCGTTTCGATATCTTCAATGGCGCGGTCGACCTGCTGTTTGAGTTTTTTGTTGCTGCCGACCACGGCCGCGTATTCATTGATGTTTAGCCCCTGGCGGTTGAAATTTTCATACACGCTGCGGCTGGGAAAAACCGCTTCCAGGCAGTTAACATGCGGGGGCAATACCTCCTGAAAATAATCGAAACACTTTTTCGGGTTTACCCGGGGATGGGTAAATGCCGGCAGCACGTAAAACAAATCCTTTTTTTCCGGGGCCGCCTTGATCATATCGCGAATGATCGGGTACAGATTTTCCATGAAAGCGGTTTCATCATTGGTGGTGGCCCGCATGGGAATCACCACCAGATCACAAAACGCGCAGGCAAACCGCGTATGCAGCTTGCCGGTGCCCTCGCCCGGGATGTCCATCACCATTAACTCGTTGTGATCGGCAATCGATTTGATCCCTTGCTGAAACACCTCTTTCTGGGTGCTGGAAATGTGATGAAACGAGACATTGCCGTTGTCATGGCCGGCCTCCTCGCGTTCCCGCCACCAGTTTTTCAAGGTCCCCTGGGGATCGAGCTCCACTAAGGCAATGGCGCTGAAATTCTCCCGCATGGTGCGCGAAAACGCCGTGTTCACCGCCATGGTGCTTTTGCCGGTGCCGCCCTTGGTCTGTACAAATCCGATAATCATATGCCATCCCCATCAATCGTTACCATACACCCACCCTTCACCTCACACCTCACACCTCACACCCTATACCTCTCACCTCTCACCTCTCACCTCTACCCTCTCACCTCTAACCCCTCTCACCCCGCCACATCCTGCGCTGCTTCCGCCTTCAATTTCACGGGGTCTTTGCCCTTTTTCGCCTCCTTTGCCAGCCGGGCCACCTCGGCGATATCGGCGTCCGAATAGACCCCGTTGACACCGGATATGGCCGCCAGGCGCATGCCGTGTTTCAGCCCCAGCTCATAGATTTCCTTGACCTTCTGCCACTCAATCTCGCGGCCGATGGTATAGGTTTCAAACCGGCCTTCAAGGGCCAGCACGATGGTTTCGGCCAAACACGCATAGGCGACCTTGGGCGGCAGGCCGATGTCTTTCATTTCCACATCTCCGGGCAGCAGAATTTCACCGGATTCGATGACCAGCACGTCGGGCCGCTTGGCCACGTCTTCGGCGGAAAGATCCAGGGGCCGGGCCACATCGGTGATCACGCATCCCGGCTTGACCTGCTCGATGTCAATGACCTTTTGGCCGGCCGCGGAGGTGGCCGTGACGATCACATCCATGTCCCTCACGTGCTTGTCCGCCCGGGTGGCGATTTCGATATTGGCATCCGGGGTTTCCTCCAGAATCGATTCCTTTAAGGCCAGCAGCTTGGAATGGCGGACATCGATCATGTAAATATCGGTAAACGCCATGGCCAGCAGGCGGCAGCACACCGAGCCGATCGCGCCGGTGGCGCCGACGACCATGGCCTTGGCTTTGAGCTTTTTGCCCTTTTCCACCTGAATCAGGCCCATCCGGCGCACGGCGTCCGCGGCCGCCCAGAGCGCGCCGGAGGCGCTGTAACTGTTGCCCGTGGTAATGGGGATATCGGCTTTTCGTGCCACCGTCACCCCGGCATCTCCCACGACCTTGGTAAATGCGCCCAGGCCCATGATCTGGGCACCGAGGCGCTTGGACATCTTGGCCGCCTGCAGCAGCCGTTTATAGGTAAATTCCGGGCTGTGCGACAGCATCTGCTTGGGGGTGCCGCCCACGGTGATCAGCCACCCCTCGGCCTCGACGCCGAGCGGGGATTTGACGCCGCTGACCTTTGAATAGACAAAGGGCGGAGAGTAAGCGATGACCTTTTCCACTGCGTCCATGAAAGGCGATGGGGCATACTTGGCCGCCAGTTCAATGGCGGGATCCTTTCGCAACTGTTCCTGGGACAGCGGGTGGATCACGAAGGAAAAGCGGTTGATCCGCTTGTAATCGCCGGAAGGATAAATCACCCGCGGATTCATCCGGTGCTCGCTGACAATTTCGAGCAGATCGTCATCGTTTAACTGGTCGAGCGGAATGTCCATGGCCGCGCCGATCATGGCCTGGAGTACGTTGAAACTGACCACGTGCTCCAAAATTTTCGGCGTACAGTCAATAACGGTATGCACGCCCCGCTCCTTTAAAAAGCGGATGCGGTCTTCGTAGACCGTGGCCGAAATCACCGTTTTGCCCCCGAGCTCTTCTAAGCCGCAGCCCCTGAAATACTCATAAAAATCGTAAACCGGCGCCACCACCACATAATTGCGCTGAATGGCCTTGCGCACGATATACTCGTTCCACTTGCGCAGCGGGATGGTCGAGTGGGCCAGGCGTTTGCTGGGCACCCATTCGAGCACGTCGTGAACGCCGCTGGCATACATTTCGAAGTCGTCCATGGAATTGAGAAATTTCGGGATGCCGTTTTCGAATACGGGATCGGCAAAGGTCAAATTGGCCGTATATTCGGCCATGACCCGGGCGATGTGGTAATTTAACATCCCGGATAAAAACAGCACCTTGGTGTAATCAAAATAATTGCCGCCGAACTGGAACTGGATATGCCGGATGGCCCATTCAAAAGAAACACGGCGCATGGCCTCTCCGTTTGTCACCGGCCGTTCGATCCGCGACAGCAGCTTGTCCACCTGCTTTTTCTGTTTTTCGATGGCCCGGCTCGAACCGATGGCATAGCTGAAGTTAATCCCCCCGACGCCCAGGGCATCGGCCCGGGATTCCCAGTCATTTAAAATCTCCGATGCCACATCGACATCCCCGTCGGTGCCGAGGCGCTTGATGTTGAATTGCTGGCCCATGAATTCGGTTTCAAATTCATAGTCATTGTCACTGGAACCGAGGCTGACACTGACGATTTGTTTCACGGTGATCCCCCCTTATCTACTTTATAATACGGTGTTTATCCATCGTTGTGTATGGCATTGGCCGGACAGATATCCATTGCTTCTTCACACAGCGACAGTTCGGCATCATTGTCCGGTTGCTTGGCGACAAAGCAAATCACGGCGTGGTAATCGTCGTACGGATCGTTTTCCCTGAAATTTTCCGGTGCGATTTCCCGGCAGATCATGCAGCCGATACAAACCTTTGCCACCCAGTAGGTTCCCGGTGCGTTCTCGGTCACTTTTTCGTCGATATCAGACAAGCAATCGTCCTTTTTTATACCGGAATATTATGAACTTGACAGTCAAAAGTTTTGTTTAAGTTGTTGATTTTAAGAAGAAACCGTATTGTCTCTCGAAGTCATTCCCGCGAAGGCGGGTCTCAGTTCAAGGCTTTAGCCGCAATCCAGAATAATCGGTGAGTTATAGATTCCTGCCTTCGCAGGAATGACAAAATTTTGGACTGTCGAGAGACAAGCAATCGTCCTTTTATACCAAAATATTATGAATAACTTTTAACGATCGCCTTCTTCCAGCCCGCATAAAGCCGATTTCGGGTTTCCGGATCCATGGCCGGCTGCCAGATGCGGTCTTTTTTCCAGTGCTGTCGCAGTTCGTGTAAATCCGCCCAGAAGCCCACGGCCAGCCCGGCGGCATAGGCGGCGCCGAGCACCGTGGTTTCGCGGTTTTTCGGCAAGATAACGGGCACATTTAAAATATCGGCCTGAAACTGCATCAACAGATCGTTTTGGGTCATGCCCCCGTCGACTTTCAGGTCGTTTAGCGAAATGCCCGAATCGTTTTCCATGGCCTCGAAAATCTCCTTGGCCTGGTAGGCGCAGGCCTCCAGCACGGCCCGTGCCAGGTGCCCCCTGTTGATGTAATGGGTCAGCCCGGAGATAATGCCCCTTGCGTCACTGCGCCAGTGCGGAGCGAAAAGCCCCGAAAACGCGGGCACGAAGTAAATGCCGCCGCTGTCGGCCACGCTTTCGGCCAGGGGCTGGATTTCTTCGGAGGAATCGATAATCCCCAGGTTGTCCCGGAACCACTGCACCAGCGATCCGGCAATGGCGATAGCGCCTTCGAGGGCATAGACGGCCGGTTCATTGCCGATGCGGTAAGCCGGGGTGGTCAGCAGCCCGAAATCGGACTGCACCAGATTTTCGCCGGTGTTTAACAGCAAAAAGCAACCGGTGCCGTATGTGTTTTTGGCATCGCCCCGGTCAAAACAGGTCTGGCCGAAAAGTGCGGCCTGCTGATCGCCGAGCGCGCCGGCAATGGGAATTTCGGCACCGAATACGCCGTTTTTGTCCGTGTATCCGTAAACCTCGCTCGATGACCGGATTTCCGGGACCATGGCCGCCGGGATGCCCATGCGGGACAGCATTTCCGAATCCCAGCACAAGTCGGCAATGTTCATCAGCAGGGTACGCCCGGCATTGGTGACATCGGTGATATGAACTCCGCCGGCCGGTCCGCCGGTCAACCACCAGATCAGCCATGAATCAATATTACCGAATACGGCGTTGCCGGATGCCACGGCGGCGGCAACGCCTTCGACATTGTCGATGATCCATTTGACCTTCGGCCCGGAAAAATAGGTGGACAACGGCAGGCCCACCCGGTCGCGGAAACACCACATGTCCCCGTTTTCCGCCAGCCGCTCGCAGATGTCCTCGGTCCGGGTGTCTTGCCAGACAATGGCATTGTAATAGGGTTTACCGGTGTTGCGATCCCAGACGACCGTGGTTTCACGCTGGTTGGTAATACCGATGGCCGCCAGTTCGGAAGCGTCGATGCCGGCCGACGCTAT
>JBNJEA010000130.1:0-8580 GCA_051745395.1 Thermodesulfobacteriota bacterium | reverse complement strand
GGCCTACAGGAAACCCGGCCTACAGTAGCCGGGTACGGAAACCCGGCCTACAGGAAACCCGGCCTACAGTAGCCGGGTACGGAAACCCGGCCTACAAGTAGCCGGGTTTCCGTACTAATCCCACAGTAGGTCGGGTTTCCGTACCCGACAACAGACTACGGACGGATTCCAATCGGGTAGCCGCGTAGGTCGGGATTCCAATCCCGACAACAAATCAATCCCGACAACAGACAACAGGCAGCAGGATTCTACGGACGGATCCCAATCGCGTAGGTCGGGATTCCAATCCCGACAACAGGCAGCGGGATTCCAATCCCGACAACAGGCAGCAGGATTCCAATCCCGACAACAGGCAGCAGGATTCCAATCCCGACAACAGGCAGCAGGATTCCAATCCCGATATTAAAAAACATGCGATTTTGTATTCAATGGTAGTGATAGACAAACAGGCTGGAATTTGATATCTAACTTTGAACATGTTAGTAAAAATATTTTCGGCAAGGCTGTGCTCGACTGAGGTAAAAACATTAAAAAGTCATAGGTTCCTGCTTTCACAGCAATGACAGCGTTTCGGACTGTCGATTTTTAAGGGGCACAACCTAAGTGCATTGGATTGGATCGAAGAAGAAAAAGGCAAAGCCTCGCGTGTATGTATGATAATCTTCGGATGCTGGACAAATCCTGTCCTTTCAAGTTTACGGCTGATGCAGATTACCGGTTTGCCGCGAAGCTGAATTTCTGCCCGGTATATCTGCAGGAGCTGCCGCAGATTGTCCGGGAATACTTTATCTGCTTTCCCGACAACCGGACCGATCTGCCGCACGTGGTTTTGGGTTTTGAGCGGCTTAAAAATCGCTACGTGGCCGAAGACGGTACCTGGCTGGTCGATTACGTTCCGGCACATATACGCCGATACCCATTTGCCTTGGCCGTTGACAACAACAGCCAGCCCGGCGGTACGCAATTTCGTGTGGCCGTGGATGTCGATGCGCCCCAATTGAGTACGGAAGGGGGAAAGGAATTGTTTACAGTTGATGGAAAGCCTTCGGAAGTATTGCGGGAGCGGATCGATTTTTTACAGGCGGTTGAAAAACAGCGGATAACGACGCAGAAAGCGGTTCAAAAAATCGCCCGGGCGGATCTTTTTCAAATTAAGAAAATGCACGTCAGGTCGGCCAATCGAAGCGTTTCCGCCATCAGCGGGATTCGAATGGTTGACGAACAAAAGTTGCCCGATGTGGATATGAAGCCGGGTCCGGCCCTTGAACTGATCTATGCCCACTTGTTTTCAAAGGCAAATTTGCGTTACGGGATCTTGGCTGATAAGCAGGGGCCATCCTCCGATGTGGCGGATGCAATATCAGGATTTTCATTTGCAGATGATATCCTGCGGTTTGAATAAAACTGACAATATCGCCGGTTTCAAAAGCGAAACCGGAAATTCAGGCGCTCTATTCCGATAGAGAATCGCGCAATATTTTAAAGTCAAAACAGGGAGCCGGTTATGTTTCAAATGCAGATCAGATGGCCGATTTTCATTATGGCGCTGGTTTTTAATTTTTTGTTTGTTTTCAATGCCCACGCTGACATCTTTTACGTCAAGCCCGGCGGCACCGGTGATGGTTCAAGCTGGGAGCAGGCTTACGGCGATCCTCAGGCGGCCATTGAAGCGGCCGCGGAAAGTCCCGAAAGTGCGCAGGTCTGGCTGGCGGCAGGCACGTATCAGCCGACCGGTCATCCCAATGATACGGGCGGGGCAAGAGAGGAGCATTTCAGCTTAAGAAACGGGGTGGCGGTATACGGCGGGTTTGCCGGCGATGAATCGCAACTCTCCCGCCGGGACATGCAGCAAAACGAAACGATACTCAGCGGCGACATTGGCACCGAAAACGATGCCCAAGACAACGCCTATCATGTTTTTTTCCATCCGGAAGGCACCGGCCTTGACCATTCGGCGGTACTGGACGGGGTTGTCATCACGGGCGGCAATGCCAACGGCGCCAAGCCGCATAACCGGGGAGGCGCTATCTACAATGGCGGCAGTTCGGACAACAAGCAGAACAGCCCGACAATCAGAAATGTGACCATCCGCGACAGCAACGCCTATGAGGGCGGCGGCCTGTATAACAGGTTCAGCAGCCCGGATATTGCACGGGCGGCGTTTAGCGGCAATTCGGCGGACGGCTCCGGAGGCGCCGTTTATAACTATCGAGGCCAGCCGGAGCTGACCAATGCAACAATAAGCGGCAACAGTGCATCCCGGGACGGCGGGGGCATTTATAACAATACCAGCGTTGCGCATTTGACCAACGTTACAATCACCAACAATGATGCCGGCAATGCCGGCGGGGGGCTGTTTAACAGAGACAGCAATCCGGTAGTCAAAAATACCATTGTATGGGGCAATACCGCCGATCAGACCGGGGACAGCTATGTGGATTCAGGCGATTCCGCACCGGATATTTCCTGGAGTGTGATAGAGGGCGGATACGAAGACGGTACCCACATCATAGCAGAAGATCCTCTGCTTGACGGGCTTGCCGACAACCAGGGTTTTCCCCGCACTCATGCCATTTCTGCGAGCAGTCCGGCATATGCCATCGCCGAGAATGCGGGCAGTGGTAGCTGGAACGGCGCTCCGGACAAGGATCAGCGGGGCGTGGCAAGAACCGATGAGCATCTAAGAGCAGCGGGGGCTTATGAAGAATTGCGGGAGGATTCAGAGATTCCGACATATACAGTGGACTATGAAGCCGGTGAAGGGGGCAGTATTGAAGGCACCATCAGCCAGGTTGTCAAGGCAGGTGCAGATGGCTCCGAAGTAAAAGCCGTGGCGGATGCCGGTTATCATTTCGTTAAATGGGATGATGGGCGTACAGACAATCCGCGAACGGACGAAAATATCACCGCGGATCTTACGGTTGCCGCCAATTTTGCCGAAAGTTACGAAGATGGTGCAGGAACGCCACAGGATCCTTTCCTTGTTGCAAATCCGAAGCAGTTGGCCAGAATCCGGGGAGACCTTACAAGCTGTTTTGCGTTACAAAATGATATCGATATGACGGATAATGCAGATTGGAAACCGATTGGTACAATAGAGCAAGCGTTTAGCGGTGTATTCGATGGAAACGGCTATACCATCAGCAACCTTGTGATTGACAGCAGCAGCGGGGATGATAACGGATTTTTCGGCCATACGAAAAACGCGGAAATCAAAAATACGGGGATAGAAAATATCGATATAGCAGGGCGCGACCAAGTCGGCGGGCTGGTGGGGTATGCCGTTGATACCTCGGTTTCCGAGGCTTTTGTTACAGGTTTTATAAACGGCAGGGACAATGTCGGCGGGCTGATCGGAACCCTGGAATCCACCGGAGAATCTTCGGTTGCCGATGTCTATGCCAACGGTGATGTGCGTGGCCAATCCGCTGTCGGTGGTCTTGTGGGCAATCTGGGTTCGGCGGCTTCCATTGACAGGGCGTATGCTGTCGGTACCGTGGAGGGAGATGCAGATATCGGCGGTCTGATAGGGCGGAATGGCGATAGCAGTGGCCAGAATGTGCGCAACAGTTTCTGGGACACCGATGTGGGGGTTGCAAGCTCCAAAGGCGGTACCGGAAAAACCAGCGCAGAGATGGTGCAGCAGGAAACATTTACAAACTGGGACTTTAAAAGTGTTTGGGATATCAAGGCAGATGAAACCTATTATCCCTACCTGCAATGGCAGCCGGTACCGAGCGGTGAAATCGACGAAAATAACACCGACCCGGGTGACCCGGATAGTGACCCCGATGATACCGATGCAAATGGCGGCGACAGCGGCGGCGGTGGCGGCGGCGGTTGTTATATAACAAATCTGTTGAATTGACTGGATATATGACGGGTTTTCATTTTTATTTTTTAGATATGGTTTTTTTTCTATAACGGAGGTTCTGTATGGCGTTTCGAAAACAGGCAATGATGCCACTGGTGGTTTTGGTGGTATGCGGTTTTATCCTCAGTACCGCTGGATGCGGGTACATGAAAAACGTGCGCGATGACTTTCTGGATATCGGCACATTCGCCGTCGGCGGGGCGGTGCCGTCAACGCCGCCCGCAGAAGATGCGGAGGCGGCGGGCCATATTCTGCCCATCGGCATCTATGCGCAAGCCACCGATATCTTCCATCTCGGGGCGATCCAGAAAAGTACGTGGGATTTGGAATGGGACCGGCGCGGGCTTTCGGTCACCGAGGATGTCCGGGCCAAATATTCTTTCGGGCCGGGCCATTTCGTCCGGATCGATCAGGCGCCCGTGGCGGCAAATGTCTATAAGATGGAAGGAAACGACGTCGACGGCTGGCGCGATTATATGCGGCAGTGGGAAGGCCCGATTTCCGGGGCCCCGGCAAAAGAGCTGATATTTCGGCAGGAATCGGGGTTTATGCCCTATCTGTATAAAGGCTGGCGGGACTGGGACGGCATCTCCCTGGAAGTGGCGATTTCCGACCCGTTTGTCCTGCATTCCGGCGTCTACGCCCGGGCGGGTGTGCACCCGGCACAGGTCGTCGACTTTGCGCTGTCACTGTTTTGCCTGGACTTTATTTACCACGACAACGCGTACCATTTAGATGGCACGCCGCGTTTTTAGGGGGCATGATTTAGTTGAGGGCGGTCCGTCCCGAAACGGTCAGCGGCGTCACCCCGCAAAATGGGTCTGGATGGCCTCACACAAACCGTCGATGGTGTAGGATTTGGCCACCACGTCGACTGAAAAGCCGTTTTCCCGGGCGGTGTCAGCCGTAATCGGGCCGATGGCGGCGACGGTGACACCGGAGACGAGGCGGTCAAATTCGTCTGCCGGCAGCAGGGACTTGAAGTTGGTGACCGTCGACGAGCTGGTGAATGTGACCATGTCGACGCTCTTTTGCCGCAGGCGGTCGATGAGCGGTGCGGCCTCGGAGTTATCCAAAAGGGTGTGGTAGGCGGCGATTTCATCGACATCGGCGCCCATTTTGGACAGTTCGGCCGGCAGAATAGGCCGGGCTTCGGCGGCGCGGGGCAGCAGGATCTTTTTTTCGGAAACGTCTTGTTTTTCAAAGGCGGCGATCACGGATTCAGCACGGTAGCTTTCCGGGATGATGTCGGCGTGTAGGCCGTTGGCCTGCATGCGGGCGGCGGTGGCCGGGCCGATGGCCGCGGTTTTGATTTGACCGAGGGCGCGGGTGTCATGGCCGTTTTGGCTCAATCGTTCAAAGAAGGCGTCCACGCCGTTGACGCTGGTAAAAACGATCCAGTGATAGGTGGAAAGTCTTTCGATGGCCGCATCCATGGGTGTCGGGTCTTCGGGTGCCACCACACGGATGACCGGGTATTCCAGGCATTCGGCGCCTAAAGCCGAAAGCTTTTCGATCATGTCGCTGGCCTGTTTGCGGGCCCGGGTGACCACGATGCGTTTGCCGAAAAGCGGCCGGTTTTCAAACCACTTCATTTTCTGGCGAAGGTCGACCACGGGGCCGACGATAATAATGCACGGCGGCTTTAAGCCGGCGGTGGTGACATTGTCGTTGATCGTGGCGAGCGTGCCGGTGACGGTTTCCTGGGCCGGCGTGGTGCCCCAGCGGACCAGGGCGGCCGGGGTTTCCGGGGACATGCCGCAGCCGATGAGCCGCTTCGTAATGCGGGGCAGGTTGCGCACGCCCATCAAAAAGACCAGGGTGCCGCCGGTTTTGGCCAGCGCGTCCCAGTTGAGCATGGACTCGGTCTTGTTGGGGTCCTCGTGGCCGGTGATAAAGGTGACCGACGAGGCGTATTGCCGGTGGGTCATGGGAATGCCGGCATAAGCGGGTGCGGCAATGGCCGAGGTCACGCCGGGAACGATTTCATAGGCGATGCCGGCGGCAATGAGGTCTTCGATTTCTTCGCCGCCCCTTCCGAAGATGAAGGGATCGCCGCCTTTCAAGCGGGCCACGGTCCGGCCCTGGGAGGCCTTTTCCACCAGCAGCGCGTTGATCTGGTCCTGGGTCAGGGTGTGATCGCCGCCTTTTTTGCCGGCATAGATCAATTCCGCGTTCGGCGATGCGTATTTCAGCAGTTCCGTGGTGGCCAGATAATCATAGACGATGACGTCGGCTGCGGCAATGCAGGCCGTGCCCTTGTGGGTGATTAGGCCGGGATCGCCGGGGCCGGCGCCGATGAGATAGACTGTTGCGCTCATAAGTGTTGTGCTTTCTGCGATGGTGTTTCCCTGGGGGTCATGACCCGAATTCCTCTTTCAACAACCGTTCGATAATATCTTTCGCCCCGCGCGCGATCAACCGATCGGCCAGTTCCGTTCCCATTGATTCGACCGTATCCACGGGGCCGGCGATCGTGTCGTGATACATGACCGATCCATCGGTTTCCGCCACCATGCCGGTCAGGGTCAATTGGCCGTCGTCGATGGTGCCGTAAGCGGCAATCGGCACCTGGCAGCCGCCCTGGAGGCGCTGTAAAAAAGCCCGTTCGCCGAGCACGGCATGGGCGGTTTCGGCGTGGTGCAGGGCGGCGACAAGTGGATTGATCTCGGCGTCGTCCGTCCGGGTTTCAATGCACAACGCCCCCTGGCCCACGGCGGGCAAAACGATATCCGGGGCAATATGTTCGGTGATTTTTTCTCCCATGCCGAGTCGTTTTATGCCGGCGGCGGCCAGGATGACCGCATCGAGGTTTTCGGATGTCAGTTTTTTGATGCGCGTGTCCAAGTTGCCGCGCAGGGACACGATTTCAAAATCGGGCCGGAAATGCAGCAGCTGCGAGGCCCGGCGCAGGCTGCTGGTGCCGATTTTGGCGCCCTGGCGCAACTCGGCCACTTTCCGGCCCTCCCGGGTGATGGCCACGTCATAGGGGACTTCGCGGACGGGGATGCCGGAGATGGAAAGGCCTTCGGGGGTTTGCCCGGGCATGTCCTTCATGCTGTGCACGGCCAAATCCACCCGGCCTTCGAGTAAGGCTTCCTCGATTTCCTTGACGAAAAGGCCCTTGCCCCCCACCTTGGCCAGGGGAACATCTAAGATCTTGTCGCCGCTGGTCTTGATGATTTCCAGCTCGACGTCTATGCCCGGGTGATGGCGCATCAGTTCTGCCTTGACCCAGTTGGCCTGCCACCGGGCCAGCGCGCTTCCGCGGGTGCCGATTGTAATGGTCGATTTTGCCATTATCCGCAGCTCGAACAGCTTGACGATGAACAGGTGCCGCAGGCCGAAGCACCGGCCGGGGTGCTGACGGTTTCCCCGCCGCTGCCCTTGGTGACAAAGCCGCAGGCCGACATGACGCGCTTGACGTCTGCCTTGCCGCATTTCGGGCAGTCCGGCTGCTCGTTTTTAAAGACAAGGGTTTCAAATGTTTCGTCGCACTTGTCGCAGTAGTATTCATATATGGGCATTTATGGCTCCTTTTCTCTATATACGTTCCCTTTTCTGGCTAAAGGGTATAAGACCGAATAAAAAAAGCAGTTCGTCCCGGGCATGACGGGCGGGGCAATTTCATTTATCCGTTATGTTTTTGACTCCCGGATGTATTTATTATCGGAAATAATCAATACCTGCTAAATCCCAGAGCATCATATTTTAAACAAACCATTCTATTTATCGAATATCATTCCGGTTGTAAACAGATTAAGCACGATTGTATTTCAAACAACTGAATCAGGATTTATTTCGAATTGGCGGATCGATTTTTTTCAGATCTTTTTTGACAGCCGGGTGGTATTTTGCTTTATACATCGAAAACTTCGTTTTCCGATAAGTAGTCAACTTTTTGGTTTTTCAGTTCTTTATTCCGTTTCTGCAGTTCCTCGCCTTCCCCGGTCAAAAACAAATATAGCGTTTCAAACTCTTGTTTGTTCATTTTATTAATCAATTGCGCCACGTCTTTTATTTTTATGTCCATAGTGATTTCAGGCATAATTTTCTCCAGGGTTTTTTAGAAAAATAGGATGTTTGTCATCGGCGTTGTCCCTCGGCTTGCGGCGTTGGCTCGGCTGTGTCGCCGGGATCGTATCCGCATTCACGGGCGTTTTCAAAGGCGGCAGCGGCCTGTTCCGCCTGATTGCGGTTGTAATAGATCCAGCCGAGGCGGTAGTGAAACAGGCCGTTTTCCGGGGCCATTTCCGTGGCCTGCTGACAAAACATCAACGCGATTTCGGCGTTTTCGCCCAGGGTTTCATAAAAATAGCCGAGGGCCGAAATGGCGTCCGCATCGTCGGGGCGGCGTTTAAGGGCGGTTTTATAAGCGTTTACGGCATCTTCGATCCGCTCGGCGGCGGCATAGCAGTCGCCGAGATACCGGTAGGCGATGCCGGCATCGGGCTTGATGGAAACGGCATGTTCGAGGTAGCTCCGGGCGGTTTCGGTTTGGCCCAGTTCAAACAGCACCCGGCCGGTCTGGAAGTTGAGCTCGAAAATGTCGGCATCAATTTTTTCGGCGCGTTGAAAAAACGTCAGGGCCGTATCGTATTCGCCTTTGAGCATGTGGACGTAGCCGGCGTTGTAGAGCGCCATCTGTTCTTCCGGGTCTTGTTGGATGGCGGCTTGCAAGGATGCCAGGGCGGAGTCTGTATCCC
>JBNJEA010000129.1:0-8628 GCA_051745395.1 Thermodesulfobacteriota bacterium | reverse complement strand
AAATCGAGCAAACGCTCGATTTTTTGTTGACACCCCGGCCGATTCATTTCATTATTCGGCAAAGGATTTTCGGTAATGAAGGTGAATTTTTTTTAGGCAATTGCAAAATATCACACGGTGGTCGAGAAAGCTCTATCGGATCTGAAATTTATATATAAAAGGAGTGCAAGATGACCCTGTTTACAGTCGATCCGGACAAATGCAACCGGGACGGCATCTGTGTGGACGAATGCCCGATCAAGATCATTTCGTTAAAGGACAAGCAATCGGTACCGGAGCCGGTGCCGGGTGCGGATGCAATGTGTATTTCCTGCGGCCATTGCGTGGCCGTCTGCCCCGCCGCGGCCCTGACCCACAAGGCCATGGGGCCCGAGGACTGCCCTCCCGTAAAAAAGCAATGGCTGCTGGGACCGGAGCAGGCCGAGCATTTTCTGCGGCAGCGGCGCTCGATCCGGACCTACAAGGACCAGGCCGTGGACCGGCAGACCATCGATCAGTTGATCCGGACTGCCTCTTATGCCCCTTCCGGGCACAATACCCAGCCGGTGCGCTGGCATGTCGTCCATGATACGGACGAACTGCAGCGGCAGATCGGCATGGTCGCCGACTGGATGCGCTACATGATAAAAGAACAGCCGGACATGGCCAACATGATGCACATGGACATGATCGTGGCGGCATGGGACATGGGAGTCGACGTGATCTGCCGGGGCGCGCCCCACGTCATCGTCGCCCACGGCGCCAGGGCCGAGCCGACGGCCCAGAATGCCTGCCTTATTGCCATGGCCTATCTGGACCTGGCCGCACCGCCCATGGGGCTGGGCTCCTGCTGGGCCGGGTTTTACCAAATTGCGGCCATGCACTGGCCGCCCCTGCAGGAGGCACTGGGGCTGCCGGAAGGTCATGTCTGCCATGCGGCAATGATGGTCGGGTACCCGAAATACAAGTACCACCGGATGCCGCTTCGAAATGCACCGCAAATATCCTGGCAGTAACGGATAAGGAGGAACGAGATGAGCGAGGAAATTTACGAACAACTCCGGCAGCGGCTCGACGATATGGCCACCGGTTTTCCGGCCACCCCAAACGGGGTAGAGATCCGGATTCTGAAAAAGCTGTTTTCCGAATCCGACGCGGAGATGTTTCTGATGATGACGCCGATGCTCGAGGCACCGGATGCAGTGGCCCAACGGCTGAACCTGCCGGTCGACGAAACCGCATCCCATTTAGAGGACATGGCCGGCCGCGGCCTGCTGTTCCGGCAGAAGAAAAACGACCAGGTCCGGTATGCGGCCGTGCCGTTTGTGGTGGGCATCTTCGAGTTCCAGCTCAATACCGTGGATGCCGATTTGGCCCGTGACCTGGATGAATACTATGAACAAGCCCTCGGCCAGACCTTTCAGTCCTACAGCACACCGGTGATGCGCACCATCCCCATCAACGCGGAAATTGTCAATGAATGGCCCATTGCCGCCTATGAGGATGCCATGAAGATCATCGACGACCAGAAAACCATTGCGGTCGCCCCCTGCATCTGCCGGACCACGGCCCAAAAGGCCGGCAAGGGGTGTGACAGGCCGCTGGAGGCCTGTTTTCTGTTCGGCTCCCACGGCAGCTACTACGTGGACAACGGCATGGGACGCTATATCGGCAAGGAAGAAGCCAAGCAGATCATCCGCAAAAACGAAGAAGCCGGCTTGATCATGCAGCCGTTTAACTCCCGGCACGTCGGCGGGATGTGCAGTTGCTGCGGTTGCTGCTGCGGCATGCTCCGGTCGCTCAAAAAACAGGATAACCCCGCCGAGGCGGTCAAGAGCAATTATTACGCGGTCGTGGATGAAGACGAGTGCACGGGCTGTGAAACCTGCGTGGACCGGTGCCAGATGGACGCCATAGAGGTTGTCGACGAAGTGGCCCAAATTGAGTTCAAACGTTGTATCGGCTGCGGGCTTTGTGTTTCCACCTGTCCCGCCGAAGCCATGCGCCTGGTGAAAAAATCAGAGGATGCGCTCTACGAGCCGCCGAAAAACGGGATGGAGACCTATATCCGGATCGCACAGGAGCGCGGCAAAATTTAAACAAGACGTTTAGCCGGATTTTTCCGGGATTTGCCAGCGGTCGCCGGCGATGCGGAGCCAGAGTCCGCCGTTGTCGTCTTCTTCGAAATATTGGGAAAGCTTCATCATGGCCCTGACCGTGAACTTGACCCGGTCAGCGCCGCGGTCGAGGTACAGGTTGTCGTCTTTGACGTACAACTGCGACGGGTCGAGGGAAATCTGTTGTCCCGTATTAAGCAGCAGCCCGGCGCTGCCGTTGTCAAACCACAGGTCAAAGACAAACAGCGCCGTGTCCTCATAGGGGAAATAGACCTTTTCCATCACGCCGCCCTTGTCCTGGCGGACAAAATAGCCGTCCTCGTCCCTGGAAATGGCGCGGTGAAAATAATCGACGATTTTCTTCTTCCTGAATCTTCCCCCGGCGTTTCGCCAGTAGCCTTGGCCGTCAAGCCAGAATACGGCCTTTTCCTTGGCGATCACCACTTCGGGCATGCGCTGGTCTGAATCTGTCATTTGCGATATCGGGCCTTCCTTGTTTTCCGGTTTTGCGGAGCCGCAGCACGGGATTTACATTTGAGCTCAATTTGGGGTTGATGGTAACCATACCGGATATCAACCGGCTTGAAAAAGGGTTTTTCAAGCCGAGGTTCGGACCGCAACTGCCTGCAACAATATGGGAGGTCCTATGGGAAATTTCAAAAAGTTGCATATCGGTACTTCCGGGTGGAACTACAAACACTGGAAGGGGCCGTTTTATCCGTCGGATCTGTCCGCCAAGCAGTGGTTTTCCCATTACGCCGAAAAATTCCGCACCGATGAAAACGGTTATGCCGCTTTAAACGCCCTTCGTCTGCAGGAAATGGTTGAATAATCGTATTGCGCAGACGGCATTTCAACCCGGTTTTCGGTCCTGCTTTTTTGACTGGTAACGGGCGATGAAATAGACCACCAGGGCGGGAAAGACGCCGACGACAAAAATGATCAGGATGTCGGTGACGGGTTTGTGGAGGCCTTCGAATCCCAGCATGCTGAAGGTGACAAACGCCAGGTAACCGACAATGGCCTTGGCCAGCGGCAATGCCTGGTGTTCTTCCGCGTATTTTTTTTCGGCGAGTCGTTCGCCGAAAAACAGCAGCAGCAGAAAAACGGCAAACAGGACGATCTGGAGCTGGGTCTTGCCGAGAAATGAAAAAATGATGGCAAAGAAAAAGCCGGTGAGCAAACCCGAGATTTTCATGGCATGCGCTCCATGAAAAGATGGCCGGTTTTTAAGTCACGTGGGATGTTTTTTTAAAACGCCATGAATGCTAATCACTATTTATATCCATTTTTTGATGCGTTTTCCACCTATCACCGGAAAAAACCACTGAAACCTAAATTGAGCGTTTCAGATTTTAAAAAAAATGATTTTGTATAGGATTATAGCAATTTATATTTAAAAATCTGAAACCCTCCGGGATTTCCAAGTTTGCCGCATCTACTGCGTCAGATGCAGCCTCGCATAGTCCACTATCGCTCGTCTGCATCTTCCTTGTATCTGCGGCAAACTTGAAAATCGCTCAATTTAGGTGAAAGCGTGTGCAAAAAGGGGCAGCGTTTCCGGAAAAGGGGATTTTGTTCAATCATGATGGATGTCGATCGCAAAAAAATAGCCGTTGACCGGCCCCTGCCCTCTGTTGATGACCTGGCGGATCAAGACTATGTTTTTAGGCAGGCCTGCGGACAGCGGTGGCTTGAAAAGAGGCGTGACCTCATTCGCTCGGTGCGGATCAACAACCCGTAAGGAAATACCCGAAAGGAAATAATGGATGCATCTGTTTGACGAAGATATTGCATTGAATTCGGAAACTCCGGGGGGGTTTACCACCAAGGTCTCTTCCAACTGGTCCATTAACGGCCATCCCAACGGCGGCTACCTTCTGGCCATAGTGACAAATGCCATGCTCAGAAAAAGCGACAAACGGGCCGCGCCGATCTTGACCGTCAACTACATCGCCCGCAGCAGTCCGGGCGAGTCCGCCGAGTGCCGTGTGGAAAACATCGCCACATCCCGGCAGTTTTGCCGCCTTCAAGCCCGGCTGGTGCAGGCGGGGCAGGAGAAACTGCGGGCGATCGCCACTTTTACGGACCCCGCCGATGCCGCTTTTTGCACTCTTGAACGCTATGAATCGCCTCCGCCGGCCGTAGCGGAAAAAGACCGGTGTATCGCGATCCCGGTGATGCCGAAATACAGCCTTTATGATAATATGGACGTGCGGCTCGACCCGGCATTTGCCGGATGGATGGAAAACCGCTTTGCAGAAAAATCGGAGCACCGGGGATGGATCGCTTTCAAGGAAGAACGCCCCTATGACATATGCGCCCTGGCGCTGGTGGTCGATTCGTTTCCGCCGGCCGTTTTTGCCTCTCAGGGCATGACGGCCTGGGTGCCGACGGTGGAGCTGACCGTCAGCGTGCGCAATTTGCCGGCGAGCCGGTGGTTGAAATGCGTTTTCCGGACCCGTTTTATCAGCTGCGGGGTGCTGGAAGAAGACGGGCAGGTCTGGGATGAAAACGATGAACTTGTCGCCGTCAGCCGGCAGATCGCTCTGTTTCGGCCGGCCAACGGTTGAAGAAAAAAGGAGACTATAATGAAAAAGCTGTTGATTTTTCTCGGCGGATTAATCGTTGTCGTCATCGTTTTGGTGGTGATTACCCTGTCCAATATCGGGCCGTTGATTGAAAAGGCGGTCAATACTTTCGGCCCGAAAATGACACAGACCGAAGTGCTTGTAAAAGATGTAGATGTGGCGCTTCTGTCCGGAAAGGCCGAATTGCAGGGCTTTGTGTTGGGCAATCCCGAGGGCTTCAGCAAGGAAAAGGCGATGACCGTCAGCTCCGTGCGGGTCAATATCAATGAAAAAACCGTAACACAGAACCCGGTCGTCATCCGGGAAATCCGGGCGGTATCGCCGATGATCCATTACGAGGTAAAGGGCAAGACCGACAATTTCCGCACCATTTTAAACAACCTCAAACAGGCGGCGGGCACCGGCAAAGCCCCTCCGGACAAGCAGCCCTCTCCGGACAAGCAGCCCCCGCCCGAAGAGCAGAAAGGCCCGCAGCGCAGAATCCGGATCGAGGACCTTAGAATCACGGGCGGCAAGGTCAACCTGGCCATGACCGGCCTGGACAACAAGCAAGTCCAGACCGACCTGCCCGATATTCATCTGCAAGACATCGGCGGCAAGGACGGAAAGGCCCCTTCGGCGGTCGCCGCGATAATTTTCGACCAGCTTTACCAAAAGATCCAATCGGATGCCGTCAAAAAGGCCCTGGGCAAGCAGTTGGAGGACCTGGGTGTCAGCCTGGACCAGTTTCAGCTCCGCCCCGGAGACAAAGTCAAGGATCTGGGCAAGGAAGCCGAGGATGCGGTCAAGAATAAAATGAAAGAGTTCCTGGGGAATTAGATCGCCCGATTTTTTAAGGAACTCGAGGTTTACGGTTTAGGGGTTGAAGGTATAAGGTAAAAAAACTCAACTCAGTGCCTCCGTGCCTCAGTGCCTCAGCGCCGTCATTCCGGACTTCCTTTCTGCAAAAATACCGCCGTGGCGGAATAAAGAGCTTTTAAGGAACTTCAGGGGCATCCGAAACGGGATGCGCTTTTATTGTTTACCCTGCACAAGATACTGGAAGCCGATCAATGATCAAGAAATCAACCGGTGCGATTACCCCTGAGCTCTACGTGACGGGCGAAATCGATCTGCCCGCGTTTTTGCTGACCACGGAGCTGCCCGCCGTCATCGATGCGGGGATGACGTTTATGGGAAAACGCTATGCCCGCGAAATCCGAAAGGTTCTGGATGGGCGGCCCCCTGCGTATTTTTTCCTGACCCATACCCATTACGACCACTGCGGGGCCGTGGCGGTCTTACAGGAAGCCTTTCCCGATATGCAGATCTGCTGCGCTTCGGCCGGGGCCGAGGTGTTAAAGCGGCCCCGGGCCGTGGAAACCATCCGGGACCTAAACCGCGCCGGTGCCCAATACCTGGAAAGCATGATCGATGACGCGGCGGCATCGCCGGAGTTCGAAACCTTTCCGGTGGACCGGACCTTAGCCGACGGCGATACACTCGGCCTGGGCGACGGCGTAAGCGTGCAGGCCATCGCCACGCCCGGCCACACCCGGGATTCCATGAGTTTTTATGTTCCGGAGAAAAAGATGCTGTTTACGGGAGAGGCCGTGGGCATCATGGAAGACAGCGGCTATATCTTCGCCGAATGGCTTTCGGATTACAACGATTACCTGGCATCGCTTTGCAAGCTGGCCGAACTGGAAGTCGAGATCCTGTGCCCCGGACACGGCTGCGTGCTCACCGGCGAAGACGCCGCCGGGTTCATCCCCAGAGCCATTGCATACTGCAAGGCCTTCCGGCAGTTGATCGAGCAGACCCTTGCGGATACCGGCGGCGACGCGGAAGCAACCAAGGCCCGCATCAAGGCCCAAGAGTACGACCCCCTGCCCGAGCCCAAGCAGCCGGAATTTGCCTACCTGATCAACCTGGATGCCAAAATACGGGCCATCCAGAACCTGTGACACCCGGAATTTGTTTCGAATTGCGTTGTTCGGTTATCTGATTGACTCCAGTAACAGCAAATTTTCGCGCCAAGACGCAAAGACGCAAAGCTTTCAAGCCATTCTTGGCGCTCTTGGCGGCTTTGCGCGAGAATAAAAAAAAGATAACTCGACGACTCGTTACTTACTGGAGACCGGATAACCAGATTGCGTTGTTCGAATTTCGGATTTATCCGATCATGCCCTTTGGCTTAGATCAAAGCCGGGTCCTCAAGGTATTGATGTTGAAAGATTTCCGGAGAAGGGCAAAATAACATGCACATCAGCCGCAAAGCATTTGAGGATGCCGTGGAGCGGGCGCTTGAAATGATTCCCGGGATGTTTCGCGCCCACCTCAACAACATGAGCATCGCCGTGGAGGACCGCCCGTCCCGGGACCTGCTCAAAGAGATGGACGTGCCCCCCGGTGAGACGCTGTTCGGCGTGTTTACCGGTGTCCCATTACCAGAGCGCTCGGCCACAGAACCGCCGCTTTACCCCGATGTCATCCTGATTTTCCGTGAACCGTTGATGGCCGCCTGCCGCAGCCGGGAGGAACTCGAAGAGGAGATCGGCATTACGGTCGTGCACGAGGTGGCCCACTACATGGGCCTGAGCGAACAACGGCTGGCCGAACTCGGATACGGGTAAGCGCCCCGCAACAATTCGGGGGCCATGCCGCCCGAAATTACTTCATCGAATAAAGATACTGTCCCCCCGAATTGCGTGTACCACGAAGAGTTGGTCTCTACGTAGCCGATGCCGACACCGGTCTTCCGGGCCGCTTCCAGTATCGAAACCAGGGCACGGGTATTTAGCATCGGCTCGCCCCCGCTGATGTGCACCGATGCGCACCCCATTTGACGAACAATCCGCAGGTTGGCTTCGGCGGTTTCCGGGGTCATGTAAGCCTTAGAAATGATTGTCACTCGTTGACTTTTTCAACGGGTATTGTTAGGCAAAAGGCACAATAGATAAATCAATCGGAAGGTTATAGGGTGAATTCAGCGCATAACTCCTCATACTATAAATTTTTCAAGTAAATATCAGTTCTTTTGCCATTATAACTGCAACCCCGCTCCAGAATTCATTACTGGAACTCTATGGTCTGTCCACGGTTATCGATGATCGGATATTCGGCGATCTGCTGTCTTTTCGTACGTAATGCATAAATACCGACGGTATGGATGAACTGCGGGACCGGCTGCAGTCTTTCTGCAAGCGAACGCTGTGCCCCCAGGTAAACGAATATATTTATTACACCGAACGTAATCAACGATTTTCAACGTCGCAACCGGCAGGCCCCGACACTTGACGAACAGCACAATTACCAGGAGCAAAACGCCAGACTGGAAAAACGAAAACGAAGGCAGCGGCAGAAACTTTTTGACATAGAAGACGATATCGCCGAAAAACGGGAACAGCTGATCCGTTCCCTGGAAAGGCGCATGCAGCAAAAAAGCCGGCTAACCCCATTATTTACCATTCGGTGGAATGTCGTATAAATTCGCTACAGGAGTCCCGACCCCATGCCCACGAAAGAACAACTGCGCACACGACTGATTCATAAATTAAAAGAGCTGTTTCAGCTCAATCAGCCCGATCTCGATTTCGGCTTTTACAAGATCATGCACGCCAAGGCCGACCAGGTGACGCAGTTTATTGACAAGGACCTGATATCCATCATCGAAACCGAATTTTCCCGCATCGATGACAGCCAGCAGGCGGAACTGAAAGCCGAGTACGAAAACGCCGTTGAAACCGCACGGCAGTACGGGGCACCGAATCCGGAAGGTACCGATGCGGTATGCGAAGCCCGTTGCCGGTGGGAAGCGGCAGCAGACACGGCCCGGGCGGAAACCGAAATTTATGATCACCTGTACCGGTTTTTCGAGCGGTATTATGAAAGCGGCGACTTTATTTCCCGGCGTTATTATGCCCGGGAAACCGATGAAAAGGCCGCACCGTACGCCATCC
>JBNJEA010000128.1:0-8630 GCA_051745395.1 Thermodesulfobacteriota bacterium | reverse complement strand
CGATGGGAGTGACCATGGATTTTGCCTTCACCAAAGAACAGCAGATGTTTAAAAAGGAAATCATCCGGTTTGCCAAAAAAGAGATCGTCCCGCGCGTCCAGGAGCATGATCTCAATAAGGAGTTTGATTTTGAATCGTTTCGCAAGCTGGGCAGATTCGGGATACTGGGGCTGCATTTCCCCGAGGCGTACGGCGGCGGCGGCGCCGATGTCGTCACCACGGTCATGGCCGGCGAGGCCCTGGGAGAGGCCGGCGTGGACGGCGGGCTGACCCTGGCCTACGGGGCCCATTCCTTTCTTTGTGCCGACACCATTTTCAAGCACGGCACCGAAGAACAGCGCAAAAAATACATCCCCAAGCTCGCCGCCGGGGAATGGATCGGCTGCATGGGCCTGACCGAACCGGATGCGGGGTCGGATGTGGCTTCCATGAAGACCACGGCCGAGAAAAAGGGCGATTCATACGTTCTAAACGGCAGCAAGATTTTTATTACCAACGGCCCCATCGCCGATGTGTCCGTCGTTTATGCCAAGACCGACCCCGAAGCCGGCCATGCCGGCATATCGGCCTTTTTGGTGGACAAAAACACGCCCGGCTTTTCCACTGGCCCTAATCTGGTCAAGATGGGGGTTCGCACGTCGCAGACCTCCGAGCTGTTTTTCAACAACTGCGAAATTCCGAAGGAAAGCCTGCTGGGCAAGGAAGGCGACGGCTTTAACATGTCGCTGCAGACCGTGGAATGGGACCGCAGCGCGCTGCTGGCCCCGTTTGTGGGCGCTTCGACCTATATGCTCAAGCGCTGCGCTGACTACGCGAAAAAGCGCATCCAGTTCGGCCGCAGCATCGGCGAATTCCAGGCCACCAAGCACAAGCTGGCCAACATGCGCATTTTCGGGGAAGTCGCCCGGGGCCTGGCTTACAAAATCGCCTGGTGCAAGGACCAGGGGCGGCCGCTCAATCACCTGGAAGCCGCCATTGCCAAGCTCTTTGTCGGAGACTGGAGCATGGCGCCGGCCAATGACGCCATGCTGGTCCACGGCGGATACGGCTACTGCCACGAATACGACATGGAGCGGATTTTCAGGGACAGCCGGCTGGCGCCCATTGGCGGCGGTACTTCCGATATACAGAAGATGATCATATCCAAGTTGATATAGTGCCTGAATGAAAAGGAGCCCCAAATGAACTACGATTTTTCCGAAAAGGAATTTTCCTTTTTTATCGAGCTGCACGAAATGCTGGCCGAATTTGCCGAAAATCACCCGATGGATGACACGGGGCAATCGGTGTATGCCAATATCCGCGACGCCGTGGCGCGGCTGGCCCGGACGCCGTATCTGCGCTTTGCCATCGAAAATCCGGCCGGGTTTTCCGGAATGTCCACTTTAATGGGGGCCATGGAGACGGTGGCCGCGGTTTCGCCTTCCCTGTTTTTGACCGTGGAATACAGTACCCGGATATTTGGCCGGGCGCTTGCAACCTGGGCCGATGAAGGGCAGAAGCAAAAGTGGCTCCATCCGATTCTCGACGGTGAGCGGCTCGGTGCGTTGGCGCTTTGTGAGGAAACGGTCAGCGTCGACAGCGCGTCCATGGCCACAACGGGGGAAAAGCAGGGGGAGTCGATAGTGGTTTCCGGCCGGAAACAGTTTGTCGTCAATGCTTCCCTGGCACCGGTAATCGGTGTGGTGGGGCTTTTTGACGGCAAACCGGCCATTTTCCTGGTGGAAAAGGATTGCCCCGGCCTGGTGGTCGAAAATCCGGAAACGGCTTTCGGTTACCCCGGGGCCGCCATATCCGCGCTCCGGCTGGACAATTGCAAAATTTCCGAACAAAATGTCATCGTCCCCGGCGGCAAGGAGGATTTGCCGAACGTATTGCGGTTCTGGGAAAACCAGGTGCTCCTCGGCGCCAGTCTCGGTTTGATGAAATCCGCGTTTGAAACCGCGCGGGACCATGCCAAGTCCCATAGAAGCGGCGGCAAGCCGATTATCGCCTACCAGGAAATCGGATTCAAGCTCGCCGAAATGATGACCTATTATCAGAGCGCCCAGCTTTTGGCCTTCCGGACGGCCTGGACGGCGGATAACGACGCAAAAGCCGCCGGAGAGCTGACCCTGTGCGCCAAGGTTTACTGCACGGAGTCCGCCGAAACCGTTGCCGGCGAGGCCATGAAAATTCTCGGCAGCCGGAGCTATTTCGGTGCCAACAACGCGGAACGGGCCTACCGCTGTGCCAAGTTCGGTCAGGTATTCGGCACATCCACCGAGTTGTCCCGGGTGAAAATCGGCGATGCGGCGCTCGGGGTTCGCGCCTAGGAGGACCAATGGCCGACAAAAAAAGCGTGAACGCCGACAGCAACCAGCCGCAGATGTCGCGGTCGGCCCAGCGGCGCCAGCGGGAGCGCGAATATCGATACCAGACCATTTTACAGGCCGCCGAAACCCTGTTTGCCCGGGAGGGCTTTCAGAAGGCCAGCATGGAACGTCTGGCGGACATGTCCGAGGTTTCGGTGGGCGCGGTCTATTTTTATTTCAAAAACAAAGAGGATTTGCTGGTGCAGATGCTCGATGAAATCGGCTACCGGCTCCGCCAGACCCTCGGCAAGGCGTTCAAGGAGTACGGCTCGACCCTGGAGGGCTTCAAACAGGCCGGCTATTCCTTTTTCGAGGAGTTCTGTACCCATTACCCGGAAAAGGTCGCCATCATTTTCCGGGAATCGGTGGGCAAGAGCGCGATTGTCGAGGCCAAGCGGAAGGAAATTTTTGACAAGCTCACCGCGGATGTGCAGAAGGCCCTGCTGCAGGCCAGCAAAAACCAGGGCATCGAGTTTAAAAGCAAATTCGCCGCCGAGGTCATCACGGTCAGCATCCTGGGCATCTACGAGCGGGTGGCCTACCATTATATGTTCTGGCAGGACATGTCAGCGGACTTAAAGCCCATCGGCCGGGATGCCGTATCGTTTATTATCGGTGGCATCAATAACTTATTTACGGAAAACGGATGCACTTAAAAGGCGCTTTACACGTTCACAGCACCTGTTCGGACGGCGAACTCTCCATTGTGGAAGTAGTGCGCATTTACGCCGCCCAGGGCTTTGATTTCATCGCTTTGACCGATCACGATTACCTGCTGCGGCCGAACTGCTACGATATTGTCGACCGGATGACCACGGACTTGATTATTTTCAAGGGCGTTGAACTCACCGTGTTTGAAAAAGGTTATGTCCACGTCAACCGGATCGCCGGAAACGAGGAGGTCTTACACATATTCAACCACCCGTCGGAACTGGATTTGCCCATGGAAAAAGCCCGGCAGCGCATTGACGCTGTGGCCGCCCGCTATCCGTTAGACGCCGTGGAAATCACGTCCAAGGGATTTAAAACGCCGGAGTTTGACATCCCGGAGATCGGGTTTTCAAAGGTGGCCACCGATGATTCGCACACCCGGATCGGCTGCGGACGGGCCTGGATTGAAATGGACTGCGCCCGCGACAAGGATCAAATCATCCGGGCCGTCCGGCACGGCGATTTCTGGAACTGCTACCGGGAGGCCAACGGCATGGCGCGGGTCGGGGGGGTATGACGGTCGTAGCAAGTTGCTTTTTTGTTAGGTGATGGCAGTTCATGATGCCTTGATTCAGAATACAAAAACATGCACTGGAATATTTCGAGAAACCAAATTTAATAATTTTCGCGAATTCAAGCAAATTTCTAATTAATCACCAACGCAGAAGGGGGAGATCCAATGGCGAGACGAGTTGGCATTTGTGCTGTTGCGCAGACCAATTACGAGCGCGACATCTGGTACGAACGCTTCCAGGGCATGGCGCTGGAAGTCGTTGAATCGCTCCAGGCCCAGACCGGCCTGGGCTTTACCCGCCATGAACCGGGCGAGGGCATTGACATGGCGATCAGTGTCTCCGACGACGTGTTTGATGCCCGCACCATTTCCGACAACGCTATGACCGACGTGCTGGGCGCTCATTTCGGCTGCGAGGAAAAAGTGGCCCAGGAGGGCATCCAGGCGGTTTACTATGCGCTGGCCGCCGTTGCCGCCGGCCATCACGATGTGGTTTTGGTGCTGGGCCACTGCAAGGAGTCCCAGTCCAAGAGCCGCAACATGGTCACTCACGTGGCTTTTGATCCATTTTTCACCCGGCCTCTGGGCATGGATTTCTGCGCGGCAGCCGGCATGCAGGCCCGGGCGTATGGGGAAAAATCGGGGATCGGCGATGACGAACTGGCAAAGGTGGTGGTCCGGGCCCGGGAAAATGCATCCAAAAATCCACATACGGCCGGACTTGAAAGCTTAACCGCCGCTGACGTGACGGCTTCGGAAATGCTCGCCGATCCCATCCGAAATCTGCATGCCTACCCGGTCTCCGACGGGGCGGTGGGCATGATCATTGCTGCCGAAGACGTGGCCAAAAAAATTACGGACAAACCCGTCTGGATCAACGGGGTGGGCAACTGCATGGACACCTTCTTTCCCGGTGACCGGGACCTGGCTGCGAATTTTTCGTTAAAAAAGGCGGCCGAAAAAGCCTACAAGCGCGCCGGCATTACCGACCCCAAAACCGCCTTCGATGTTATCGAAGTCTCCGATCAGTACGCTTATCAGCTCCCCATGTGGATCGAGGGACTGGGATTGTGCGACGAAGGGCGGGGCTCGGCCTGGATAGACGGAAACGGCCCCGAAAAAATGAACGTCAATGCGTCCGGGGGGATGTTGTCAGGCAATCCCATGATCCTGGGCGGCCTGGTTCGGGCCGCTGAAGCGGCCGTGCAGCTTCGGGGCGAAGGCGGAAAGCGTCAGGTCGGCGAGGCCAAAACCGCCCTGGCCCACGGTGTGATGGGGCCGGCGGGACAATTTCATTCGGTGGTCATTCTCGAAAGGGACTAGGGAGGCAAAGTGCCATGAAAAAAAATAGAAACGTGGGAATTGTAGGTGTTGGACAAAGTGTTTTTTCCTCTCACCGCGAGGAGGTCAATCAGCCGGAAATGATCAACGAAGCCGTGCGCGAAGCCCTGGATCATGCCGGCATTACCATCGACGATGTCGATTGCATCGTCCACGGCAACATGGAACTGTTTGAAATGGTGCATCAGCCCGATCTCTGGCACGTGCTGGGCAGCGGGGCATACGGCAAGGAATGCATGCGGGTGACCACCGGCGGCACCACCGGGGCGACCATCTGCTGTGCGGCCGATTATCTTGCTGCTTCGGAGTTGCACGATGTGGTGCTGGCCGTCGGATTTGAAAAACTCCAGGAGGGCCACACCACCGGCGGCATCACCAATATGGCCGATCCCCTGTGGGCCCGGCAGTTGCAGACCGGGGCGCTGACCGGTATGACGGCCCAAAGCCTGATCGATGAATTCGGCGAAGATCGCGCCAAGCGGGCTTCCATGAAATACCGGATTCAGATGGACAAGCACGCCATGTTAAACGAAAAGGCCCATCGCCGGCTGGGACTGGAATGGGACCAGGCCGAAGACCTGATGGTCAATTCCCCGGCATTGGTGGGCGAGCTTCGGATGATCCACATGTGTTCCCAGAGCGACGGGGCGTGCGCCATGGTGTTTGCCACCGAGGAAAAGGCCAGGCAGCTTCGCCAGAAGCCGGCCTGGATTGCCGATCACATCACGGTCCACCGGGAGGAATGCTTCCACCTCTTCGGCGATGCGCCGGTGCTCATGACCCACCGGTATGCAGCGGAAAAAATTTACGGGCGAAACGGGATTACCGATCCGCGAAACCAGATCGACATGTTCGAGATGTATGATCCCTCGTCCTGGTGGGGTCTGGACTGGCTGCGCGAATTTCTGCTCTTTGAAGGCGACGAGCACCTCCAAATGGTCGAAGAAGATGCCATCGCCATTGACGGCGATTTTCCGATCAACCCGTCCGGCGGCGTGATCGCATCCAATCCCATCGGGGCCACGGCCATGGTGCGGGTGGGCGAGGCCGCCCTTCAGATCATGGGTGATGCCGGAGAGCACCAGGTGCCAAAGGCCGTCAACCGGGCGCTGGCCTCCGGGTTCGGGGGTACGCTGTGGACGGTGCTGTTTCTGCTGACGGGGGAGATAGAGGCACTAAGGGGCTAAGGCACTTAGGGACTAAGGCACTAAGGCACTAAGGGACTAAGGGACTAAGGGACTTAGGGACTTAGGGACTTAGGGACTTCAGAACTCAGGGACTCAAGGACTTATGGGCTCAGAAACTCAGGCACTTAGTGCCTCAGTGCCTTAGTCCCTCAATCCCTGAGTCCAAGCGTTCATATTCATAAAAGGGGGAAGCACAAAATGACCTTCGAAACATTACCAGATTATTCCGGCCTCAACCTCGGTGACTACATCGATGATGCCGTGGATCGTTTCAAAGACTGTCCCTACCTGACCTTTTACGACCGGCAGTTGACCTACGGCGAGTTCTGCCGCCAGGTCCACATCCTGGCCAATGCGTTTAAAAAGCTCGGTTTCAAAAAAGGCGATTTTATCCACGTATGGGTACAAAACAGCCCCGAGACCCTGATAGCCTATTGCGCGGCGATTAAGATCGGCGCGGTGGCCGGCCCCATCAACGGATGGTGGAAGGGCCCGGAGGTGCAATACCTGTTAAACGATTCCAAGGGCAGCGGCCTGGTCGTCGAGGACCAGTACATGCCCATGTTTGACGAAATCAAGCAAAACTGCCCGCACCTGGAAACCGTCATCGAAATCGGCGACAACCCGTCCGGCAATTACCTGTCTTTTGAAAAGATCATGGCCGAAAGCCAGGACAGTTCTGTAAAGTGCGACTGCGATCCGGATGATACCGCCTTTATTTTCTACACCTCCGGTACCACCGGCAACCCGAAAGGAGTGCTGCTGTCGCATAAAAACGTGGTGGCCGATGCCAAGATGATCAACGCGGCGTTAAAAACCGGGGAGAACAAGAATTTCCTGTGTTTTCTGCCCCTGTTTCACGTCAATGCCATGCTGACCTGCATATCGGCCATGGACAAGGGACACCAGATCGTGCTGCGCAAGGGATTTTCCGCCGGCGAGTTCTGGGAAATCGTTGAATCGCACCGGATCAATTTCTGGTCCGCGGTGCCGGCCGTCTACCAGATCCTGCTCGCCGACCCCAAGGGCCGGAACTACGATCTTTCATCCATGGAATTCGGCATCTGCGGCGCTGCGCCCATGACCGAGGCGGTGCTGCGAAAATTCGAAGACACCTTCGGCGTCCAGATCGTCGAGGGCTACGGCTTAACCGAGGGCACGTGCGTCAGCACCATCAATCCGCGCGACGGGGTGCGCAAAGCCGGCTCCATCGGCCTTCCGCTGCCCGGCCAGGAGGTGTTGATCGTCGATGAAGACGGAAACGAGCAGCCGCCGAATGAGCGGGGCGAAATCGTCATCCGGGGTGATAACGTCATGCAGGGCTACTACAACCGGCCCGAGGCCACGGCAAAAGACATCGATGAAAACGGCTTTTTCCACACCGGCGACGTGGGCATCAAGGACGAAGACGGCTACATCACCATCGTCGACCGGATCAAGGACATGATCATCCGGGGCGGGGAAAATATCTATCCCAAGGAAATCGACAACGCCCTGGCCGCCCATCCCAAAATCACCGAGGCCGCCACCGTCGGCGTGCCCGACGAGACCATGGGCGAAGAGGTCAAGGTGTTTGTCCTGCCCGAAGACCCCTCGGTGACCGAAGAAGAGGTCATTGAATACTGCCGGGACAACCTGGCGCGCTTTAAGGTGCCCAAGTACGTCGAAATTCTGGAAGTCGACTTTCCCCGCAACCCCATCGGCAAGGTACTGAAAAAGGAATTGCGCAAATGGGCCATAGAAGGCGCCCCGAAGCGGAAAAAATCCGGCGCCACGGTGGCCGATATCTTCAACACCATGGAAGACCGGGTCAACCCGGAAGGCGTCAAGGGCGTGACCGCCAATTACGGCTACGTCATCACCGGCGAAGGCGGGGGCGAATGGACAGTCTGCGTCAATGACGGCGATGTCAAAGTGTTGGAGGGGCTGCATGATCCCGATGTGACCACCACCGTCGACGCCCAGGACTGGATCGATATCACGCTGGGCAAGCTCGACGGCATGAACGCCTTTACCTCGGGCAAGCTCAAGGTGGAAGGCGATCTCAACCTGCTGACCAAGGCCACGCAGTTTTTCAAAAAGTACCAGCCCCCCCAGGCCGAAGACGAAGTCAGTGTGGCCGACATCTTCAACACCATGGAAGACCGGGTCAACCCGGAAGGCGTCAAGGGCGTGACCGCCAATTACGGCTACGTGATTACCGGCGAAGGCGGGGGCGAATGGACGGTCTGCGTCAATGACGGCGATGTCAAGGTGGTCGAAGGCCTGCATGATCCCGATGTGACCACCACCGTCGCTGCCCGGGACTGGATCGACATCACGCTGGGCAAGCTCGACGGCATGAGCGCCTTTACCTCGGGCAAGCTCAAGGTGGAAGGCGACATCGGCCTGTTGACCAAGGCCACCCAGTTTTTTCATAAATACCAGCCGCCGGGCGGTGAAGCCGAGGAAAAGGGCGAGGAACTGCTCGCCATGAAGAAGGTGCTTTCCATTCCGCAGCGGTTTGCCACCGGTCCGGTCATG
>JBNJEA010000127.1:0-8655 GCA_051745395.1 Thermodesulfobacteriota bacterium | reverse complement strand
CTCCGCAGATCAGCCCCCGGAAAAGTGTCCGGTCTGCGGTGCGGACCGGAGCAAGTTTGTGGAAATCAGTGAAAAAGACGCCGAGGCGGTTCAGGCCCAAAAAACGGACAAGCAGCTCGAGCGCGAAAAGGCCAAGGTGAAAGAAGTCTACGGGGTTACGGAGGGCGACGCAGCCCCAAAGGCGGCGCAATCCGCCGGGGCGAATGCGCCGCAATCCGGCAAAAGCGGCTTTATCGAGTTTCTGCAACGGCAAATGGTAAAGCACCACGCCCATCCCCTGTCCGTGCACGTGCCCAACGGCGTGCTGCCCATCACCGTGTTGTTCATGTTTGTCGCCGCGGTGTTTTCGGCCGGTTTTCTGGCACAGGCCGCCTTTTATTACACGATCGTGGTGCTGCTGACCCTGCCGTTTGTGCTGTATTCCGGCTATAACGCCTGGCAGCGCAAATACGGCGGCGCGTTGAGCAATTTGTTTCTCGTCAAGATCGGCGCGGCCGCCGTGGTCACCGCGACCTGTTTTCTGGTGGTGATCTGGTATTTGGTCAACCCGGACGTGATCATGGCCGGCGCCGCCCGCCGGGCCGGATTTCTGGTGGTCAACCTCATCATGCTCGCCGCCGCCGGCGTGGCCGGATTTATCGGGGGCAAGCTGGTGTTTAAGGATTGATTGGCAATAAAAAAAGCCGCTGTCCGGGAAAAACGCCCGGACAGCGGCTTTTTACAATCATAATTGGCGGTATTTCAAGCTATGGCTTAGAAATAGTAGCCAACGTTGATGTTGATACGGGTATTGCGATCCGAGGTGTCCGTTTCGACCATGCTGCCGCCGCTAAATGGCATATTTTCTGCAGAAATAACGTCAAAGTAGGTGTAAACAGGACCGGAGGCGACCATGCAACCCACGACATTCTGCATGGACCCTTCGAAATTGTCTTCATCCGGTTCAATAAGCGTATTGTCTGAGTAGAATGTCAGTTTATCGATCGGTCCGATGTCAACAGGCAGACCGTATGATATGTTGAAAGTGCCGACCATGGCTTCCGAGGGAATTTCCCAGGGAGATTCGTACCCTCCGACAACGATTGTGTCGTCATTGGATCCGACGGGATTTTCGGCGTCATATTCATATTGAATTCCTTCCAACTGAATGTTCCAAGGGCCGTAGTTACCAACCATGTGAACGGCGCCGGCGTAGTGATCTCCTGAGTCATCAGTATTTGAGTTATATATCTGACCATATTGTCCAGAGATTCCAAATTCGGTGCTGGCGTTGTCACTATGAGTAAAGGTGTAGGCTGCCCTTACGTTGCCCTGGTTGGTTTCTTCATTGCCAGCAGCAACGTCTCCTGCGTTTAAAACATCGATAGAATAACGACCGGGGTCCCCTGCATTGCCTAATTCACCATTTTTATAGAATGCGAATGCTAAGTCCAGGGGGCCGTCGTTGTAAAGGGCTTTTAAACCCAGGTCATAATCATCTTCCAAACCGAGGTAATATTGTCCGGAAAACCAGAAGCTGTGGGAAGCGAAGGGTTGAATGCCGAAAGGAACCTGATGCACACCGACTTGGCCCTGCCAGTTTTCGGTGAAGTCATATCCAACCCAACCATGATGGATGCTGTTCCAGTTTTGGGACGGATAAAAACGGTATTCAGCGGATAAAATCATTTCGCTGATTTCACCGTCCAGGTTCAGGCGGAATGTGTCAAATGCAAAATCACCGCCTTTATCTTTATTCCCCTCGTCATAATCTTTGTACTCATAGCTGTACCTCAGGGCCCCCCCAATATCAATGCCGTCTGCGGCAAAGACGATGGATGCGGGAAAGCACAACAAACCGGCCAACAGTAACACCAATAATAACCGTTTCTTCATTTTACCATCTCCTTTTTTCCTTGAGTAAACATTCCCATTTGATGGTTTTGAAAAAGTTCCGGGATCGCGCTCCGCGGCGAACTTGAACTTTTACCGCCACCATCCAAAACTGACCTTTTATACGACTTTCAAATTTTTCAAATTCAAAAATTTGAAAGACATCCATTATCTGGAAAAAAACCCGGCATTTGTAAAAAATACAATGGTTTTCTTAATACTAACCCTCCATTGATCTAACCGTCCAATGAAGGGTTAATATTTAGATATACTACATTCTTATAATTTTTGCATCAAAAATTCAAATGTTTTTTGATGTGACGGAACGACCGCCTTACTTCGCAGCGGCTTTCGCGGCTTTCAGCCAGTCATTCCACTTGTCCTGATTTTCTTCAATCCATTCGTCCACATGTCGTTCGATGTCTTCCTGATCATCTTCGCCCTCGAACATTTTATTGTTCTGAGCGGTGATGTCGGAGAAGGGTACCGACATCTTGTCAAACATGGTTTTGACGGCCGGATTGTTGTCCAGAAATTCCTGGTTGGCAACTACCCGGATGTCGTTGGCCACAAATCCCATTTTGCAGGGATCGGTGACGGTGCCGGTCAGCCCTTCGGCCACCATCGCATCTTCAAAGCCTTTCTGGCCTTCCTTGGGAACGGTTTCGGGCACGTTGATCCACAGCACATCTTCGCCGGGTTTGAGTTTGTCGACGGTCCAGTTCGGGGTCCATGTGTAAAAGAGAATGGGATCGCCGGCCTCGTATCGCGCGATGGCATCGGCCATGCTGGCACTGTAGCCCGCCTTGATCAGGTTGATGTGGTCGTGGAGATCATAGGTGTCCATGTGGAAAGCGATGGTTTTTTCACAGCCCCATCCGGGCGGGCAGGCCACCAGGTCGGCTTTTCCGTCATTGTTGGCATCAAATGCTTCCTTGACTTCTTCCCGCTTGAAATCTTCAAGGGACGTGATGTCGTATTTTTCGACGTGTTCTTTGGAAACCAGATATCCCTGGACGGCCCCGGCTTCCACAACGGTGCCGGCCATGCTCATTTTTTCCTCCCAGTTATCGGGCAGAAAATCCTGGTGCAGCGGAAACCATCCGTTGGCCCAGAAATCCACATCACCCTGGCCAAGCGACCGGTAGAAAATGGGACCTGCCAGTTTTTTGGCATCCTCGACCTCGTAGCCGAGTTCTTCACAGGCCCTGGAATAAAGTGCTTCCAGAAAAAAACCGGTCGTCCAAGTGGCCGCGGCGGGCTGAATGGTTTTGCCCTTGCCGGGCTGATCTTCGGCCAAACTGCTTCCGGGGAAAGCCATCAGGAATGCAGAAAAAATCAATACTGCCAAACCCATTGCCTGTAAAAATCGTTTCATGAGAAACCTCCTTTTTGTTTTCCGATTGCGTTGTCGGGTAACCCATTCGGGCATTTTCAGGGATTAATCCTGATCCTGGGTCGATCCCAGTGCCTGGGTTATCCGGTCGAGTACCATGGCCATTAAAACAATGCCGAGCCCGCCAATGCCGGCCAGTCCGACCTGCAGGCTGTTTAGGCCTTCAAAAACCGGTACGCCGAGTCCGCCCGCACCGATAAGCGAAGCGATGACGACCATGGAAAGCGACAGCATAATGGTCTGATTCAATCCGGCCATTATCGTGGTCAAAGCCAGCGGGATCTGTACTTTCCACAGCACCTGCCGCTGGGTTGCGCCGAAGGCATAGGTCGCTTCGATCAACTCGGGATGCACCTGTCGGATGCCCAGGTTGGTCAGGCGGATAATCGGCGGCATGGAGAAAATGATCGTTGCGATAACGCCGGCGACAGTGCCGATCGAAAACAGCATGACAACCGGGACGAGATAGACGAAAGCCGGCGTGGTCTGCATGGCGTCTAAGACCGGTCGCAGTACCGCTTCAAACCGGTTGCTCCGGGAAGACAGGATGCCGAGGGGAACACCGATTAAAACACACACGACAACGGCGGAAATCACCATGGCCAGCGTGGTCATGGTCAAATCCCACAAGCCGATCAAGCCGATAAACAGCATGGCCACGAAGCTGAAAACCCCGACTTTCCAGCCGGCGGTTTTCCATCCGATGACCAGGAAAGCCACCAGAATGAGTTCCTCGGGAAGCCAGAGAAGAAAATCATCAATGCCGTTTAACATTACTTCGATGGGCACTTTTATGGCCTGGAACTGGGGTCTGAAATTGGATACAAGCCAGTCAACGCCGATTGCGATCCAGTCATCAAGGGGTATGGTATATCTGAATATATCGAACATCGCTCCTCCTGAAAATTAAGTTTTTAGGATTCCCTGTCTAAGGTTTTGATAAACCGGTGCCGCGAAATGGTGCCGATATATTTGTTGCTGGCATTCACGATGGGTACCGGGCACTCATAGGAAGTAAGATACGGCAATATTTCCTGGAGGGTGGCATCCTCCTTGATCGGTTCGATACCGTCGATAAAGGCGGTTTTGATGTCTTCCGAATTCACTGCGGGGTCTTCGAGCACTTCATTGATCGAGGCCTGGGAGACGACGCCCACGAAAGTTCGATCCTTATTGAGAATATAGGCGTATTCGCGGTCATATTCAACCAGCCGCTCCCGTGCCGCGCGGAGACCGGCCTTGTGCACGGGAAAGGTGACCTGGGTATTGGTTGCGATATCGCCGGCTTTAAAAACGTTTGTGGGGTCAACGCCGCGGAAGAATGCCTTGACGTAATCGTCGGCGGGATTTTTCATGATCTCTTCGGGTGCGCCGATCTGGACGATGCGTCCGCTTTCCATGATGGCGATGCGATCGCCGATCCGCATGGCTTCGTCTAAGTCATGGGAAATAAAAATAACGGTTCTGCTGCTGCCTTCCTGGAGCTTGAGCAGCTCGTCCTGCATTTCCGTCCGGATCAGCGGGTCGAGGGCGGAAAAGGCTTCGTCCATGAGCATGATATCGGGATCAACGGCAAGGCCGCGGGCAAGGCCGACCCGTTGTTGCATGCCGCCGGACAGGGAACTCGGGTAGCTGTTTGCCACATGTTCGAGTCCCACCTGTTCCAGTGCGGCCTTTGCCCGTTCATTGCGTTCTTTTTCCGGGATCTTCATGACCTCAAGGCCGAAGGCGGCATTTTGAAGGACCGTCAGATGGGGCATCAGGGCAAAGGACTGAAATACCATGCTCATGTATTTGCGCCGGATTTCCACCAGTTCCTTTCGGTCCAGTTTCGCGATATCCTGGCCCTCAACAATGAACTTGCCGCTGGTGGGCTCAATCAGCCGGTTTAACAATCGGACCAAAGTGGATTTGCCCGAGCCGGAAAGGCCCATGATGACAAAGATTTCGCCGGAGTAAACGGTGAAATTGGCATTGTGGACCCCGATGGTCAGGCCGGTTTCCTTGTAGATCTCATCCTTGCTTTTCCCCTGCTCGATGAGTTTGAAAGCAGGCGCGGGGTCGCCGCCGAAAATCTTGTAGGCCTTTTCAACTTGAAGCCTTTCATGGGGTGCGGATTGATTTTCCATATTATTCGTCCTTAATGTCTATCCTTCAAGTGAATTAATATTGCATTTGTCACAAAAATAATGTGGCAACTCTTCGTATTGTCAGGGGGGTAAATTCGTTTTTACGAATCGAATAAAACGATTTGTTTTTATAGGAATTTGATTTACTCCTCCGCAGCATTGCCCTTATTTTCGAACAAACGGCCACACGAAATGGTAACTATTTGAATTGCATCTAAATTCTATTGTTAAAAAAGTATTCGAAATTACAAAATTACATCATTTTTCGTGTTTTGTCAAACAGTAAGCCGGAATTATTTTTGACGGGCAAGCAGTTGACGGGACTTGAAGCAATTTTTGCGGCCGGATCCCCGGCCAAAGGCAAGGGGGTCGCCCGGCAAACAGCGGTTTTCGAAAAATGAGGGTTTCGTACAAGGTGGTTTTTATGGTATTTATTGCATAGGGGCATGGAAATGCTATGCGGCTATACTCACCTTTTCGGCAGGCGATCAACGATGCTGGCGTTTTTGCCGGCGCCCGTGCGCGGCGCCATTACCTTTTTGATGTATGTGATTTTTACGGTGGCCCTCTTCGTCGTTTTCATAGGGGTGGCCCTTTTGAAGCTGACACCGGTACGCGGGCTTCGCATCGGCTGCTCCGGAGTCTTAAACGCGTTGGGCGATCTGTGGGTGTGGTGCGCCGACAGGACTTGCCGCCTTACCAGCCGCATCCGCTGGGATGTCCGGGGGGCCGATAATCTCCGGGTTCGCCGGTGGTGCCTGTTGATTTCAAATCACCAGACCTGGGTGGATATCATCGTGCTGGCCCGGATTTTTTCCGGCAAAATCCCGCCGTATAAATTTTTTATCAAAAAGGAGTTGCTGTGGGTACCGTTTATGGGCTTCGCCTTCTGGGCGCTCGATTTTCCGATCATGAAACGCTATTCCCGGCAATTTCTGGAAAAGAACCCGCACTTGCGGGGCCGGGACATGGAAACCACCCGAAAATCCTGTGAAAAATTCAAGCAAATGCCGGTTTCGATAATCAATTTCGTGGAGGGCACCCGTTTTCGGAAAGACAAGCACGAAAAGCAGCAGTCGCCTTTCACGCATCTGCTCAAGCCCAGGGCGGGGGGTACGGCCATGGTCCTGTATGCCATGGGCGATTTGATTGAGATTTTAATCGATGTCACCATCGCCTATCCGGACGGTGTGCCGGGATTGTGGGCGTTTTTCTGCGGGCGGGAGGCAACGATCCGGGTTGATATCGAACTCTCGGAGATCGACCCGGGTTTAAAGGGACAAAATTATTTTGAAGATCCCGAGTTCCGGCGCCGTTTTCAGGAATGGTTAAATGCCCTCTGGACCGAAAAAGACCGCAGAATGGATCAGTCGATCAAACCCTGACCGCCAGTCGCCGCCCGTTCGATGAAATCGGCTTCCCGTTTTTTTCTGTCTTTTTGTTCCACCGGTAAAGATCGATCAGGTAGTCGATGGCATCGTTGGCCGCCCGCTGGTTTTGCGGATGTTGCCATGGCGGTTTCAATAATGCCCGCCGCATCCGCAGTCGCAGTCATGGCCGCATGATGCGCTCTGCGCCATGGCATGGATGACTTCACGGGGCGAGGCGGTGTTGATGTCCTGGATTTTCATGTTGATATAAAAGGAATTCAGATTGGTGTTGAAGATGGCGGGGCAGGGCAGGATGTGGCCGAAAAATTCACTGAGCTTGGATTGAAACAGTTCCAGGGTCACCGTTTCGCCGTTTGCTTTGCCTTCCAGGCGCCGTTCCAGGGGGGTTAGCCCTTCTTTGCCGAGGCCGAAGATAAATTCAATGGGCTCTCCATCCAGCAATTCTTTTCCTGCAGGGGTATGGCCGGCGGATAGAAAAAGCGTGACACGTTTTAGGGGGGCGATGGTCTGCTTTTCTGATTTCATTAAAAATCCCTTTAATTGAAAAATAATCCCGAATGCAATTCGATGTCGCTTGATCAACACTACCACAGGAGGCAGACGGTAGACAACCATGGGTGCGATCTTTTCCCGTAAAAGTGCAGGTCCCCATGTCTCAAAAAAAGAAATGAAACACCGGCGATGGTGAAACAAGGTGTTTGTCTTTTTAAAACAAGAACTTATATGATGCCGAATCATTTTTGTCTCATTTCGGCAGGGCCGCGTCGGATTCGATGGGGACTTGCGTTTCGGAAAAACCGGTAAATATATTATTGAATCGACAGTGGCACAGATCTTGTTAATATTTATAAAAGACTTTACTTGTATTGTTTCTGCGGCTTTACCGTATGAAAGATGAAACCGGAAAAAATTTATTCGAGGAGGTACCCGATGGGCAAAACAACCGAAGATCTACAGGAAGCATTTGCTGGCGAATCCCAGGCAAACCGCAAATATCTGGCCTATGCCAAGCAAGCGGACAAGGAAGGATATGGCGGCGTGGCCCGTTTGTTCCGGGCGGCTGCTGCTGCTGAAACGGTGCATGCGCATGCTCATTTGCGGGCGCTCGGCGGCATATCCGACACGGCGGCGAATTTGCGCGATGCCGTCGCCGGAGAAACCCATGAGTTTAAATCCATGTATCCGGACATGATAGAAAGGGCCAAATCCGAAGGCATGGCCGCCGCGGAACAGTCTTTTACCTACGCCAATGAAGTGGAAAAAATCCATGCCGCATTGTATCAGGCCGCGCTCGATCAAATCGACAATCCATCGGATATTGACTGTTACTATGTCTGTTCGGTTTGCGGCAATACCGTTGAAAACGAGCCGCCCGAGATCTGTCCGATATGCAATGCCCGGGCCCGGGCTTTTGAGCGGATCGATTAGGTCTTGAAATGGTGTGTGTGGGCAAACAGGAGGAAAAAATGAAGTATGAATGCCCGTGCGGCTATGTGTATGATCCCGAAGAAGGCGATGAAATGGTGCCGGCCGGGACGGTGTTCGAGGACCTGTCCGATGACTGGGTCTGCCCCAAGTGCGGCGCCGAAAAAGAGTATTTTGAGCCTTTTGAGGAATAAGGGCCGTTTTTCAGGCCATGTCGCGCAACGTATGGGATCCCAGTTGCTGGTCAACCGTTGTGTGCAGGCTTTCGAGCAATGCCTCTATGGTTTCGTTTTTCATTGGGGCCGGGACCTGCCAGTCGCTCTTGTCGACGGCCCGGATGGCGGCGTATATATCGGAAAGCCGGATCAAGTCCAAATCGCGGGCCGGCTGGACCGTTTGTTCCTCGCTGTCGATTTCCCGAATCAGTCCGCTGTCGCTTAGA